>DATGNX010000101.1:0-26483 GCA_035306485.1 Burkholderiaceae bacterium
GCGGTGCAGACCGTCGCGGGTATCGATGTGGGCGCTGCGGTTCTCAGCCTGCGCGATCTCGGTATTCAGACGATTGGTGAGCTGGTCGGCCGAGATGTAGCTGCTGAAGGCGCCAAACTGCAGATAGATGCCTTCGGCAGGTGACTCCGTGACCGTGGGGGAAGGGGTGCTGCGCCGCGCCTGCGCGGTGTCGAGCGACTGTATATCCAATGCGGCCAGGGCATCCGGTGTGGCGGTCGTGTCGGCTGCGGGCGCCTCGGATTCAGGCTGCGGTGCTGTGGATGCGGAGCTTGTGCCACTGGCCGGCGCAGCAGCCACCATTACGGCCGGTGCCGGTTCGGGCTGAGATGCAGGCGCAGGGGCGGCCGATGCCGCTGCCGTCGCCACAGGAGGCGGCGTCGGGGCGCTTGCCGGCGCCGACGCAAGGTATTGCCCGTTGCGGATCTGCGCGTGGGTGATGGCTTCGACCACGACGACGTCGCTGCCACGCCCAATGATGCCCAGCCTTGCCGCCGCCGCATACGACAGGTCGATGACGCGGCCCCGCAGGAAGGGGCCTCGATCGTTCACACGTACGATCACCGATCGCCCGCTGGCCTCGTGCGTGACCCGCGCATAACTGGGAAGGGGAAGCGTCGGGTGGGCGGCCGACATGGCGTACATGTCGTAGGTTTCGCCGTTGGCCGTCTTCTTGCCATGGAACTTGCGGCCGTACCAGGACGCCACGCCCCGTTGGCGCAATTGCGTTTCAGCGCTCACAGGGGTGAAACGCTGGCCCATCACGGTGTAGGGTCGGAAGTTCGCCGGGTTGTGCGTTTCGATGCGAGGCACGGCGTCCGGGGTATTCTCGATGCCAGGCGGAATGTCGCTGCCGGGGCCGTCGTCCAGGTAGTAGCCGCCGCCGGACGTGCCGGCCGTGGAGTACTTCGGTGGGGAACTGCAGCCGGCGATCATGGCGCCGACAATCAGTAGGACAGGCAATACCCGGTACTGGAAGGTGGTGGAAGTCATGGCTGTCTTTATTATTCGTGCTTCATGGGAGTTCCGGAGGCGGTTGGTTGCGGTGACGGATCAGGGGCGCGTGATCCGAAAAACGTCGCGCGAGCTCTTCCGTGACATAGACCGAGCGATGCTTGCCACCCGTGCAGCCTATTGCAACGGTGAGATAGTTGCGCGTGTCCTGCATGTACAACGGCAGCCAGCGCTGAATATAGCCGGCGATGTCGTTGATCATAGCTTCAACGCTACCGAACTGTGACAGCCACTTGGCCACGGGCGCATCACGCCCGGTAAAGGGCCGTAGCGCCTGGTCATAGTGCGGATTGGGCAGACAGCGTACGTCGAACACCAGATCCGCGTCGCCCGGCACACCGCGTTTGTATGCGAACGATTCGAAAGTGAGCACCACCGGCGCCCGATCCGCCTGCACCAAATCCCGCACCCAGGCTCGCAACTGCCCCGGCGTGAGGTCGGTAGTGTCGATGGTGTGTTCCTGCTCGCGCAGTGGTGCGAGCATTTCGCGTTCTGTATCGATGCATTCCTGCAGCGAGGGAACACGGCCCAGGCGCTTGGCGAGACGGTCGGTCAGAGGATGGCGCCGCCGCGATTCGGAATAGCGCTGCCGCAGTGTGTGGTCCGTAGCGTCCAGGAAAATGACCCGGAAGCCGATGCCCGCCGCGCGCATCTCTTGGATCACAGGTGGCAGTTCGTCGAGCTCACCGACGGTGCGCACGTCGATCGCCACGGCGACGCGCTCGACGCCTTGCGTGCGGGTATTGTCGATGAACTCCTGGAGGAACCGCACCGGCAAATTGTCGACGCAGGTGTACCCGGCATCTTCGAGCAGGCGCAAGGCAACGGATTTGCCCGAACCGGAGATGCCAGTGATGAGAACAATGTTGTGCATGAATGAGGCGAACCTTCAGGTGAGTGCCGGCATTCGCCATTTGGCGTAGTGCCAGTAATGGTACCAAAGGCGAGGCCCGCTATTCCTTGCGGCTGTTTTCCATGATTGCCAGAGCCTGGCGTTCGATGAACTCGCCCATGGTGTCGATACCACGTAGCGTCAGTATGGTGTTGCGCACCGCAGCTTCCACCAGCACTGCCAGGTTGCGGCCTGCGGCCACCTGCAGCATGACCCGGCGGATGGGCACGCCAAGCACGTCTTCGGTTTGATCCTGCACCGGTAGGCGCTCGAAGTTTTCCGGCGTGGAGCGTATCAGGTGCACCATGAGGCTGAGCTTCATCTTGCGGCGCACTGATGTCTCGCCGAAGATCGTGCGGATGTCCAGCAAGCCCAGGCCTCGGACCTCCAGCAGATTCTGCAGCAAGGGCGGGCAATGGCCTTCGATGATGCTCGGCGCGATGCGCGAGAGCTCGACGGCGTCGTCGGCGACCAGCCCATGTCCGCGCGAAATCAGTTCCAGCGCCAGCTCGCTCTTGCCTAGGCCGGACTCCCCGGTAATCAGAACGCCAACGCCGAGCACGTCGAGGAAGACGCCATGAACTAGCGTCTTGGGCGCCAGCCGTTTGCCCAGGTAAATCCGCAGCAGATCGATCAACTGAGCTGCGTCGATGTGCGTGGAGAGTAAGGGGACGTTGTTCACTTCGCAGAAGGCGCGCAAGTCGGCGGGTGCTTGGAGGCTTTCGGCGATTAGAATGGCGGGTACGCCGCCGGCCAGCAGCTCTTCCAGCAAGTGCTGTCGCCGCTGCGGATCGAAATTCGTGTAGTAGGCCAGTTCTTCCGCGCCCAGCACCTGCACCCGCGAGGGGTGGATGAGGTTCAAGTGACCGACCAGGTCGGCACCGGCGCGACCGAGATTGTTGCTGAGCGGCTGATCCGCTGCCGGTTCGCCGGCCAACCAGACGAAGTCGATACTTTCGGCGTTGTCGGTGACGAACTCTTGCAGCGTCAGCATTGCGCTATTCCTTAGCGGGCGGGCGTGTCAGAAGGTCGTGTACGACGGCCGGGTCGGTCTCTGTGGCCAGTGCATGGCGTACATCGGCATCCGACATGAGCCGCGCGATCTCCGCGAGGAGTTCGAGGTGAGTCTGCGTCGCGTTCTCCGGCACAAGCAGGATGAAGAGCAGATTGGCGGCGCGCCCATCGGTGGCGTCGAACCGTACGGGCTCGCTCAGCCGGATGAAGGCGGCACACGGTTCCTTGAGATCTTTGATGCGGCCGTGAGGAACGGCCACCTGATGGCCCAGGGCCGTAGAGCCCAACCGTTCGCGTGCGATAAGGCTCTGAAATACAGCCGTTCGAGCGATGCCGTTGTGGTTTTCAAAGAGAAGGCCGGCTTGTTCGAATGCGCGCTTTTTGCTGGTGGCTGCAAGGTCCAACACCACATTCGAGCGCGGCAGGATACGCGACATGAGGTTCATGCGGTTCATTATATGTTTATTGCTTTGCAACATACAAAAACCCTTTCCCTGGTGGGAGCGCGTTGTGGTGAAAATGTGTTCCCCAAAAAACCCAGGCCCCGAACAGCGAATGTTCGAGGCCTTTTCTGTGGCGTGGTGTGCCGCGGCACCGGTTATTCGGCGGGCACTTCCTGCCGCTTCACGGGTTCGTGAGCATGGCTTTGCAGCTTGGTCTTGTACTTGATGACCTGGCGATCGATCTTGTCAGCCAGCAGATCGATGGAAGCGTAGAGGTTTTCGTCACGCGCTTCGCAATGAAGGTCCTTGCCGGGAAGGCGGACGGTGACTTCGGCGGTGTGCTGAAGCTTCTCGATCGAGAGCATGACCTGCGTGTCTATGACGTTATCGAAGTGGCGACCGATACGTGCCATCTTATTGGCAGCATATTCGCGGATGGCTGGGGTAATTTCGAGATGACGACCACTGATGCTCAGGTTCATATGAAACGCTCCTACGGTTAGGGATTTGTGGCGCGGTATACGCCGATTCTTACGTGGTGATGACCTCCCTGTTTCGTTCTTGTGATGAGTTCAGTGTATCGCTTCGAGCGCGGAAATCAAGCCGATTCCGGGCGGGGATGATTGGTATCAATTTCCCGTGGTTTCGGGCTTTTTTGGGGCGCCGAGGTGGCGTATGATTGTGGATTAAGGGCGTGTCGGCAGACGCGCCTTTTTTGTTTTTCAGTATGAGCGCAGCCGCAGGTCGCCCATGCATTTGGCTTGCCGGGCCCGCGAAATGGGGGCTGCGGGCCCATGCTAATAAGCGTCGATTGCCTGCGCGGAGCCGCGACGCTCAACGGCGCGGCCGCTTCTGGAATTCCGGGAGTATGTTTGGATGCCGGCGACCTTCGGACCGAGGGCCAGACGCCCGGCTACATCCGGAAGTTCTTGCCTAGATACACCTTGCGGACCGCCTCGTTGTCGATGATCTCGCTTGGGTGGCCGCTGGTCAGTACCCGGCCTTCGCTGATGATGTAGGCGCGGTCGCAGATCCCGAGGGTCTCGCGCACATTGTGGTCGGTGATCAAGACCCCGATGTTGCGGTTCTTCAGAAAATGCACGATCCGCTGGATCTCGATCACCGCGATCGGGTCGACCCCGGCGAATGGTTCGTCCAGCAGGATGAAACGCGGATTGGTCGCCAGCGCCCGCGCGATTTCGACCCGGCGGCGCTCACCCCCTGAGAGCGAAATGGCCGTGTTCCGACGGATATGACCGATCTGCAGCTCTTCGATCAGCGATTCCAGGGCTTCTCCCACCTGCGCCGAGTTCAGCGGGCGCTCGTCGTCGTCGAGCTGCAACTCGAGCACCGCTCGGATGTTTTCTTCCACCGTCAGGCGGCGAAACACCGAGGCGTCCTGCGGCAGATAAGAGAGCCCCAGCCGCGCCCGCCTGTGCATGGGCATGCTGGTGATCGGAATGTTGTCGATCTCGATACGGCCCGAGTCGGCGGGCACAATGCCCACGATCATGTAGAAGCTGGTGGTCTTGCCGGCGCCATTGGGCCCGAGCAGACCGACGACTTCTCCGCTGTCCACCGACAGCGAGACTTCTTCCACCACGGTTCGCTTGCCGTAGGTCTTGCGCAGACCTGTGGCGCGCAGACACCCCGGTGTACCGCTGGCGACCCGACGGGCGGGACCGCCCGGCTTTTGTCCTGTTGGAGCGTTGCTACCCAAGCCCATGCCTCAGTTCTTCTTGCCTTGCTGTTTGCGACAGGCTTCCACTGCGGCGTCCGCCCGTGCGCGCGGTGTGGCCAGGGAACGGACGCGGCCGCCCGGGGCCGCGGAATTGGGTCCGCCAAACGCCTGGTAGGTTTCTGTCTTCTGTCGGTAGATCACACGCTCGCCTTGAATGTTGTCGAAGGGCTTGCCGCAGATGTAGCGCGTGACGATGGCTTTGCCGATCATCTCGACCTCTTCGGTCTTGCCGTTGTATTCGGCGCGCAGGCCCCGAGCCTCGAGCACTTCGAATTTTTCCGGGTTCTCCTGGCGCAGGAACACCAGCTTGTTGCCCTGCACGGTGGCCGTGCCGTGCTGGAAGCCTTCGGCATCTTCGCGCATGGTGAGACGGTCGGAATGTAGGGTCATGTTCCCGCGGGTCAGCACTACGTTTCCAGTGAATACGCTTTCCTTTTTGATGTCGTCGTAATCGAGCGTATCGGAGATGATCAGCGTGTCCGGCTCAGCCTGATCGTCGGCTTGCTGCGCCATGGCGGCAGGTAAGGCGAGGGTCAGGCAGCTTGCCAGGGCGGAGGCCGCGAGAAGGCGGATTGGTGTGGTCATGGTTGTTGTTCTGTCCTTTCGGAGGAGCGCGTACGGCGTTCCTGCGTATCCTGTCCCGAAATCTTCACGTCCGAGGCCGAATAAACCTGCAACTGCCGCGTCTTGTTATCGTACCGCATGCCCGTGCCGTTCAAGGTGGAATTGCCATGAACTACCAGGGCCGGATGGTCGGTGTGTACCACGTCTTCGTCCGGCAGCAGGATCAGCACGTCACTCTTGACGTCCAGCGGGCGGTTCTCAGCGTCGCCGTGGCGCAGCACATTGGCGTTGCCTGTCATGACCACCCTCGCTCCGTCTTGATCCATCACCGCCGTGTCGGACGTGCCCACGGTGAGCGGGGCGTCTGCCCGCTGCCCGATGGCGCGAGGATTCTGGATTTCGTAGGAATCGTCGTCGGGGAAGTGTTCCAGGTAATCGCCTTCTAGCCGATTAACGGCCATCCCCGTTTCGTCGCTGCGTACGAGCACGAAGTTCGACGCCCAGTGATCCGGCTCGTGCGTGACGCGCCGTGGCGGGTCGATGGGCACCGCCCGCTGAGCGTAATCGGCCGCCCACCATGTACCGACGACCAGGCCGAACAGCAGCAAGATGGCGACAACGGAGGGCAGGCGGTCTTTCATTATTTGGCAGTGCCGGTTCGGGTCCGGCCGCGGTTTCCCGGTGGTCGTTTATTGAATCGTCCCGCCCAGTCGGAGGGCGTTGGGAGAGAAGAAGGGTGCCAGCTTGCCTTGGGCAGCCAGGATCAAGTCGCAGCATTCGCGTACCGCACCGGCACCGCCGGCCGAGGGCGCGACCCAGTGCGCAGCCTGGGCCACATAGGGCGGGGCGTTGGACACGCTGGCGGCGAAGCCTGCCCGCTGCATGGCCGGTACGTCGATGATGTCGTCGCCCATGTAGCCGACCTCGCTCAGGTTGTAGCCGTGTTCCTGGGCCAGCTCCTGCAAGGCCTTCGCCTTATCGCGCACCCCGTGCTGCACTTCCGCGATGCCCAGTTCCGCAGCGCGCCGCCCGATCACCGCGCCATCGCGGCCGGTGATGAGCGCCACCATGATGCCGCTTTCCATCAGCAACTTCAGGCCGTGGCCGTCCAGCACGTGAAAACATTTCAGTTGCTCGCCCTGGGCGCTGTACCAGAGGCGCCCGTCGGTCAGTACGCCATCGACGTCGAAGGCCATCAGCCGCAGCTGGCGGACGCGTTCGATGACTGCAGGCGCCGCCTTTGCGAGAATCATGGCTTCGGCGGGGTGAGCAATACTGTTTGGGTTCATATCAGATTACCTTGGCGGCCATCAGGTCGTGCATATGCAAGGCCCCCAATAATAGCCCGGCATCGTCCACGACAAGAATCTGGTTCAGGCGCCCGGCATCCATGCGGGCCGCGGCTTCCACAGCCAACGTATCGGAGGTGACGCAACGGGGGTTGCGCGTCATGCCGTCGCCAACTGACAGACTGCGGACGTCGCCGCGCTTCTGGATCAGCCGTCGCAGGTCGCCGTCGGTGAAGATGCCCACAGGGCGGTGGGTGTCGTCCACCACGATCGTCATGCCCATGCCCTTGGCGGACATTTCTTTGAGCGCGTCGTGCATGGGGGTGTCTTCCCGCACCAGGGGCAGCGCGTCGCCGTGGCGCATGACGTCACGCACGTAGGTGAGCAGACGCCGGCCCAGCGCGCCGCCCGGGTGCGAGCGGGCGAAGTCCTCCGCGCTGAAATGGCGGGCTTCCAGGCAGGCCACGGCCAGCGCGTCGCCCAGTACCAGGGCCGCGGTCGTGCTGGCGGTGGGTGCCAGGTTGAGCGGGCAGGCCTCGCATTCCACGCCGCCGTCCAGGTGGAGGTCGGCGTTGCGGGCCAGTTCCGACTGGGCGTTGCCGGTGATGGAGATGATCTGCGCGCCCATGCGCTTGGCGACGGTGAGCACGGTCAGGAGCTCGGACGCTGAACCGGAATAAGAGATCGCAATCACGATGTCGTGGCCGGTGAGCATGCCGAGATCGCCGTGTATGGCTTCGGCGCCATGCATGAAGAAGGCCGGGGTACCGGTGGAGGCCAGTGTGGCAGCCATCTTGCGCGCGATATGGCCCGACTTGCCGATGCCGGTCACCACGACGCGGCCATGGCAGCCCAGGAGCATCTCCACCGCTTGGCCGAAGCGCTCGTCCAGGCGGTCTTGCAGCGCCTGCAGGCCCTGTATTTCTGTTGAGAATGTGCGGCGGGCCGAGGCCAGGTGGCGAGCGTACCCTTCGTTGGTGGTCTGATCCATGTGTGGATTTTAATCGGCATTGTGTACACTTCGACAGTTGTCGTCCGATTCGCCTTTTACGGGCTCCCCATGCATATCGATCCAGCCGTCTATGTCCGCAACGCGATCCGCAGCGTGCCGGACTGGCCCAAGCCGGGTATCACTTTCCGGGATATCACCCCCGTCCTGCAGGACCCGCGTTCCTTCCGCGTCCTGATCGACATATTCGTATACCGCTATATGCGCCAACGGCTCGATCTGGTGGCCGGCGTGGATGCGCGCGGCTTCATCCTGGGCTCGGTGCTGGCCTACGAGCTGAATCTCGGTTTCGTACCGGTGCGCAAGAAGGGCAAGTTGCCTTATCGCACGGTGGCAGAAGACTACACGCTCGAATACGGCAATGCGGCGGTGGAAATGCACACGGACGCGGTGCGTCCGGGCCAGCGCGTGCTGCTCATCGATGACCTGATCGCCACGGGCGGCACCATGGTGGCGGCATCCAAGCTGCTGCAGCGACTGGGTGCGAACGTGCACGAAGCAGCAGCCATCATCGAGCTACCCGAACTGGGCGGCGCTAAGGCCATGCGCGATTCGGGCGTGCCGGTGTATACGGTGTGTTCATTCGGTGCCGGCGACCCCTGATCCAGGGGCCGCCCGGCCCTGATACTTCTTACAGCAACACCCGCTCGATGCCGCCGGCGTTCGCCCGGCGGACGTAGTCTTCCAGCCAGGCCTCGCCCAGGATGTGGCGGGCCATCTCCACGACGATGTAGTCGGCCTTCATCCCCGTGTCTTCCTCGTAGCGCGACATGCCTTGCAGGCACGACGGGCAGGAAGTCAGCATCTTGACCTCGCCGGCGTAGCCGTCTGCACGGATTTGCTGGCTGTTCTTGGCCAGTTCTTCCTGCTTGCGGAAGCGCACCTGAGTGGAGATGTCCGGCCGCGTGACGGCCAGCGTGCCCGACTCGCCGCAGCAGCGGTCGGTCTTAATGGCCGTGTCGCCCACCAGTGCCTTGACCGTCTTCATGGGGTCCTGCAGCTTCATCGGCGTGTGACAGGGGTCGTGGTAGACGTAGCGCACGCCCTCCACGCCGTGAATGTCGATGCCTTTCTCCAGCAGGAACTCATGGATGTCGATCAGTCGGCAACCGGGGAAGATCTTTTCGAACTCGTAGCCGGCCAGCTGGTCGTAACAGGTGCCGCAGCTGACGACGACCGTCTTAATGTCCAGATAGTTCAAGGTCGTGGACAGCCGGTGGAACAGCACACGGTTGTCCGTGATCATCTTCTCGGCCTTCTCTTCCTGGCCGTTGCCGCGCTGGGGGTAGCCGCAGCATAGGTAACCCGGCGGCAGCACGGTCTGCACCCCGGCATGCCAGAGCATGGCCTGGGTTGCCAGGCCCACCTGGGAAAACAGCCGTTCGGAGCCGCAGCCCGGGAAGTAGAAGACCGATTCCGTTTCGGCCGTGGTGGCCTTCGGGTCGCGGATGATCGGAATGTAGCGGGCGTCTTCGATATCAAGCAGCTTGCGGGCCGTCTGCGTGGGCAGGCCGCCCGGCATGCGCTTGTTCACGAAGTGGATGACTTGTTCGCGTATCGGTGCCTTGCCTACGGTTGCCGGGGGCGCCGCCACCTGTTTGCGCGCCGGCGGTGAGAGCAGGTCGTGCGCCATGCGCTGGGCCTTGTAGCCCAGTTCAATCATGCCCTTGCGCGTGGCCTTGATGACACGCGGGTCCTTCGCATTCAGGAAGAACATCGCCGCCGCCGTGCCCGGGTTGAACGACTTCTTGCCCATGCGTTCCAGCAGTGAGCGCATGGCCATGGATACATCGCCGAAGTCGATGTCCACCGGACAGGGGTTGTAGCACTTGTGGCAGATGGTGCAGTGTGCGGCCACATCCTCGAATTCGGACCAGTGCTTGATGCTGACGCCTCGGCGGGTCTGTTCTTCGTACAGGAAGGCTTCGACCAGCAGCGACGTGGCGAGGATCTTGTTGCGCGGCGAATAGAGCAGGTTGGCGCGCGGCACGTGGGTGGCGCACACCGGCTTGCACTTGCCGCAGCGCAGGCAGTCCTTGATCGCGTGCGAGATATCGCCGATCTCGCTGCGTTGCATGATCAGCGATTCGTGGCCCAGCAGGTTGAAGCTGGGCGTCCAGGCATTGCTCAGATCGGCGCCGGGCATGAGCTTGCCGGCGTTGAAGCGCCCCGTGGGATCGATGCGCTGCTTGTAGTCCTGGAAGGGTTGCAGCTCTTCCTGAGTGAGGAATTCGAACTTTGTCAGGCCGATACCGTGTTCGCCCGAGATGACGCCGTCCAGGTCGCGCGCGATGCGCATGATGCGCGCCACGGTTTCGTTGGCTTCCTGGAGCATCCCGTAGTCGTCGGAGTTGACCGGAATGTTGGTATGCACGTTACCGTCGCCGGCGTGCATGTGCAGGGCCACGAACACGCGGCTCTTGAGAACGCGGTCGTGCACGGCCTGAATGCCCGCGAGCACGGCGGCACAGTCGGCGCCGGCAAACAGGCGCTCCATCAACGCGCGCACTTCCGTCTTCCAGGAGACCCGGATGGTGTGATCCTGCACGACGTCGAAGATGCGAGCGTCCGGTTGTTCGACCAAACGCTGCTTCATAGTCTCCGACAGTTCGCCCAGACCCAGCTGTTCGAGCGTGCCGATGCTCTGCGACAGCGGCGCATCGAGGTTGTGCAGCAGCCAGTTCCAGCGCTCGCGCACCCCGCGCAACGCGGCCACCGCATCGTCGGTGCGCCGGGCAAGGATCTCTTCACGGGTGTGCTCGACGTCGTCGATGTCTTCGATCTTGCCCACGGGCAGTTCGCCGCGCAGGAAATGTTCGATCTCGTCCAGCAGGCGCAGCTTGTTGCGGGTGGACAGTTCGATGTTGATCCGTTCGATGGCGTCGGTGTATTCGCCCATCCGGTCCAGCGGGATGACGACGTCTTCGTTGATCTTGAACGCGTTGGTGTGGCGCGCGATAGCCGCGGTGCGGGCGCGATCCAGCCAGAATTTCTTGCGCGCTTCGGGCGTCACCGCCACGAAGCCTTCGCCGTGGCGGCTGTTGGCGATGCGTACCACTTCGCTGGCGGCGATGGCCACTGCGTCCTCGTCGTCGCCCACGATGTCGCCGATCAGCACCATCTTGGGCAGTACGCCGCGCTTGCTCTTCGTGGCGTAGCCCACGGCGCGTAGGTAGCGCTCATCCAAGTGCTCCAGGCCGGCCAGCAGGGCGCCTCGCGCGCGGCCGGGGCCGTCGAGGTACTGCTTCACTTCTACGATGGAGGGCACGGCATTGCGCGCCTGGCCGAAGAACTCCATACAGACGGTGCGCGTGTGCGCCGGCATGCGGTGCACGATCCAACGTGCCGCCGTAATGAGGCCGTCGCAACCTTCCTTCTGCACGCCGGGAAGCCCGGCCAGGAACTTGTCGGTGACGTCCTTGCCCAGGCCGACCTTGCGGAAGCGCCGGCCTTCGATCACCAGTGTTTCGGTGCGCAGCGGGACGGCGCCCGGCGCGGCCATGCCGTCGGACCACACCAGCTCGAAGCGGGCTTCGTCGACTTCATGAATCTTGCCGAGGTTGTGGCCGACGCGGGTGACGTCCAGCCAGTTCCCTTCCGGATCGACCATGCGCCACCAGGCCAGGTTGTCCAGCGCCGTGCCCCAAAGCACCGCCT
Organism: Burkholderiaceae bacterium; assembly: GCA_035306485.1. Taxonomy (GTDB): domain Bacteria; phylum Pseudomonadota; class Gammaproteobacteria; order Burkholderiales; family Burkholderiaceae_B; genus Yanghanlia. Next base: position 11,642 of record DATGNX010000101.1, read on the forward strand.
TCTTGCCGCCGGCGTTCATGGCGATGTTGCCGCCCGCACAGGAGGCGTCGGCCGAAGTGGGGTCCACCGCGAAGACGAAACCCGCGGCCTCGGCGGCTTCGGCAATGCGGCGCGTCACCACGCCCGCACCGGTGTGGATGGTGGGAACAGGCTCGTCCAGGCCGGGAAGCGATACGTGCTCCACGGCGGTGAGGCGATCCAGTTTCTCGGTGTTGATGACCGCCGAGCGCCAGGTCAGCGGAATGGCGCCGCCCGTGTAGCCGGTGCCACCTCCGCGCGGAATGATGGTCAGCTGCAAGTCGATGCAGGCGCGAACCAGTGCGGCGATCTCGGCTTCGGTGTCGGGTGTCAGCACCACGAACGGGTATTCCACGCGCCAGTCGGTGGCGTCGGTGACGTGCGACACGCGCGACAGGCCGTCGAACTTGATGTTGTCCTTGGCGGTGATGCGCGACAGCGCGCGCACCGTTTGCTTGCGCAGTTCCTGCGTGACGGTGAAGTCGTTCTCGAAGTCACGTACCGCAACGCGGGCGGCGGACAGCAGGCCCGCCACCTTGCAGTCGCGTTCAGGGTGGCTGGTGTCGCGACGGCGATCCACCTCGTTCAGCCGATGGTCGAGCGCTTCGATGAGCTGCTTGCGCCGCTTGGGATTGTCCAGCAGGTCATCCTGCAGATAAGGATTGCGGCGAACGACCCAGATGTCGCCCAGCACTTCGAACAGCATCCTCGCAGAACGGCCGGTGACGCGTTCCGCGCGCAGTTCGGACAGGAGACGCCAGGCTTCTTCGCCCAACAGTCTCAGGACAATCTCGCGGTCCGAATAGGAGGTGTAGTTGTATGGAATTTCACGCAGGCGGGGAGTCGTGTGCTGCGGTGCCTGCGCGGCAAGCATCTGGCTGGCGAGGGGGGCGTTCATGTGTGTTGCGGTGACCCTAAGTATGGGCGGAGGCAGGGTAAACCATGGCAGTTTAATCTACTTAGATTTTGCCGGGGAAAAACCACAGTAATGCGGCGGTCATTGTGGCGTAACGTAGGAACTTCCCGATGGCCATATAAACGATGCTGGGGATGAGCGGCATCTTCAACCAGCCGGCCACGGCGCACAGTGGATCGCCGATCAATGGCAGCCACGAAAACAGCAGGGCGCGCGGGCCGAGGCGGTGCAGCCAATAGGTGACATAGTCGTGCCAGCGACCACCCGCGGGGGTGCGCGGACGGTAAGGGTGCTTCTCTCGATAGCGCTCCACGGCTTTCTCTGCGCCGTAGCCCATGCCATAACTGATCACGCCACCCGTTGTATTGCCGGCCGTCGCCACCAGCACCGCCGGCCAGAACATGTCGGACGCGATCTGCAGATAGCCGAACACCGCCGGCTCCGACCCCAGCGGCAGGAGCGTGGCGGAGATCAGTGCGACGATGAAGATAGCGCTGAGCCCCACGCTGGGCAGGGCGAGCGCCGCAAGCAGCCAATGAATCGAGGAATAAAGCCAAGCTTCCATTCACGACAGCGAAGAACAAGGTGCTCCAGTGTATAGCGGTTCTCTTTTGTTAAATGGGGTCAGACCACGATCTCCCCATAGATCGTGGTCTGACCCCAATAGGGGAAGAGCGCTGTGGTATTCTTTTCCGCTTGTATCAGCCGTTTACGCGCCCGCCATGTCTACCGATTATCTGAAGCGCATCCTGACCGCCAGGGTGTACGACGTCGCCATTGAATCGTCTCTCGACGATGCGCCGCAGGTTTCGGAGCGAATTAGCAATCGGGTGCTGCTCAAGCGGGAAGACACGCAACCGGTGTTCAGCTTCAAGCTGCGCGGCGCCTACAACAAGATGGCCGCGCTGACGCCCGCCGAGCGCAAGCGCGGCGTAATCGCCGCATCGGCGGGGAATCATGCGCAGGGCGTGGCACTGAGTGCAAGCCGCATGGGCTGCCGTGCTGTGATCGTCATGCCGGAAACCACGCCCGCAGTGAAAGTCGACGCCGTACGCGCGCTGGGTGGCGAAGTAGTGCTGGCTGGCGACAGCTATTCCGACGCGTTCGAGCACGCCACCGAGCTGCAAAAGAAAGAGAAACTCACGTTTGTGCATCCCTTCGACGATCCGGATGTGATCGCCGGTCAGGGCACAATCGGCATGGAGATTCTGCGCCAGCATCCGGACCCCATCGAAGCGATCTTCGTGCCGGTGGGCGGGGGCGGGCTGATTGCCGGCGTGGCGGCCTATGTGAAGCAGCTGCGCCCCGAGATCAAGGTGATCGGCGTGCAGAGCGAAGACTCCTGCGCCATGGCGCGCAGCGTCAAGGCGGGCCGGCGCGTACGCTTGAACGATGTCGGCCTGTTTGCCGACGGCACCGCCGTAAAGTATGTAGGCTCCGAGACCTTCCGTCTGACCCACAAATATGTGGACGACTTCGTCTTGGTGGATACCGACGCCATCTGTGCGGCCATCAAGGACGTCTTCCAGGACACGCGCAGTGTGGTCGAGCCATCTGGTGCCCTGGCGCTGGCGGGGGCGAAGCGCTACGCCGCACAGAACAAGCTCAAGGGCAAGACGCTGGTGGCCGTGACGAGCGGCGCCAATATGAATTTCGACCGGCTCCGCTTGGTGGCGGAGCGGGCCGATGTCGGCGAAGCCCGCGAGGCCGTGTTCGCGCTCACCATCCCAGAACAGCGCGGCAGCTTTTTGCGGCTGTGCGAAGCGGTGGGGCGGCGTAACGTCACCGAATTCAATTACCGCATTTCGGATTCCGAGAAGGCCCATGTGTTCGTGGGGCTGCAGATCCAATCCGAGGCTGAAATCGAAAAACTGGCCGCGGGATTCCGCCGCAAGGGATTCGATACCCTGGACCTGACCGGCAACGAAATGGCCAAAACCCACCTGCGCTACATGGTGGGTGGCAAGTCGTCGCTGGCGGAGCACGAAGTGCTTTTCCGTTTCGAGTTTCCGGAACGGCCGGGCGCACTGATGACCTTTCTCGGGGCGATGAGCCCGGAGTGGAATATCAGTCTCTTCCATTACCGCAACCAGGGTGACGACTACGGCCGCATCCTGGTAGGCATTCAGGTGCCGCCGTCGGACAAGAAGGCGTTCAAGGCTTTCCTGGACGGGCTGGGCTACCCCTATTGGAATGAGTCGGACAACCCGGCGTACTCCCTCTTCCTTTGATCCTGCCGTCGGGCTGGAACTCGAGATGGTCGTGGCGCATGCCGCGACCGGACGCAGCCTCCCTGTTGACCGTTATTTTTCCACGCTGCGCGAACGTTTAGCTGCCACGTACGAGGCCGAGGGCGTCGTGCAGGTGGAGCTCGATGGGCGCTGCACGGCACTATGCACGCCCGACGCCGAGTACGGGCTGGATAACGGTTTCAACCTGCTGGAAGTCTCTACACGCGCCGTCAAGCGCAGCGAGGGCGGGCTCACTGCCCTGGCAAGTCTCGCCAATCGGGCCCTGGAAGACGTGACCCATGCGTTGGAGGCTGATGACGCCTGCGTGCTGAACGCCTCTCAGCATCCGGACTGTCCGCGAGACATGGCCTGGTATCGGCAGGTCTGTGTACCGCGTCCGATCTACCGGGAAGTCGTGGCGCATCGGGGCTGGCGGCATTGGGAGGGCATCGACGCGAAGGCTCAGAACGGTGCCAACGTGCAGGTGCCGGTGGCGGACGGCGTACGCGCGCTAAATGTCATGATCGGTCTGGCAGCGGCGCACATTGCGCTCTTTGCAAACAGCCCGCTTGAGTCGGGCCACGAGACCGGCCTGAAGGAAACGCGCCTCACCGTCTGGCCGCGCGTGTTCGCCGGCAGCCGCTATCCCGGCGACGCCATGCTGGCGTCGTATCCGCCACGCGCCTTTATTGACCTGGGTGATTACTTCCGCTGGATGTTCCGGCCCGGCACGGTGAGCCGCAGCCTGCCTATGGAGCAGCGGCACGACTACAAGTCGGCACCTACGGTGCTGCTGGATGGCGATCCCAGTTTGTCCGCCTTTCTGGTCTCTCGCGGATGGACCGGCCGACGCACCGATACGGGCGAAGCCGTGGAGCTGGTGCCGGACGCCGCGCATTTCGAGCATTCGCAGATCGCGCAGTTCATGGACGCGCGCCTCCGCTATCGTCTGGAGCAGCTGCCGCCTCTGCCAGAGCTGATGCATGCATGGCGCCGGCGTGACGGCTTGGAAATGCTGTTCGAAGCCTGCGGCGCAGAAATGTATATCGAGGGCAGGTGTCCCGGCGCCAGCTTCGCCGATAGGGTGCTGCGCGAGGAAGCGGGCGATGAAGTGGCGCGCAGCGTGATGATGGGCCCTGTAGCCCTGCAGTGGGGACTCCTGCAGCGCTTGGACGACGCGGAGGCGCTCATGCGGCAACGAAGCTGGACGCAGTGGCAACTGCTGCGCGACCGCGCGATGCGCCATGGGCTGGAGGACGACGACGTTGCTACGTTGTGTATACAGGTTCTGGAGATCGCGGCTTCAGGACTGACCCCGGAAGAGCGGCCCTTGCTGGATTACGCGCGTTATGTTGCGGAATCACGCCGTTGTGGCGCGGACCGCATGCTGGCCGGCTGGCGGTCCGATTTAGGAGCGGACCCGCAGCGCCGGCTTGAGCGGATGGTGCAGCGCCATCGGGCGCTGGTGCTTCCGCAATGATCGCGTGAAGCCGAGACCGCATGAAGCCGAAAGCGCTCCCCCTCCGAGATAGCCTTCTCCGCTTCATTTAACGTTCCGCATCCCGGTCATTCGTACACTTCATCCGCCGCCAGCAGGATATCCACGGGCGGGTCGAAACCGATGCGACGCGCCGTGGAAAGATTCAGCGCGATCTTGGGCGGGTCCACCCACAGCTGGCTCAGGTCGCGCGGCCGCGCGCCGTTGAAGATGCGAGCGATGGTTTCGGCGTGGAACAGGCCGACGTGTGAGCGATCGGCCTGGGCAATGCTCAATAGCAGGCCGGCCCGCACTTCGCTGGATCCCGCCATCGAGAAGCTGGGCACTCGACCCTTGAGCAGGACCTCGGCGATTTGGGGCAGGGACTGCGCGGTGACGCCTCGATGCGTACTTACGTAGACCGCATCGACGTGATGCTCGGCCAATTCGGCATAACACCTCACCGCGTTATTTACCGCTACTTCGTGCGCGATGTTCGCGGACGGCGCCAGACAGTGCACTAGGCGGAAACCCAGTTCGCCGGCGACCTGTTCGGCCGCGCCGACTGCGGCATAGCTGCGGCCTGCCTCGGAGTCTTCGTAGACGATGCCCAGCGTGTCGAACCCCACTATTTCATGGAAGAGCCGCAGTTGCCGTTCGTAGCGCTCGGGTTCGATGCGCGTATGCAGGTTATCGCGCCCACTGTCGTCTTTGCTGTCGGAAATGCCGGAAGCGATAGCGTCGCTTACCGAACCGACTACGGTGGGGATCGGCGGACCGAGTTCACGCAAGTCCTGGCCCGCCCAGGTACCCATAGCGATGATCAGGTCGATGTCCGCTTTCTCCTTCAGTCGGGCGGAGATCGCTGCGCGCATGGGGGCGCGCCGTTCCGAATCGAAGTTACCCGGGCTCCAGTAAGCGTCTTCAACGAACTCGACCCAGTCGCTGCGCACGTTCTGCGCCACCCATTTCCAGAGCTCCGCCCCGTTCAGGCCATCTGGAGGCGACGCGGGAAGCTGTATCCACCCGAGCACTTCCAGACCTTCGATGATCTCAGCCAGGGTCAGCGGATATTCTTCGTAATCGCCGCTCTCCACGTAGCCGATACGCCAGCGTTCCGCATGGGCGGGGGCGACCGGCGTCGTGGGGTAGGGGGCCGCGGCGACTGCGGTGCCGGCAAGTATGAAGGTGGCGGCCAGGGCAAGAATAAAGCGGAGCATCATGAGGCAAGTCTTTTTATGGCGAGCAGGGTGATGTCGTCGGACTGCGGCGTGTCCTGTACGAATTCATGCACGTGATCTCGCAAGGCGTCCAGGGTGTCCGGCGCGCTGCGTCCGGCAAGCGGACCCAATGCGGCGTAGAAGCGAGGTTCTCCGTACTGCGAGTTGTCGGGTCCCACCGCCTCGCTCACGCCATCCGTATAGCCGATCAGCAATTCGCCTGCTTCCAGGCGGGTGTCATGGCGGCGGTAGAACAGACCCTCCTGGACACCGCATGCCGGGCCGGAGCGCCCTTCCAGCAGCCGCAGGTCGCCCTCGGGCGTGAGCACACACAAAGCAGAGTGCCCGGCATTGGCCCATTCCAGCCTGCCTTCCGCCAGGTCGATCACGCCGACAATTAGCGTCACGAACATGAGGTTGGGGTTATTGGCCGACAGCAGATTGTTGATGCGCGTCATGATGACGGCGGGGTCGGTTTCCGTTTCAGCGATGGCGCGGATCAGGGTACAGGTCCCCGCCATGAACAGTGCTGCCGGCACGCCCTTGTCGGACACATCGCCGATCGCGAAGAGCAGCCTGCCGTCCGGAAGCAGGAAATAATCGTAGAGGTCGCCGCCGACCTCCTTTGCGGGCACCATGGTGGCGCAAAGATCTACGCGGGCACGAAGCTCGGCGTCGGGCGGCGGCGGGAGCAGGCCTTGTTGAATCTCCTGGGCGATGTTCAGTTCGCTTTCCAGACGCTCCCGGCTGGAAGTCTCTTCAAGCAAGCGGGCGACTTTTTCGCGCAGCTGTGCGTCCATGTAAGCGAAGGCGGCGGCGAGCCGACCCACTTCATCGGGCCTGCGCCGCGGCAGTTCCGCGATATGCGCGGGAAGCGAACGGTCCGCACTGAGATCTTGCTCCGGCAGTGCGCGGGCGAAGTCGCTCAGCTGGCGCAGCGGACCGGTCAGGCGCAAGGACAACACGCCCGCGACAGTAAGGGCCAGGGCAAGCACTAGCAGGAAGAAGATCCCCAACTGGTTGCGCAGGTCGGTGGCGGCCCGAGTGAAGTCGCGCTCGGGTACGGCGCCGACGATGGTCCAGCCTAGCGGCCGGAAATGCGTGGCGTGAATGCGCCATACGTCTTCCTCGCCCACAGGGTCGAAGTCCATGTGCCGGATGTCTGCCGAGGGACTGAGGTCGTGCAGCATGGCTTGCAAGGTTTTGCCGGTCGCGGTGTCGATCTCGCCAAGCAAGTAGATGTGTTCGGCCGAGGGGCGGGCCACCAAGCGGCCGTCGTCGCCAATGATGAAGGCAAAGCCGGATTCGGCCAGCCGCAGGCCGTCGAGCACATCGGAAATGGATTTTTCGAGTTCTGCCCGGCGCAGTTCGAACTGTTGCACCACGCCTTCCGCGTCATCGCTCACCGCGACGACCCAGTCCCAGCTTGGCAGATAGGTCACATAAGCGTAGCGCAGCCGGTTCTCGCCTGTTTCGGGGTCCGGCAGGCGGTAGATGGAGAAGCCGTGGCCACCCGCGCGTACCTCTTGGTAAATGGAATCGGCCAGCGGCCGGCCCTTGTAGTCGAGCAGAGAGGAAATATCGGTATCGCGCGGAATCAGGTATCCGCTGGATAGCACGCTACGGCTGGCGGCGTCGAACACCCAGGGCCGCCCCCCGCTTTGCCCACTCAGGCCGGAGATCCATTGCAGGGCGAGTTCCCGGGCGCGCTCTTCGGTGAGTTCGCCCTGTTCGACCTGGAGCAGGTAGGTGTCCAACACGGACCGCAACAGCTGGCCCTGCTGCAGCAAGCGGTCGCGGTTGCTGCGCACGGTGGCGATTTTGTCGAGCAGGAAACTGCCCCAGCGTGCTTCGCTGTCCTGGATCAGCAGGTTCAGCACGTTCTGCACGGCATGTTCTTCCGTGGACACCACGGTACGGGTGACGCCGCGCTGTGTGATCGCCATGACCAGTGCGGCGCTCAGAAGCAGGGTCAGACCCACGAGCAGGAAGATCTTGCTTCGTAGCGTGGTGAGGCGCATACAGGCAGGTGTAACTTGATGTTGGAGAGGTTGAGTTTAATTTACCATTGCGGGGTGTTCATGACTCCGGGAAATACCCTCGACATGCAGTCCGCGTCACCTCTCGCGGCACCGGGCGGACCCGCAGCCCGGCAACGGCGCGCCATACGCAACGTGATCCTGTCTTGCGTGGCCGTGCTGTTGCTGGGGCAATTGCTCATCGGCGCATTAAGCCTCGCAGCGCTCATGCGCCTGGGTGCGGAAAGCACCGCCGACCGCGTGGCCTTGGTGGCGGGAAGGACTGCAGGGCATATCCAGGCAGGCCTGAATCTGGGCAAGCCGCTGACTCAATACTTCGGCCTTTCACTATTGCTTGAGCGCTTGGGCGACGACATTCCCGAGCTTGAGTCGGCCGCGGTGCTGCTGGGCGACGGGACCATACTGGCCGCCAGCGCAGACGCGGATCCGCGCGCTACCGAGCTGCTGCGGCAGCTCGCGCACGGCGTGCCGCGAGCATGGGAAGCGACAGACGACGGTCTCCGACTGGCTCTACCGCTGGCGGAGCCGGGCGAAGGTCGCAGAGGCGCTCTGGTCGTCGAGGTGCTTGATGACGGTCTGCCGCAAAGTAACGTCCTCTGGCGCAACCTGGGATTTCTTGCGGCGGTGACGTTGGGCGCGGCGGCGCTCATGGCCCTCGTCATGCGGCGGCTGCCGGTGCAGCGCATGGCCTCCGCCGGCTGGCTCAGGATGGCCGTACCCCTGGTCGTGATGCTGATCGCTCAGGCCTTATATGCGGCGCACACCGTACAGGATTTCCGTAACGTCTGGAAGGCCGTCATCCAGCAGAACGCCCAGTTGATCGGCGAGGGCCTGGAGCGCGATCTGGAGAAGGTGCTGGGCTATGGCATCGCGCCGGAGCGCATGCGCGGGGTGGAGCAACCCTTGTCGCGGGCCCTGCAGGCGTTTCCCTTGTTGGGCGGCATGCAATTTATGGCCGCCGACGGCCGGGTTCTGGCGCAGGCCGGTCGCGCTGGGCCGGCCGAAGCGGCGTTGCGTTTTCCACTGGAGGCCTCCGGGCGCGGAGAAACACGCGCCTGGCTCTGGCTGCACCCCGACAACGCAGCCATGACCGCGGCGGTGCGGTCGCGGGCGCTCGATGCCGCGACGATCGCGCTGGTGGCCATGGTCGCGGCGGTGGAGCTGATGCTGATGCTTCAGGTGCTTATGGATCGGGCTTTCAGCGCGCGTTCCACTGAAACAATGCCCGATGACCCTTCCAATCTCGGCCGCGTGGCACGGCCGGCTATGTTCGCTTTCCTGTTCGCAATGGCCTTACCCCTGGGCTTTCTGCCGCTTTACGCGCGGAGCCTGCTCGACCCGGGCGTGAGTGAACGCCTGGGTGCCTTGCTCGTCGCTCTGCCGACCACCGCGGAGATGGCGGCGGGCCTGCTCATGGCCTTGTTGGCCGGACGCATGATCGACCGGCGGGGCTGGCTCGCCCCGGCAGCTTGGGGAATGGGGCTGGCGGTGGCCGGTAACCTTGCTTGCGCCTTCGCCGGCACGCTATGGACATTGGCGGCGGCGCGGGCGCTGGCAGGATTGGGCTACGGGCTGGTGTGGATGGCGTTGCAGGGCTTTGTGGTCAATCTCGGGCCAGCCCGGTATCGGGGACGCAACATGAGCACCCTGATCGCGGGGCTCTTCGCGGGTCACATGACAGGCGCCGCCGTGGGCGGCATGTTGGCCAGCCAGGCGGGCCACCGACCGGTGTTTCTAGCGGGTGCGGTGGCAGTGGTGGCCGCCGCCTTCGCTTTGCGCTTGTTGCTGTGGCCGTATCGTGCCACCGCTCGGCCGCAAGCAGTCAGCAGCGACCGGCCGTTGGGCAATGCCGCGCCGCCTCGCCTCGGGCGCTTACTACGCGACCGCGGCTATGCCGCTCTGTTGCTGGGCAGCGTGGTGCCATTCTCTATCGCTCAGGTGGGGCTGCTGAGCTATGCACTTCCGCTGCACTTCGATGCTTTGGGTGCCAGCACGGCCGACGTCGGGCGGGTGATCATGCTTTACGGATTCTGCGTGATTTATATCGGCCCGTTGCTCGGACGGGCCACGGACCACTCACGTCACTGGAAACACTGGATCACTGCCGGCGGCCTGGTGGGTGCGAGCGGGTTGCTGATGCTGCAATGGGCGCCGGGAGCCTGGGGCATGGCGGCGGCGGTGGTCCTGCTGGCCGTCGCGAGTTGTCTGGCCGGTGCGGCTCAGACCCCTTACATGCTGGCGCGTGAGCAGGCGCTGGCGTACGGAGCCGCCGGCGCCACCGGCATCATGCGCGGTGCCGACAAGTTCGGCCAGATGATGGGGCCGCTCATGGTCGGCGCTCTGTTCGCGGGTCTGGGGATGTCCGCCGCCCTTGTGTGGACGGGGGTTCTATATCTGGCTGCCACGCTATTTTTCTGGGCCATGGCGCCCGCCGATTGAGCGCACCGCTTTGACGTCAGGCTGTTTTCGGGCGGACGACGAGTGCGGTGCGCGCCGTCAGTCGCGTGAGCATTTCGGCGGCGATGGTGTCACACGCCTGCGCGACCTCCTCCACGGGCAGGGCCGCGCCAGCGCCGGTTTCGCCCCATAAGGTCATGATGTCTCCTGGTTGGTCCGGTGGCTGCGGGCCCAGGTCGACCGTCAGGCAGTCCATGGCCACGCGTCCCGCCACGCGAACCGGGCGGCCGTCGCGGCCGGCGAGGAGTTGCCCCCGCCGCCACAGGTCCCGCGGGATGCCGTGCCCATAGCCGATGCCCACCACACCCACGTTCGTATCGTGCGGCGCGCGATAGCTGTCGCCGTAGCCCACGGTCTCTCCCGCCGCGACCGGGCGGATCGCAAGTAGCCGGGCATGCAGACTCATTGCTGGTCGCAGCCCCAGCTCGCTGCCGCTGCGGCCGGGTAGCGCGCTCGCTCCGTATAGAAGCAAGCCGGCACGCAGCCAGTGATCGGCCTCGAAGGAAGGCAACGGTGCATCGCTGCACAACGCAGCGGAATTTTCTGTGCATCTCGGTCCGGGGAGCCCCGCCGAGACGGCGTCGAACGCCTGCCGTTCCTGCGCCAGCGCGCCGGGGTCCTCCGCAGCGGCGTAATGATGGAAATGGCCGGCGCCCGCGAGCCTGCCCGCGTGAACGAGCGCCTGCAGGCGCTGGTAGGCGTCGGCGTAGCGCTTGTCGTCAAAGCCGTGCGTGCGTAGGTGACCGGCGTAGCGTAGCCATGCGTGCCGTTCAGGGAAGGGGGCTGGTACCTGTTCGAGGCGTTCCAATGCGGCAGGATCGTCCACGACGAAATGCAGTTCGCCGAACGCGGGATCGGACAGATCGGCGGGATCCATACCCGTTGTCGACAGCAGCAGTACCGGTCCCGTCCAGCCCTGGCGGCGCACGCGGGCCACGTCTTCCAGACTGGCGAGGGCCACGCCGTCGGCGTCACCCAGAGCCTTCAGTGCATGGTTCAGGCCATGCCCATAGGCTTCCGCCTTCAGTACCGTCCAGAGTCGGGGCCGCGCCTGCCCGCCATTGCGAAGAAGGCGCTGCCGGAGCCAGTTCAGATTGTGGGCCATGGCAGTGGGGTCGATGCATGCCCAGGGCCCGGGGCCCTGCAGCCAGAACGGGCGGAACGGATTCATGAGGCTTCGTCTATACCCGCCACGAGGGTCAGACGGTTCCAACCGTCGGTACGCTCATAGCGGATGTCCCGCAGGTAATGGCGCATCAGACGCAGTCCGTGCCCGCCGATCCGGGCATCGTCCAGCGATGCGTCGAGCTCGCGCGGCTGACGGGCGGTGGGGTCGAAAGGTACGCCGTTGTCCATGACGATGAGGAACACTTCGTCGCCCTGCTGCGCCAGACATAAACGGAGGCAGGGTTCGGCACCGTCGGACGGGGGGTCACTGTAGCCATACAGCAGCACATTTGTGACCGTTTCGTCCAGGCACAGCCGCAGCTTGAACTGGGTACGCTCCGGCCACCCTGCTTGCCGGCAGGCCGCATCCAGCCACTCCAGTGCGTGGGTGTCGGTTTCGGTGTCGATGGGCAAGGTCAGTTCGGCCAGGGTGCGCATGTCTACCGGCTCAGTGATCGAAATGTAGGCGCAGGCTGGAGCGTCCATGCCGCTGGTCGGCGTGAATGCGATCGGCCAAGCGCTGCATCAGGGTGTGAGACACGCCGGCCATGGTCTGTTCCAGTGCTGCCTCGAACGCGTCGTCGTCGGCGTCCAGCAGGTTGGCGGCAGGCCGGGCCGGCGCGCTCAGTGTGAGTGGTGGCCCTTCGTGCAGGATTTCGATATCAAAGTTGAATTCGTCGAAGCGGCCGCGGATCTCCGTGGGGCGACGACCGTGTCCGCCGGCATGAATCGCTTCCACCGCTTCCATGGCGGCTTGAGCCGCGCGTTTGATCGTATCGTGACGGGCGCCCCATGCTGCGCCGCTGGCTTCCACGAAGTCAGTCACCCGCTCGGCCAGCTCCCGGCCGGGTTGCGCGTCGTGTAGCGGTTCCGCTCGGCGTTGTGAACTGCCTACGCGGAAGGCGAGGTTGAGGGTGATGGCGGTCAGCCCCGCTACCACGATGCCGTTGTGCGCCAGAAAGCTGATGGAAGCGGGCATCAGGTCGCCGAGATTGGGCATGAACATGACCCCCATGCCCGCGACAAAGGACAGGCCCACCATGAAGATGCCGCGTGCGTCCATCGCGCGCGACGCAATGAGCTCGATGCCAGAGACGACGAGGTAAGCGGCAGCGTACAGCTCGACAGCACCAATGACCGCGGTGGGCACCAGCGTGAGCGCCCGGGTGACGAAAGGCATGAACGCCAGCAGGAGCAACAGACCTGCCACGGCCAGGCCGATCCAGCGCGATGTGGAGCGGCTGATGTGGCACAGCGCCAGGTTGGCGGACGACACGGCGTTCGGATAGGCGCCCAGACCGGAAGCGAGCAGGTTACCCAGGGCGTTGGCCCGGATGCCTCCGCTTACCATGTTCATATTGGCACGCCGCCATCCGGCATCGTCCATTTTTTGCATGAGCACGACGCAGGCGAACGTATCGAGCTGCACCATGATGGAGAGTAGGGCGGCAGACACGAGCACGCCCAGCGGGACGTCGAAGCGCGGTGCATGCAGCGATGGCAGGCCAAAAACGGGAGTGTGCACCAGCGCCTCGCCGCCGTGCAGCTTGCCCATTACGGCCGCCAGTGCTACACCGGCGACAATGCCCGCGAGCAAGGCGAACAACTTCAATGTGCGGCTGCCCCAGATGGACATCGCCATGATCACTAACAGCGTCACGCCGCCCAGCAGCGCGTCTGCTGGTGCTACCTGCGTGCCCTGCATGCCCAGGGTGTGAGTCAGCGCGGGCTCGATCAGCGACAAACCTCCGACGCAGACCACAACGCCGGCAACGGTAGGCGGCAGTACGGCACGCAAGCGCGGCACAACGAAGCTCGCGCCCATGCTGGTCAGGCCGTTCACCAGGCAGACGACCACCATGCCGCCCGCCCCGTATTGAGCGACCACAAGCCCGGACAGGGCCACGACCAGCGGGTCGGGCATGTGCACGAGCATGGTGCCCGAACCGGTTCGACCGCCCCAGGCTTGCAGCGCGGTTGAAATCGCCATGCCGATGATGGTGGCGCTGACAAGTTCGCGGATGGCGTCGTTATCCAGACCGCCGATGTGGGCAGCGGCCAGCACATAGGCGATGAGAGCCAGTGCGGTCGCGACATGCTGGAGTGCCAGGACGCCCAATGTAGGAAGAGGCGGGCGCTCCATGGCGGCATAGGCCAGGTCGCGCGGCCTTTTCACGGCAGGCGTAGGGATGAGTCCCGGTCTGGAAAAGATACGCATGTATGGTTATGATTCTTTGCGGCTCTCGGTCAGTGGCCGCCCCATTATAGGGGTGTGCACAGGTCGGTCGACACAGCTAGTCAGAACTTTTTAACTAAAATAACGGTTGCCTCCATGAGCCTTACCCGCGAAAAAAACGGCGAAACCCTCGTCGTTTCCACTGCCGGCCAGATCAACAGCGCCAATGCGGCTGAACTCGAGACCCGCCTGCTGGAATGGGTCGAAGAAGGCGAGCACAAATGGGTGCTCGACATGTCGGGCGTCGAATACATTTCCAGTGCCGGCTTGCGCGTGGTCCTGCTGCTTGCCAAGCGCCTGAAGCAAAAGGGCGGACACTTGGTGCTGTGCAGCCTGCAGCCGCATGTGCTCGAAGTCTTCGATATCAGCGGCTTCCTGACCATCCTGGATGTCGCCGAATCCCGCGAAGCCGCGCTCAGCCGCAACGCGTGACACGGCGCGGCTCTAAGCCGCGTGTTAGGCGCTGACCGCGCTGCGGGCAATGCGCTCATGCAGCCCGGCCAGCGATTTGCGCAAGCGGTCGAAGGCTTGCTCGCGCAGATTGTCCAGTTGCTGGGCCTGAGCGAGGCCGATTTCCTCGAAACGCAAGGCCTCGCCCGGCATGCACTGCGCCAGTTGAGGTAGATCCACCGTAGCTATGTGGCCGATCTTCGGATAACCGCCAATCGACTGCCTATCCGCCATGAGAATGATGGGCTGACCGTCGGCAGGAACCTGGATGCTGCCGAAGGTGGCGCCTTCCGACAGCAGTTGCCGATTCTCGCGCACGGGCAGAGTCGGCCCCTGCAGCCGGTAGCCCATGCGGTCGGAGTCGTTTGCGATCCGGTATTCGCTGTTGAACAGGTTACGCAAGGCTTCGTCGGTGAACAGCTCGGTATGCGGCCCGCGCATGACGCGGATCGCAGCCCGCGGGTTATAGGCCAGACTGGACGCCAAATAGATTGCGGTTTCGTTCAGCGTTTCCGCCAGCGACGCGCAATCGTCCGCACGCAGGGGCGTATTCAACGGCAGAACGTCGCCCTTGCGCAGGGCGCGGCCTTCGAATCCACCCAGTGCGCCGCGTACCCAGGTGCTCTGGCTG
>DATGNX010000102.1:0-5955 GCA_035306485.1 Burkholderiaceae bacterium
TACGAATACATGGCACTGCAATGCGGCATCGTTGGCCTGCCCAACGTTGGTAAATCGACCCTCTTCAACGCTCTGACCAAGGCAGGCATTGCCGCCGAGAACTATCCTTTCTGCACCATCGAACCCAATGTGGGCGTGGTCGAGGTGCCGGATCATCGACTTCAGGAACTGGCCGCCATCGTGAAGCCCGAGCGCGTATTGCCCGCGGTGGTCGAGTTCGTCGACATCGCCGGACTTGTGGCGGGTGCCTCCAAGGGCGAAGGCCTGGGCAACCAGTTCTTGGCCAACATCCGCGAGACCGATGCCATCGTGCACGTGGTGCGCTGCTTCGAGGACGAGAACGTTGTGCACGTGTCCGGCCGAGTCGACCCGATCTCAGATATTGAAGTCATCAACACCGAGCTGGCGCTGGCCGACATGGCGACGGCCGAGAAAGCCTTGCAGCGCCATCAGAAGACGGCGCGTTCCGGCGACAAGGAAGCTATCAAGCTCGTCGCCGTGCTGGAAAAGGTGGTGGCCGCGGTGAACGAGGGCCGGCCGGTGCGGTCGCTGGACCTTACCGAGGACGAAGAGGCGCTCATTCGCCAATATTGCTTCATTACTGCCAAGCGCTGCATGTATGTGGCCAATGTGCGGGAAGACGGTTTCGAGAACAATCCGCATCTGGACGCAGTGCGAGAGTACGCCGCAGCCGAGAAGGCGCCGGTGGTTGCAGTATGCGCCGCTGTCGAGGCCGAGATCGCGGAACTGGATGACGAGGACAAGGGCGTGTTCCTGGCTGACATGGGCATGGACGAGCCTGGCCTGAACCGAGTCATCCGTGCGGCATACAGCCTGCTGGGGCTGCAGACTTATTTCACGGCGGGTGTGAAGGAAGTACGCGCCTGGACCATCCGTATTGGAGACACGGCGCCCAAGGCGGCTGGCGTGATCCATACCGACTTCGAACGTGGTTTCATCCGGGCCCAGACCATCTCCTATGACGACTTCATTGCTTTCAAGGGTGAACAGGGCGCCAAGGAAGCCGGCAAGATGCGGGCGGAGGGCAAGGAATACGTGGTGCAAGACGGTGACGTGCTGAACTTCCTGTTCAACGTCTAAGCCCTGACAATACGCCTGTGCAAAGCCGGAGCACACGGCTGCGCAGGCCCGGAGACAAAGCATGACCACCGCAGGACGCTGGTATTTTGGCTGGAACATCGTAGCCGCTGCATCCATCCTCACCTTATTGACCGTCGGCCTGCGCATGAGCATAGGGCCGTTCTTCCTGCCCATTGCCGCCGACCTGGGTTTTAGTCGCAGTCTGCTGGCGGGCATCGTGGCGATCGGCATGTTGTTCTACGGGGTGGGCATGCCCATCGCCGGCCAGCTGGTCGGCACGCGGGGCACTCGATTCGTGCTGCTGCTGGGTGCGCTGCTGATCGTGGTGTCCACTGTCTGGGCGGTCAATGCCACGGGGCCCATCGGTTTTCTTCTTTCCTTTGGCGTGCTGTTGTCGCTCGGCTTGTCGTTCATCAGCCCGGTCGCATTTACGCCGATCATTGCCAGATGGTTTACCCGCCAGCGCGGTGCGGCTCTGTTTTTTCTCTCAACAGGGTCCATGGCCGGTATCGCTTTGCTGACGCCGGCCCTTAACGGGCTGATCGAATCGGTGGGTTGGAGAACCACTCTGGCGGGCTATGGTGTGGTCTTGGCCGCAGTCACCATTCCGCTGGCGCTGTGGCTCATGCGCGAACAGGCTCCCGAAAACACGGACACCCTGGTGGCTTCCGCGGGTGCCGCCACTGACCCCCATGCTAGCGCTGCAGCGCGCCCGGCTGCGGCGCCTGCCGCACAGCTCGGTGTGAAGGACGCGTTGCACAGTGGCCCCTTCTGGCAGGTCGCTTTCGGCCTCTTCGCTTGCGGCTACAGCATGAATCTGCTGGGTACGCAGGCCGTACCCATGCTGATTGATCACGGTTTTGACAGCATGGTCGCCGCCTACGGCATCGGGCTCATTGGTTTCGCGGCCATCTTCAGCACCCTGGTATTGGGGCGGCTGTCTGACATGGTGCCGCGGCGCAATATCCTGGCTGCCATCTATTTGATTCGCGGTTTGGGTTTCTTCGGCTTGCTGATGGTCGTGACACAGTGGCAGCTCTACACAGTAGCCATTATTGGCGGCATCGTCTGGGCCGGCAGTGTCGCGTTGTCTTCCGCCATTCTGGCGGACATTTATGGTGTGCGCCTGGTGGGTCTGCTGTACGGCTGGGCTTACCTGGGGCACCAGATCGGCGGCATGATCAGCTCGTGGCTGGGCGGCTGGGCGTACGAGACATACGGCACGCACTGGATTGCGTTCGGCAGTACCGGGGTGCTGCTGTTCCTGGCGGCGGTGGTCTCCATCCGCTTGCCGCTCGCCGGTGCCTGCGTGCTGAAGCCCCGCCCGGCGTGATCCTTCTTACAGGAAGATATTGGCATGAACGCGATCGTTTCCGAGCTCTATAGTCAGTTGCGGCTGCCGGTCATCGGTTCGCCCATGTTCATCGTGTCGGGTCCGGATCTGGTCATTGCGCAGTGCTTGAGCGGCATCGTGGGCGCCATGCCGGCGTTGAACGCACGGCCGCAGTCGGAGCTCGCACCATGGCTGACGCGAATTGAGAGCGCATTGGAAGATGCCCGGCGCGAAGACCCGGATCGCATCATTGCCCCTTACGCCGTCAACCTGATCATTCACCGCTCGAACGAGCGTGTCGAGGCGGATCTCGCCGTATGTGAGCAGCACCGTGTGCCCATCATCATTACCAGCCTCAGTGCCCCGCATCGCGTCGTGGACGCTGTCCATGCCTGGGGCGGCAAGGTATTTCACGACGTCACCACCATACGTCATGCAGAGAAAGCGCTGGAAGGCGGCGTGGACGGCCTCATTCTGGTGACGGCGGGCGCCGGCGGCCATGCGGGCACCACTAATCCGCTGGCCCTGGTCGGCGAAGTGCGTCGTTTCTTCGACGGCCCGCTCGTGTTGTCAGGCGCGATCTCGCGCGGCGACGATATTGCCGCGGCTCGCGCCATGGGCGCCGATTTCGCCTATATGGGAACGCGCTTCATCGCCAGTGCGGAAGCCAATGCGGCGCAGGCCTATAAGCAGGCCCTTGTCGAATCCAGCGCCAAGGACATCATCTATACGCCGTACTTCACCGGTATTCCCGGCAATTACCTGAAGTCCAGCATCGAGGCGGCCGGGCTCGACCCGAACGCACTGCCGGCTGCGGAACCGGCATCGGCCGATTTCGGGTCGGGCCGGCGCAAGGCGTGGAAGGACATCTGGGGGGCGGGGCAGGGCGTGGGCAATATCGACGCGGTTCAACCCGTGGCCGATATCGTGGCGCAGCTGGAGCGTGAGTACCGGGCCAGCCTGGAGCGCCTGAACGATCAGTTCGCACGCCAGGAGACGCCGGCGCAGTGATTCAGGCGCCCCCGTGACGGGCGTTATGCTCGCACCTCCCGATGACCGGGGGGTATGCTCACGCCCCCGGCGTTGCGACCTTCATCAGTACCAGGCCGCTCACGATCAGCACTGCCGCCAACACCCGCAGGAAATTGGCCGGTTCCCCCAAGAACACGATGCCGACGGCAAAGGCGCCGACGGCTCCGATACCGGTCCAGACCGTATAGGCGGTGCCTAGCGGCAGCACACGCATGGCCTGTGCCAGCAGCAGGAAGCTGGCAATCATTGCGACGAGGGTAAGGGAAGTGGGCCCCAGACGGGTGAAGCCGTGCGATAGCTTCATTGAATATGCCCAGACGATTTCCAATATGCCGGCGAGGACGAGCATGAACCAGGCCATTTCGACTCCCTGATGATGAAATCGGGCCGTCCCGCGCTGATTCCCGACATGGGGGAGGTCGTCCTCCTGCCGAATATTCTATACCGAACATAATCTTTTAGACCTCTCGCGGTATGGGGTTGCGGAAGCCCACATTCAACAGGTTCCAGGCATTGATGGCGGCAATCGTGAACCCGAGTTCGGCGATCTCCTTGTCCGAGAAGTGTTGTCGCAGGGCGGCAAATTCCTCGTCGCTGGCATCCGAGTTGGGAATCGCCGTGATCAGTTCGGCCCAGTGCAGGGCCGCGCGCTCGCGCTCGCTGAAGAAGGGCGACTCTCGCCAGCCTGCCAGTGTGTTCAGTTCGCGGGGATCGGCTCCGTGGGCGACCAAGTCGCGCCAGTGCATATCGATGCAATAGGCGCAGCCGTTGATTTGCGATACCCGCAAGAAAATCAGGTCGGTGAGCCGGCGCCCCAGCGCGCCGTTATGTACGGATTCGGAGAGTTGCAGCAAGCTGCGGAAAGCCGTGGGAGCAAGGTTGAAGTAGGGTACGCGAACAGCATGTGACATTGAGACGTCCTTTTCAAAGGTTGAAGAGAGCCGCCGGATGCGGCCTTCTTACCCTTAAGACGTTCAACGTTCGACATCTGTGACATCGCTGAATCAGAGACGGTGTAAATCTGCCGGTACGATCGCCAGCTTGTCCGGATTGCGCACCACGTAAAGGCCCCAGATGCGTTCGCCATCCGTTCGGCATGACTGTACTGATTCGAGTTCGCCGTTGAAGTACCGCAGCAGTCCCGGTACGCCGTTGACAGTAATCAGGCGATAGACGGCTGCTTCCTCGTACTTTCGGGCAAGCGCGTGGTAGAGATCGGCGATTTGCTGCGGGCCGCGCAAGATGTGGCGGAACGACGGGACCTTGCCGCCGCCATCTCCCACCAATTCCGCGTCGTCGGCAATCAGTGCCTGTAGGGCTGCCGCGTCGCCGCTGTGAGCCGCGTGGATGAAGCGCTCCAGCAACCGGCGCTGCGCACTCGTATCGACCTGGAATCGAGGCTGCTCTTCTCCAACGCGGCGCGCTGCGCGATGCACCAGCTGCCGACATGCGGCCTCACTTCTTTGCAGGATGGACCCGATTTCGTCGTAGTCCAGGTCGAACACGCGCCGCAACAGAAAGGCGGCGCGTTCCAGCGAGGACAGGCGTTCCAGCAGCCAGAGAAAGGCATAGGAGACGTCGCTGCCAAGCGAGGTCAATGTCTCGGGCGTTTGTTCGTCGACCTCGACCAGGGGCTCGGGCAACCAGAACCCGGCATAGCTTTCCCGCTCTTTCTTCAGCGCCCGCAACCGGTCGATGGCGAGCCGTGTCGCCACGGTCACCAGCCATGCTTCGGGCGACTGGAGTTCGGCGGGGTCGGCGGCGTGCCATCGCAGCCAGGTGTCCTGAACGACGTCTTCCGCGTCCGCGCGCGTGCCGAGCATACGGTATGCAATGGCGAACAGGCGCGGGCGATGGCGGTTGAAGATCTCGGTGTCGGTGGTCATGGCCGTACCATTCTAAGGGTTGTCCCTGCAATCCGTACCAAAATGGTTCACAATAAACCCTCTGTCTACTGGAGTTGTTTTTGATGGCACGCATCGTTTTGTTTGAGAACATCCATCCCAGCGCGCGTGAGGTATTTGCCGCGGCAGGTTACGACGACATCGTGAGTCACGCGGCCGCATTGTCGGCGGATTCCCTGCGCGACGCGATCCGTGGCGCGGCGGTTGTGGGTATTCGTTCTCGCACGCACCTTGACGCTGATCTGATCTCCAGCAATCCCGACTTGCGCGTCATCGGTTGCTTCTGCATCGGGACCAACCAAGTCGATCTGGACGCAGCACTGATGCATGGCGTGCCTGTATTCAACGCGCCGTTCTCGAATACGCGTTCCGTAGCTGAAATGGTGCTCGCGGAGGCCATTCTATTGCTGCGCCGCATTCCGGAAAAGAACGAACGTGTGCACAAGGGATTCTGGGACAAGACCGCCGATGGCGCTTACGAGACGCGCGGCAAGACACTCGGCATCGTGGGCTACGGAAATATTGGTTCGCAAGTGGGGACACTTGCCGAACTGGCGGGCATGCAGGTGCTCTTCCATGACGTCG
>DATGNX010000103.1:0-13165 GCA_035306485.1 Burkholderiaceae bacterium
GGCCTTGTCCACGATGCCGGCCTGCACGCCCAGGTCGATGATCTCGCCCTCGCGCGAGATGCCGGCGCCGTACATGATGTCGAACTCGACCTGTTTGAAGGGCGGCGCGACCTTGTTTTTCACCACCTTGACGCGGGTCTCGTTGCCGACCACCTCGTCGCCCTTCTTGATCGAGCCGATGCGGCGGATGTCCAGGCGGACCGAGGAATAGAACTTGAGCGCATTGCCGCCGGTGGTGGTTTCCGGGTTGCCGAACATGACGCCGATTTTCATGCGGATCTGGTTGATGAAGATCACCATGCAGTTGGCGCGCTTGATGGTGGCCGTGAGCTTGCGCAGCGCCTGGCTCATGAGGCGGGCTTGCAGGCCCGGCAGCGAATCGCCCATGTCGCCTTCAATTTCCGCCTTGGGTGTAAGGGCGGCAACCGAGTCGATGACGATAAGATCAATGGAGCCCGAGCGCACCAGGGCGTCGGTAATTTCGAGCGCCTGTTCGCCCGTATCCGGCTGGGAGATCAGCAGGTCTTCGAGATTGACGCCGAGTTTAGAGGCGTACTGGACGTCGAGCGCGTGCTCCGCATCGATAAACGCGCAAGTGCCGCCCAGCTTTTGCATTTCGGCGATCACCTGCAGGGTGAGCGTGGTCTTGCCCGAGGATTCTGGCCCGTAGATCTCGATGACGCGGCCGCGCGGCAGGCCGCCGACGCCCAGAGCGATGTCCAGCCCCAACGAACCAGTAGAAACCACCTGGATGTCGTGCTCGACCGTGTCGTCGCCATAGCGCATGACCGACCCCTTGCCGAACTGCTTTTCGATTTGAGACAGTGCAGCGGCGAGCGCCTTGGCGCGTTCGGAGTTGGCGGCTTTGGTTTTGTCGTTCATGTAGGGTCCTCGGGAATGACTGATGACGGCCCGGCGCCTTGTGAGCCGCCGAATGCGAGTTATTATTGCATCAAATTATACTGTATATATAAACAGATATGTACTATTCCCAAGGGAATAATTCGCCGGCGCGGCGAACGATGCCTTTCAGGCCATCGTCAGCCGTCCGGGCCTAGAATGGGGACATGGTAGGCAGGTTTCACGGCGAATCGCATTATGCGGCCTGCCTCCCATCAGCGCTGTCGTGCGCCCCGCGAGCAAGATCGTCACGACACCGCTGTTTTGTCGGCCCGTAGCCCGCTTGGTTGCGGGCCTTCTTTTTTCCGCTGCGGATCCTGCGCGCCGGGTGGTTCGGCATACAATCGTCGCCTCTCGCCAGGAGATCGGAACGCCATCGCGCACCGACACCCTGCCCGCACGCACCTTCATACGAAACTCTCTCCATGTGGTTCAAGAATCTTCGCATCTATCGCCTCGCCCCCTCCTGGGACCTGACCCCTGAATCTCTGGAAGCCGCCCTGGAGCGCCTGACTTTCCGCCCCGGCAGCGCCACCGACATGACCGCCTTCGGCTGGACGCCTCCGCGTCCCGAATCCGGCCTGGTCCATGCGTTGGACGGCCAATACCTTTTAAACCTGCGCGTCGAGAAGAAACTGTTGCCCTCCACGGTCGTGAACCAGTTCGCCCGCGCCCGCGCCCAGGAGATCGAGGAACAGCAAGGCTACAAGCCGGGACGCAAGCAGATGAAGGAGATCAAGGAACAAGTCACCGACGAGCTTCTGCCCAAGGCCTTCAGCATCTATCGCGATACGCGAGTGTGGATCGATACCCGGGGCCGCTGGCTGGTAGTGGATGCCGCCGCAGCGGCCAAGTGCGATGAGGTCATGGGTGCGCTGGCAAAAGTACTGGACCCCTTCCCCGTCGTGCCGCTCTATACGGAGCAGTCACCTGCTTCTGCGATGACCAACTGGCTGATCAGCGACGCGCCGCCCACCAACTTCACAATCGACCAGGACACCGAGCTGCGCTCGACGAACGAGACGCGCGCAGCAGTGCGCTACGTTCGCCAGAGCGTCGAACTGGACGACGTACGGAAACACGTGGAGGCCGGCAAACAATGCACGCGCCTCGCGCTCACCTGGGCCGACCGCGTGTCATTCGTTCTGACGGACGGCCTGGACCTCAAGCGCGTCGCCCCGCTGGACGTGCTACAGGAAGGTCGCATTCCGGCCAACGATGAAGCCGAGCAGTTCGACTCCGATTTCACGCTCATGAGCGGCGAACTGGCGCGCTTGCTGGAAGACCTCGTCGAAGCACTGGGCGGCGAAAAACAGGCCTGACCCGCTACATCAGAACTGCAGTGCCGCACCGGATCCGAGTCGCTTCACCGGATCCGCGTAGCTTCACCTGAGCAGCCTGCTTCACTGGACTCGATTGGCCTCACCTAACGAACCTGTCTTACTAGAACCGATCGGTGTGACGACTCGGATTCGGCGTCATTTGCGGTGCAGCGCATCTCGCTGCGCCGCGAACCGCAAACGCCCTACAGATCAGTACATGCCGTGGAAGACGCTGTCGTCCGGCCCGATATGCGAAGGCGGACTCCAGGTGACGTCTCGCAACGAGTGCGGCACCAGCGTTTCCACCCCCAACAACACAGCGAAGATCGCCATGCGCACGGGAATCCCGTTATCGGTTTGGCGGAAAATGGCCAGCCGGGCATCGTGATTCAGGTCGGTGCTAAGGTCATTCGCGCCCTCGCGGCTATCGCGGGGCAGCGGGTGCATGACGATGACGTCGGGCCCGCAACATTTATCGACGATTGCCTTGTTGACCTGGAAGTCAGCGCTATAGCCCGCCAGCTGTTCGTCGTCGAAACGTTCCTTCTGCACGCGCGTGGCGTAAATGACGTCAGCACCGCGCAGCCCTTCTTCGAGGGAATGGGTTTGCTCGACGACATGGCCATTGCGCCCGGCCTGTTCCAACAGGGCCTCCGGCATTTCCAACCCCTTGGGCGAGATCAGGGTGAACTTGAGACCGCGGTAGAGTGCCAGCAGCTTGATGAGCGAATGCACCGTGCGACCGTACTTCAAGTCGCCAACCAGAGCGATATGCGAACCGTCGAGCAGCTTGCCCAGGCGGGAGAACTCCGTGAGGATGGTGTAGAGGTCCAGGAGCGCCTGGCTGGGGTGCTCTCCGGGGCCGTCACCGCCGTTCACCACCGGGATATTAGTCGCACGCGCGAACTCCGCGACGGAACCCTTTTCGGGATGCCGAATCACCATGGCGTCCACATAGCCGCTCATGACACGGCTGGTGTCATAGATGGATTCACCCTTCGCCATAGACGAGAAGGTGAAACCCGTGGTGTCGCAAACGGATCCGCCCAAGCGGCAGAAAGCGGCACCGAAGCTGACGCGCGTACGGGTACTCGCTTCGAAAAACAGGTTGCCCAGCACTGCGCCTTCGAGCACGCGGGAGATTTTCTGACGACGAGCGATAGGCTGCATCATGTCGGCGATGCGGAAGAGTTCCTCCACCGATTCGCGGCTGGTGAATTGTTCCACTGACACAAGCTGGTGCCGCCCATCGTAAGCGATGCGATCGCGCAGCGGACCGCCCTGCCCGTTCTGCGCATACTTTTCCATCAAGGTGTCGTTCTGGACGATCTCGCCCACGAAGCGCTGTACGACTTCCGGCATCGGGCGATATTCCTGCGAACCTTCAGGCAGCAGCCAGGTATCGAGCGCACGCCGTTTGACCCCGATCCGACTCGCGAAAACATCGCGTGTCAGGTTCAGACGCCGCATGGCATCGCGAAGGAAGACCTGTTGAGGAACGGACATGCTCACACTCCTGGATATATACGCAAAGCGTATATTTTAGTTCTACCCGCGACACCCGAACAGAAATATCTACGGGTTTCCCCCTAAAACAACAACGCCGCCCAGGCTACACACCCGGACGGCGCAAAAGACGCGCTAAGTCTGCCGTTTACTGCGGCTGCGGCGCACCTGTGGCGCTGCCGGTCGGGCTGGCAGCTGGTGCCCCCGACTCATCCACGCCTGCAATGGCACGAGCGGCGGCGGTTGCGTTGGACTCGGTGCCCACGGGGAAGATCAACTGACCCGTACTGACGGGCTCAGCGTAGCCCGGCGCGGCCATCAACGTGCTGCCTACCACCAGCGCCAAGCGCTTATTGGGATTGCGCGTGGTCATATCGAGTACGCGATTGCGGGCGTCGTCATTCAACATCAGTGCCAGCAAACCCTGCCCCTGCTGATTGGAGCCCGCCTGCACACCGGTGAGATCGTCCCGCGTCACGATAGGCGTAGGGTCAAGATAAAGCGTGGAGTCCGATCCAATTGGGACCGCCTGCCAGCCGGATTGCGTAGTGGTGTCGGCCAGGAACACCGCGACCGGCGCACCCTGTGCCGCCGCCGGCTGAGTCGGCGTCTCCATGGGCGCCTCCGGAGTCGTGGTGGCGACGGTCGTATCAGACGGCTCAGTGCTGGCCGCGTCCTGCTGCACAGGTGCGGTCTGACATGCAGCAAGGGCCATCAAGGCCAGGACCAGCGAGCCGCGTGCGGCGATACGGGTGACATTCATCGGCTTCCCCTATTTCATCCAAAAACAATGCCCGAAAGTGTATCAGCAGACAGGGCACACACGCTGTGCATGCGGCCTGCCGCGGAGCGGACCGGGCGTCGGAATTCACTCCAGCAAAAGTCGGTCCTGCCGAGCCTTCACGGGGCTTCCCACGCCGCGCTTCGTCAGCGTTGCGCCCGGGCGCGCGGCACCCCGCGAACGTGCACTGTGACAGCATCCATGACTCGGCCTTGCCCATCCGTTAGCGTCAAACGGTGAGTGCCCGGTGCCGGCAACCAGTAGCTGTGCGCACCTTCTGCAACGATGTTTTCCCCGACACGCCACTGCACATCATCCTCGGATTCGCGTCCTGCAGAAGCGCGCAACGCCAGCCGCTGATTCGCGAGCGGCATGTCGGGATCGAGGGCAATGACGGTATCCGCGACCGGCGCGATGATGCGCGCCTGCGTGGACCCCCCTTCTACAACAGGCTCAATCCGAGTGAGCGCCGTGCCCGGAAGAAAGTACTCCATACGCGAAGCCTCAAGGTCGTCGCCGAAGATCACTTGCCGGCGCTCCAGCGCCGCAGGGACCGCAGGTTGCCGACTCGCCGTTTTCGCATGCAGGTACGCCATGACTTCATGCCAGATGGGGGCCGCGCCGCTCACGCCGGTTACGTCACGCATACTCAAGCCTTGGCTATTTCCGACCCACACGCCAACGGTGTAGCGCTCGGACCATCCCAGACACCAGTTGTCGCGCATGTCCTTGCTCGTGCCTGTCTTCACCGCAGACCAGAACCGCGTTGCCAACGCGCTTTCCAGCCCGAAGGTACGCGCGCGTGCCTGGCGGTCGGAAAGAATATCGCCAACGACCCATGTGGCCAGCGGATTCATGACCTGCATGACCTGGGCTCGACTCCCATCGCTACGCTGCGGCGAAGCCGGCAACAGTACAGGTTCGCTCCACCGACCATCGTCCGCCAGGGCGCGGTAGGCATTGGTCAGGCTCAAGAGGTCAACGTCTGCGCTTCCGAGGCTTAGGCTGTAGCCGTAGTGATCGCCGTCATGGATGAGCGGTAGACCGAGCGTCCGGAGACGATCGGCAAAACGTTCCGGCCCCAACAGCATCAGCGTGCGTACGGCCGGTATGTTGAGTGATGCAGCCAACGCCGTGCGGACACTGACCAAGCCTGCGTGGTCGCGGTCATAGTTCTGCGGAATGTACAGTCCCGCTCCGGTCGCCACGTCCAGGGGCGAATCATCGAGCAGCGACGCAGCCGTCAGATACCGGGACTCCAGCGCCAAGGCATAGAGAAAGGGCTTCAAGGTGGAACCGGCTTGCCGGCGCGCACGCGCATGATCGACTTCCGCTGCTGAAGAGCTGCTCCCTGATGAACCCACGTAGGCTAGTACCTCGCCACTCGCATTGTCGAAGACCACCACGGCCGCATCGGTAAGCTGCGCATGGCCCATGCCGGCCAAATGCCGCTGTACGCTCCGTATAACGACGCGCTGCAAGGCGGCGTCGAGCGTCGTGTGCAACACGGCACCGTCGTGCCGGTCGGAGCGCGACACCGCTGCCCGCGCGAAATGGGGAGCCAGCTCCGATTCACCGATGGCCGCGCGGCGTGTAGCCCCTAGCCATGCCCCGGCCCGTTCTACTAAACCTTTACAGCCGTCGGCAATTCCGCCCTCAACCAACAAGGCGCAAGCACGTGAGGCCACTCGGTCCACAGCGGCATTCGGGCCCCGCAACAACGCTGCGGCCACGGCCGCTTCCCTGACATCCAGGCCATGGGGATACTTGCCGAACATGACCCGCGAAACAGCATCCACGCCGCGCAATTCGCCGCGAAAAGCCGCCAGATTCAAATAAGCTTCCAGGATCTGCTCTTTCGTCCAGGCGGCCTCGAGACGACGTGCCTGTAGCGCCTGATCGAATTTTTGCGCGAGACTACGCCCGCCACCCGGTCGCTGCAGGGAAGAATCCAGCATGGCGGCAACCTGCATGCTGATCGTGGACGCGCCGCGCATACCCTCGCCCCAAAGCCAGCGCCACCCCGCGCCGGCCACAGCCTGCCAATCCACTCCGCCATGCTCGCGAAAACGTCGATCCTCGGAGATCAGCACCGCACGCTGTAGCGCGGGAGACACTTCCGAGAGTGGGATCCACGCGCCCCTACGCTCCGTGTAGTCCACTCGCAAGACCGACACGGGCTCGCCATGCCGGTCCAGCACTCGCAGGTCGGACGGCCGATGCGCCGCGCGTACGTCTTCAAACGACGGCAGTGCGGTCACGGTCGCTGCTAAGACCGGATGGGCTGGCGCAATGAGGGCGCCCGCCGTCACGCCGACGACGCAAGCCAGTCGGCTACAAAACAGAAGCGCCCATAGCGGTGCGACGGGCCTTTTGAGCGCCACCGCCGCCAGCCGCCTATTGCGCGGCCGTGTCGAAAGGCCCCGGCCCGACATCGATCCCTTCATGATTGGGAAAGCTTCCATGAATATCGGGCCGGTACAGCGCCTCGATGCGCGTGGGCGGCAAGGCAAAGTGTCCGACCGTATTGAGCCTCACGGTATAGGCAACCCTCACCTGACCTGCCGGCAAATAATCGAAATACGCGCGGTACGTGGTACTGCCACGCTCGACGAAAACAGGAGGATAAGCGTCGAACGCATCGTCCTGTTTGGCGGCCTGTGTGGCTTGGGCAGCCTGCGCGGCCTGCGCGTCTCGACCTAGACCCGAACCCAGAATCGTGGCGCCCGCCGGTACCGGATCGCTGACCGCGACCCAGGTGGCCCCGTCGCGAGCTTGGATATTGAGTTCGACACGGTAGACATCGCCGCGCGACCATTCGCCCGCCTTGCTCTGCTGCACTGGGATCACGCGCCGCTGCACCGTGTAGCCGGCCGACTCCGGCTCGGTCAATGGCATGCGTAGTTGTGCGCGCAAGCCCACCCACGCACGCCCCTCGCCCTCGTGCCGCAGCTGCAGCGGCGCAGCAGGTTGCGGCCAATCCAGCTTGGCCTCGCCTGTCTCACCCTTGGGCGGCATAGCGATTGTGACTTCTTGAGCTGACGGGAATCCGGCAGTCACCCGGCCTGTTGCCGGTATTGGCTCGAACTGCCGAGAAAACGACCGCAGCGCCAGCACACCCAGAAGGTTGTCGGTCGTAATGGACCAAGCGCCACCCGTCTGCGCCTGAATTAGTCCCTGCGCCATGCGTGGAAGATCCGCCTGCCATTCTGGCCGTTCCATCACGGTAATCATCAGACGGGCCAATGCTGTCGTCCGAGTCGCCATGAGCCCGGGCGCCGCATTCAGGGAGGCCTCGCTAAACGCCATGGTGGCACCCGAGACGGACATACGCGATACGAGCAGACGGCGCGCCTGAACCATGGCCTGTTCCCGGGCGGGATAGTCGGGAACATTAGCCAGGATGGACAACCAGTCTACGACCGTGGGCGTGGGCCACTTATCGGGATCCTGCGAGAAGTTCGTCAGCATGTGGCGATTGACCCGACCATATCGAGCCAGAGCCTCCATGGCCATGATTCGACGCGAATCCAAGGCGGTGTCGGAGAGGCGCAAACCGCGTTGTAAGCGTCCCTCCGCAAAGGCCTGCAAGCCTTCCAACATGCGATCCTTGATCTGTAGCGGCAGCTCGAATCGCAGTCCCAGCCGCTGGGCGGCGTCGCTCACGGATAGCAGATATGCCGTCAGCACGTCGCTCCCCGGTCCCGTCCCGGGGAAATAGCGAAGCAGACCGTCGTCGTCCATGTGAACGGGCAGCCGATCAACAATACGTTGCCAGCGCTGCGCATCTTCTAGTGCGATGGCCTGTGATGCGGTCTGCTCGAGGCAGGTATAGGGATAGCGTTCCCACCACTCCCGCACACCTTCCAGGCCACCCAGCAGGGAAGCGGATGCATCGATTGCAATACCGCCGTAGGGGATGCCTTCTGCACCACGAAGCGCGGCGGTGGGTGTTTCCACCGGAATGTCGACCGCGCCACCCGCTTCCAGACCCAACAGGGTCGCCTGCACCGTCGTTGTAGGGGTGCGCGGTTCGACACGCTGACTCACCGCCACCTTATCCGCGATACTGCCGTCGCCCGCTTCGAAACGCCACTTCAGCGTCCCGCTCTCGGCGGGCCATGCCAGCATCGGTACGGTGACCTTCCACGAAACGGTGGCCGACCCGTGCGGCCCCAAATGCTGCCGACGCACGTCAAGCTTCGTCTCGCCCTCAGCGCTCTCGACGTATGCGGCGACTTCAAGCTCCCTGGCCTCTTCGGTGCCATTGCGCAAAGTGACACTGGCCAGATATGCGTCGCCTTCGCGTACAACCGGCGGCAGCCCCGATGCGAGTTGGAGATCCTGACGGCTAACGATGCTCGCACTCGCCGTTCCAAAATATGCGCTGCCATGATCCGCCACGGCGACGAGCCGGAAGCGGCTGAGGGAATCGTTCAGACGCACACGGACGTTCGCCTCGCCGTTGCCATCCAGCTGCACTAGCGGTTGCCACGAGAGCAGCGTATCGAACAGCTGGCGAGTCGGCACCGCCCCGCCGCCTCCGCCAGCGGCCACCGCCTTACGGCCGTAATGCCGCCGGCCCACCACTTCCATTTGGCTGGTGGCCGTGCGTACCGCCAGGCTGCGACGTGGATGCATGGCTTCGTACAGCGCCCAGCTGTCATTGGGCGCGAGTTCCAACAGCGCCTCGTCCACAGCGGAGAAGGCCACCGTCCCGTTTGCGGCCGGGCTTCCATCGGGCAGGCTTACCTTCAGGCGCACGCTGACTTCCTCTCCGACCTGCAACACATCGCGCTGGGGAGTAACGGCCACCTGGAGACGATCCGCATTGCCCCCGACCCGGATTTCAGTCAGCCCATACCGGAAAGACGGCTTGGCGAGGTCGATGGTGCTTGTCACCAATGCGTCTTGCTGATTGGCCCGGTAGGCCTCCAGCCATTCCCCCGGGCGTTTCCACCCCCACTGGAAGAAGGATTGCCACGGCAGCTCGTAGAGACGCCCCCGCAAAACGAGCACCGATACATAAGCGTTCGGCCCCCATTCCGCAGAGACCGGCACCTTGACCAGCGGATTCCGGCCAGTGAGCTTTACCTGTTCGGCCCACAACACGCCTTCTCTTTCCACCGTGACAAGCGCCACCGCCTCCCGAAATGGCATGCGCACCTGAAACTCCGCTTCTTCGCCTGCCACCCAATCACGCCGCGCTGGTATGAGATCGATACGGTCGTCGTCATCCCCCCCAAACCAGAGTTCGCCCGACCCGGACACCCACAAGGTCGTGTACGCGCGCGAAGGGCGACCCTGCTCATCCTGAGCCACGGCTATCAACTCATAGGCGCCAGGGCGATCGAAGCGCACCGTGCAATCCAGCGTACCCGTCTCGGCGGTCCGGCCTTCGCACAACGTGCCCAACTCTGTGCGCTCTGTGTGTGAATCGTATCGGTAGAAACCGCCAACCATACGCTTGCGAACGGTGTACGTCTTGCGTTCTACCGCCAGCAGCTTCATGGCCACTTCCCCGCGCGGCTGCGCGTCCGTTCCAAGGGCGAGCAGTTTCACAGGAATGTCGCGATCGGCGCGATCCCAACCTTCTGTCTTCAGACCTGCCTGAATTGCACTCGGCCAGACGTCCACCGATTGAGATAGGGTCTGGATCTCCCCACTTGGGTCAGCAAAATTCGCTTCCAGTAAGTAGCGTTGCGGACGATCGGTCTGGGGCAGCTGATCGATCTGCACCGACCCGACACCATCCGCATTCAGTTCGAACTGCTTGCCATCCACAAAGAGTTGCCGCCGCAGACCAGCGGACTCGTCACCGGGTTCAACGCCTTCCGCTGCGGCTTCCTCTTTGGGTGCCGGCGGGGGCAAGAAACTGTAGTCGTCGTAATCCGCAAAACGGACGGCGCGATCCGACGCCACGGCGTTGAGCATCACCTTCTGACCGGCAGCCGGCCCACCCGACATCCAGGACAACTGCATATCCACATCCAACATGGCAGGCGCAACGAGGATGTCCGGCTGCTCTCCGCCACGGACCGCCAACTTTCCGCTCAGAACAGGGAGGCGGAACTCCTCTACCCTGAAACGCGTGCTCCCGTACCAGCCTTGCTTAGCGTCGGTCAGGCGCACGGCATAGCTGCCCAGTCGGGCGGATTCCGGAATCTCGAATTCGCTCAAGGCGATCACGCCGCCGCTCGGTGTCTCTTGCCAAGCGATAGGAAGCTCATGCTGTTGCGAGGAACCTTCGTGCTCAATCACAACGCGGTCGGGACGAGACGCGACCGGTACCTTCAGGCCTTCGCGCACCTCCTCGCGCAGATAGTGCTTCATCGACACGGTTTCGCCAGCGCGAAAGAGACTACGGTCGTAAACCGTGTGCGTGAGGATTTCGGGAGCACTGTCGCTGGATGTCGGCACATTGAAGCGCCAGGTCTCAATCCCGCGATCCCATCCCGACAACGCGAAGGCGTAGTCGGCCTGGCCATGAGCCTGCGGATGGTCGGCGGAAATGCGCGCGGAAACAAAAAGGCCTTCGAGACCCGTCTCGGCACAATAGAGAGGGCTTTCCACGGCGCCCAGATGGTGCCAGATTCCACGTGCGTCCGTGCGTCCTTCTAATAGCGGCTTCCCACTGCAGTCGCGAACCTGTATCTCTGCATCCGCAATGGAGGTTGCATCGGCCAGCGACGTGACCCACACCAACAGGTCATCGCGCCCCTGTTTCACATGTAGAGACAGGTTCGTCAGCAACACGCCGGTACGCACATACATGTTGCCGCTGTCTTCCAGCAACGATGCACCCAGCCGCGGCGACTCCAGTTCCAGCACATGAAATCCGGGTTCCTGCACGGGTACACCCACGACCTCAAAGGGACGTGGCTCCGAACCTTCCGCCCCCGGCAACGCCAGGCGGCGAGCCGATGCTTGCGAAGCAAGTAAAGAGAACGCGCGCGCATCCACACGCGGCGCATCGCTTCCATAGTCGTGACGCGGCGCTCGCCCTTCCGTAATGTCCCGAAGCTGAGCTTCTGTCCACCGCCCACTATTCAGCCGTTGCAGCCGGGCATACCAGCGCAGAACCTCGATGTCATCCACAAGATGAAGATCCGCCACCTGGCCCGCCGACCAACCTACCCCGCGCACTGTGGGATCGGGCTCGATGTTGCGCAACGTGACCGGCACCGCCGCCGGTTCAGCTGGGGTGGCGCCGGGGCGCGCATGCGCAAAGCGCTCGATTACGCCAAATGCACCAGAAGCGAACTTGGCAAGCGGTGGATAGTCGGATACCTCGATCGCCATCGGGAAGCGCTCGGCGTTCAACAATGCCCGACCCGCGTCGTCGCGTAAATCGTTGGGCAGCGTCAGAGTCAACGTAGCGCCCGCCGGAAACGGCCCCGGATAACTCACGAAAGTGACAAAGCCGTCTTCGTCTTCGCGCGGCTCTTGCTCGTATACCGTATCCCCCGCCGACAAGCGCAGCCCCGCCAATGTGTCGCTGGGAACCGGCGCAGAAAACGTCAAGGAAATGGGCGCGATCGGCAGACATGGCTTGCCGGCCCGCTCACGCGTGCAGAATATCTTGGCCGTGAAAGGCGCTCGTACTTCGTACTTCAGTTCGCGAACTCGTTCAGAACCCGGCAAGCTGGCCGGCTGATCCACTGCCCTGATGTCCGGACCGACTCGCAACCTTACGACCGACTCTGTAGGCAGGGCTCGCCCACACTGCAGCAGCGCAAGCGTGGATGGGTCTTCCGGTTCCTGCAGATACGAGGCTTTCAAGAGATTATCGCGGTGCTCGTTCGCAACGACATGCACCGGAATGCGCTCGCCCACACCTTCAACCGCGCAATGGCTTTTCGCCGCCACTGCTTGCTGATCCACTGGAGCATCGAATTGCAGGATGAAGACCTGCTCTTCATCAATATCCTGGCCGACGTAGGGCCGCACATCCGTGATGGCCGGTGCGCCGGTATT
Source organism: Burkholderiaceae bacterium (assembly GCA_035306485.1). Classification (GTDB taxonomy): domain Bacteria; phylum Pseudomonadota; class Gammaproteobacteria; order Burkholderiales; family Burkholderiaceae_B; genus Yanghanlia. Next base: position 12,487 of record DATGNX010000103.1, read on the forward strand.
GAATTCGTAGGTCAGCCCGCCCTGCAGCGGCGCGCCGTCCGGGCTGCGGAACTGGGCATTGGGCATTGCCGTGCAGCGCACCCCTGCAGGGACAGTGCGCTCAAAGACATAGGTCCAACGCGTGTCGTCCAGCCACCGGCCCTTACCTGGCGGAACGGGGCCTTCGCAATTGAGTTCAACGGGTGCCGCGGCCGATGGGTCGCCGAAAGCCACCGCAGGAGACGCGAATCGCAGCTGGACGGCTTCCACGCCCGACACCCGCCCTTGCGGAAGAAAATCGTCGATGCGCAGAGGCGCACCCTTGCTTGTTGCTGCAGATGCAGCACCGCTAGCCAGCACCACCGCAGCCAGTACACCCAATGCCCGCGCCCGTTTCGCCTGCCTCATGCCGCATCTCCGCAATTTCGGGCAAAAGATAACACCTGTCAGTCAGCGCGACTAGGGCGAATCCATAGGAAGGATGACGGTGCGGCGAGCGCGTGCGGCCGTGGGCAAGCGAAAGGCCTTTATGTAATAATTGCGGCCTGCGTCTGACGCGAGACGCTGTGCCCCTCTAGCTCATGCTTGGTTAGAGCAGCGGACTCATAATCCGTTGGTGCCGTGTTCGACTCACGGGGGGGGCACCACCCCACACCCTCAGCACTCCCCAACATACGCAAACTTACGCACATTTTCATAG
>DATGNX010000104.1:0-5097 GCA_035306485.1 Burkholderiaceae bacterium
CGCGTCCACGCGGCCTCGAGTTTGGTTTTGAAGTTCATAGCGGCAGCGGAAAAGATAGTAGGGGGCGGAGCCTGACACGACCAGGCAGGCCTGGCTCAACGAGTGGGCCAGCGTCCGCCCAGCATTTCAGTCGCACGCCGAGCGGCCTCGAGCACCATTTCCGATTGGCGAGCGACGGCTTCGTCCGAGAAGCGTTCCTTGGGGCCGGACAGCGAGATGGCGCCCATGAATTCGTTGTCAGTGCCAAAGACGGCGGCTGCCACGGCGGCGCAGTCCGGATCCCGTTCGCCGATGGACGTGGCCTGCACGTTGCTCAACGACGGTGCGAGCCCGGTACCATTAAAGGCCTTGATCAGCTTGCCCGCAGCCCCGCGGTCCATCGGCAGCAGGTCGCCGACGTCGATGCGGTCCAGGGTGGAATGGTGCGAATCGATCCGCAATAGGCAGATGCGATATTGCTGGTCGTGATAGACGTGGAAGGAAGCGCTTTCACTGCCTTGCTCCACCAGTTCAGTGAGCAGCGGCGTGAGTACCGCGGTGACGCGGTAAGTGGCTTCGTAGGAGCGCCCTAGTTCATGCGCGTAGGAACCCAGTGCGTAGCGCCCGTCGCTGCGGCGAACGACCAAAGCGGAACGTTCAAGCGACGCCAGCAGTCGCAGCAGCGTACTTTTGTAAAAGCCGGTGGCGCGCGCCAGATCAGCTAGGGTGATCGGCGAAGCCTGGCGGGCGATAGCGCGCAGTATGGCGATTGCCCGGTCTACGGCGGCGACGCCGCCGCTGTCAGGTTCCTGGGTCATGTCAGCAGTTGCTCCGTTGGAATGCTGCCGATTATGCCATGACGCCCCTGTCCGGGGCGTCATGTGATGCTTCAAAGTGCGGGTCAGGACTATTGTCCTGCCTTCTCGAACACCAGGCTGATAGCCGGTGCGTACTTGTCGCCATGACCATCGGCAATGGCGGCGTCAAAGCATGCCACGAGGTTCTTCGCGCCGGTGGCGTCCACGCCCACGGATTCGGCCAGCGCTACCGCGTATTCCAGATCCTTCTTGGCGTAAGACACGGGGAAGGCGCGTTCCGGGAAGTTCTGCGGCACGATGGCCTTCATGCCGTGATTGCGCAGTGCGAAGCTGTCGGCGGAGCCGGTGGACATGGCGTCGAACAGGCGCTGGGGATCAACGCCGGCGCGGATGCCGATGGCACGGGCTTCGGCCAGCGCCAGCACGGTTTCGTACAACACCATGTTGTTCAGGATCTTCACGACCTGACCTGCACCGATATCGCCGGCGTGGGTGATGTCGGATGCGAAGCAGGCGATGAGCGGCTGGATGCGTGCGAACAGCGCATCGGGTGCACCGACCGGTACCGCCAGCGTGCCGGCTTCCGCTGCGGCGCGGGTGCGCATCACCGGAGCGTCGGCGAATTCGATGCCGCGCGCCGCCAACTTCTCGGCCAGTTCGCGGGTGAGCGTAGCGGGGGAGGTGCTCAGGTCCACGATGACCTGTCCTTCGCGGCACAGCGCGAGCAGGCCGTTATCGCCGTCGCCTTCCACGACGGACTGCACGACCTTGCCGGAGGGCAGCGACATGAAGATGATGTCCGCTCGAGCGGCGATTTCGGCCAGCGTGGATTTCTTCACACCGTGTTCGGCGAGCCGCTCCAGAGGCGCGGCATCGAAGTCGCTGGCCAGCACGACGCTGCCGGTCTTGGTTGCCAGATGTCGGCACATGGGTTCGCCCATGACGCCGACGCCGATGAAACCGATGGTCTTGAATTCAGCCATTTGATGTCCTGTATTGGAATGTCCAGTATGGGAATAGTCCTGTGCGCGGCTTACGCCATGTTGCCGGCGTCCATGCTCCAGTAGATGCCCTTGCTCTGCTGGTATAGGCGCACGCCGGTAATGCCCTTCTCGCGACCGATGCCGCTTTCCTTGAAGCCGCCGAACGGCGTGGAGATGGACAATTGTTTGTAGGTGTTGATCCAGACCAGGCCGGTTTGCAGCGCACGCGCCACGCGCCATGCACGCTGGTAGTTGCCGGTCCAGATGCCGGAGGCCAGTCCATACACGCTGTCGTTTGCCTGTGCGATCAGATCCTTCTCATCGTCGAACGGAAGCACGCACAGCACAGGTCCGAAGATTTCTTCGCGCACGCAGGTGGCTTTGTTGTCCAGGCCGCCGATGATAGTGGGCAGGTAGTAGGCGCCATTGGTCAGCTCCGGCGCTTCCGGACGCTTACCGCCGGTCAGGATCTCGCCGCCTTCCGCGCGAGCGGCCGCTACGTAATGCTCCACGCGCTTGCGCTGGGCAAAGCTGGCGAGGGGGCCCATTTCAGAGCCGGCAACGTCGGGCAGGCCGACCTTGATCTTGTTGGCACGTTCCACCAGCAGGGAGACCAGTCGGTCGTAGACACCACGCTGTACGAACAGGCGCGAGCCTGCCACGCAGGACTGGCCGCTGCCTTCGAAGATGCCGCCCAGAATGTTGTCGGCGGCCGCTTCCAGATTGGCGTCGTCGAACACGATATGGGGCGACTTGCCGCCCAGCTCCAGAGCGACGGGAATCAGGCGCTCAGCGGCAATCATGCCGATGGCGCGGCCGGTGGCGGTGCCGCCGGTGAACGACACCATGCGCACGCCGGGGTGCTCGACCAGCCACTTGCCGGTGGTCGCACCGAAGCCGGTGATCACGTTCAAAATGCCCGGGGGAAGCCCGGCATCCAGTGCGATCTCGCCCAGCAGCAGCGCCGCTGAAGGCGTGACTTCCGAGGGCTTCAAGATAATGGCATTACCAGCAGCCAGGGCCGGAGCCACTTTCTGGGCCTCCATCGTGAGCGGCGAATTCCACGGCGTGATCGCGGCCACGACACCATACGGTTCGTAGGCGGTCATGGAGAGATAATTGCCGCGAGAGGGCGTCACTTCGGAACCCAGGGTCTCGCATGCGGCTGCGTAGTAGCGGAACGTCGCTGCGGCGCTGGCGGCCTGCGCCTTGCACTCGGACCACACCTTGCCGTTTTCAATCATCTGCAGGCGTGCGAGGTCTTCGGCGCGCTCCATGATGCCGGCCGCGATGCGGTTCAGCACGAGTGCGCGCATATGTGGCAGCATGTCGCGCCATGCGGGGTCGGCGGCTGCGGCGGTAGCGGATGCGACGGCAGCTTCCACGTGATCGCGGCTGGCGGACGAGACCAGGTAATTGACTTCTCCCGTGGCGGGATTAACGGATTCAAAGGAGTCCTGAGGATCAGAGATCCATTCGCCATTAATAAGGAAGGCCTTGGGCGTTGCGGCCGACTGGGACGACATGAGTGTTGCACTCCGGGTTGATTGGTTAGGTATTCTGCTTAACAGAACCATCGTTCTATTTTTCAATTATCGAGTGTCAGTGTTGTACTGTCAATGCACATTTAGGCCAGGGAAAACGCGAAGTTGCAACATTCGTTGACACCCCATTATTAATAAAATATTCTATAAACAGAACATATGTTCTGACTGATAGAACACAGTATGTCGCTCGCGCGATGTATGTCGTAAATCATGAGGAGAAATAGTGAAAGCGACGAAACTGATAGTGTCCGCTGCTGCGGCCATGGTGATGAGCACCTCCAGCTGGGCCCAGACCTATCCTGAGCGGCCGATCGACCTGGTGGTGCCTTACGCCGCCGGTGGCGCCACGGACGTCATTGCCCGACTCGTCGCCACGGATCTGCCCGAGAAGCTGGGGCAACACGTCGTGGTGGTCAACAAGCCCGGTGCGGGTACGACGTTGGCCGCGGCCGAGATCGCGCGTTCCGCGCCCGATGGCTACAAGCTGTACATGACCACTGCTGCGCACACCATTAGCGGCAGCCTCTACGGCAACCTGCGTTACGACCCGATCAAGGACTTCGCGCCGATCCACCTGGTCGCGCGTATTCCCATCGTGCTGGTGACCACGCCCAGCTTCAAGCCCAAGACGCTGGCCGAATACGTGGAATATGCGACCACGAACAAAGACGGTGTGACGGTGGCTTCCCCGGGTAACGGCACGCCCCAGCATCTGGCGCAAGCGCTGTTCCAGAAGCAGACGGGTGCGAACTTCGTCCACATCCCGTTCCGCGGCGACGCACCGATGGTGACCGACCTGCTGGCCGGCCAAGTGGAATCCGCGTTCATCACGCTGTCCGCAGCGCTGCCGCACATCCAGTCCGGCAAGCTGAATGCACTGGCTGTCGCGAACCCCACTCGCATTCCTGCGATCAAGGACGTGCCGACCATGGATGAAGCCGGTGTGCCGAACTTCAATGCAGCAACCTGGTTCGCCCTGTTCGGTCCGGCTGGTCTGGATCCCGCTATCGAACAACGCCTGCATGAGGCTGTGAACGAAGTGGCGTCTGCTCCGGCGTTCGTGCAGCGCATCGAAGCGATGGGTGGTCAGTCCGTGAACATGGGTCCCGCCGAGTTCCGCGAGTACGTAAAGGCTGAAGCCGCGCAGTGGGCGCAGGCCGTGGAAGCCTCCGGCGCCCGAGTGGAATAATCGGAACCGCCATAAGCTTGGCGTGTCCTCCGGGACACGCCGGCAGCCAAACGGGCCCTTCGGGGCCCGTTTTCTTTTGGCCCCGATGGGGCCGTGTTGCTTATCAGTGAGCACCATCGCCGATCTCATCTTGCACGGAGGCAAGCGGCTGCAGATGCAGCTGAACGATGTCGCGCTGCGTTTCGCTCAGCGGCGGGTACAGTTCGAGAACCCGAGGGTCGTGGCCAGGAACAATGTGGTCAGGCGACGCCGCCGCGGCGTGCAGGCGGGTATAGCCCTGCAGCATATCCGCCACGTTATAGATGATGGGGAAGGGACGGCCGCGATCCATGTTCTCGTAGAAGTGCGAAGCATCGGAAGCCAGCACGACGTTGCCGCGCTCCGTGGCCACCTGTACAGACTGCAGACCCTTTGTGTGTCCACCAATGCGCAACAAACGTACGCCCGGCGCCATCTCGCTGTCCCCGTCGTGGAACACGACGCGCTCGTCGTAGACTTTACGGATCAGCTCCACAATATCTTCGACTGAGTACGCGTGACGCAGCACGCCATGACACATGCAGCGGCCGGTCGCATATTCG
>DATGNX010000105.1:0-10557 GCA_035306485.1 Burkholderiaceae bacterium
GCGGCCATCAGGCCCGCTGGCCCGCCTCCGATGACGGCAACAAACTCGGCGGCAGAGCTGGGCATGACGGATGTTCCTGTAGTGAGCAACGGAAAATGTTAAATCATTCCCCATCCCGATGTCCGGTATGCTAATCGCATCGGGCCCCGCGTGGCCCAGGCAATTCCTTAAACATAAGACATGAGCACGCCAATAACGAATCTCGTCCCCGCAACGGAACTCACCGCTGCGTATCAGGCCGCGGCGCAGCGCCATGCACAACGGCTGCAAGAAGGTGCGAACGTGGTCGGCCACAAGGTTGGCTACACCAACATGAAGGCCTGGAACGACCTGGGCATCACTGCCCCTATGTGGGGGCCGATGTACGACGATACGGTGATCGACGCTGGTTCCGGGACCTTCCGCTGGGATCTGGGTGCACTGCATGGCCCACGAATCGAACCGGAAATCGTGCTTGGTCTGGAACGCGCCCCGCAGCCGGGCATGGACATGCAGGCGTTGCTCGCCTGCGTGGGATGGATTGCGCAAGGCTTCGAGCTCGTGGTCTCGCCTCGAGACGGCAAGCCCGGCTCGGTGGCCGGCACCATCGCAAACGGAGGAAACCACGGCGTCTTGCTGATCGGCAAACGACGCCCAGTGTCCGTACTGGGAGACGATGCCATCGCGACACTGGGTGCGCTGCACGTAGAACTACGCTGCGACGGTGAACTGAAAGACACGGGCAGCAGTGCGAACGTGCTGGAGCACCCGCTGAACGCTGTTTCTCGTCTGATGGAAGGGTTGGCGCGCGAAGGCCGTGACCCACTGCGCGCGGGCGACATTGTTTCTACAGGAACCATGACGGCGGCCTTCCCGGCAGCGCCGGGCCAGCGCTGGACGACCCGCTTGAGCGGCGCCGCCCTGCCCGACCTGGATGTGGTATTCGACTGAGACCCGCGCTTAGGCCATGGCAGTGGAGCGGATCTGGTCCACCGCCTTGGCCAGACGCTCCACGGCACCATCGATGTCGGCCCATTTATCAAGGCCGAAGAGTCCGATGCGGAAGGTCTTGAAATCGGCCGGCTCCCCGCACTGCAGCGGCACACCGGCAGCTGCCTGCACCCCCGCTTCGGCAAACCGTTTGGCCGTGTGAATGCCGTCGTCGTCGGTATAGCAAACCACGACCCCTGGAGCTTCGAATCCGGGTGCCGCCACACTGGGGAAGCCTTTTTCGCGCAGCATGGCCCGCACCTTGTTCCCTAGCGCCATCTGGTCGTCGCGCAAGCGCTCAAAGCCTCGCGACTCGGCTTCCGCCATGGCGTCGCGCAGCGCCAGTAAGGCGTCAGTCGGCATGGTGGCGTGGTAAGCGAAGCCGCCCTGCTCGTAGGCCTCCATGATCTGCAGCCATTTACGCAGATCGCAAGCGAAGCTGGTGCTGGTGGTGGCCTCGATACGTTGGCGGGCTTCGTCGCCGAGCATTACGAGCGCGGCGCAGGCCGGCGCCGACCAGCCCTTTTGCGGCGCTGTGATCAAGATATCGACGCCCAGCGCTTTCATGTCGACCCATATCGTCCCGGAAGCAATGCTATCCAGTACGAACATGCCCCCTTCCTCGTGCACTGCAGCGGCCACGGCGCGAAGGTAATCGTCCGGCAGCATGATGCCCGACGCCGTTTCGACATGTGCCGCAAACACCAGCGCCGGTTTGTGCTCCCGGATCGCCGCCACTACCTCTTCGATGGAAGGAGGTGCGAAGGCTGCCTGGTGTCCCGGCGCCACCGGTGACGCAGTGAGAACCGTGGTCTTGGACGGAATACCGCCCATCTCGAAAATCTGACTCCAGCGGTAACTGAACCAGCCGTTACGTATGACCAGGCAATGCTTGCCCGTCGCGAACTGACGGGCGACGGCCTCCATGCCGAACGTACCGCTGCCCGGCACAATGACTGCCGAGCGCGCCTTGTATACATGCTTGAGCGTGCGGCTGATGTCCCGCATCGCTTGCTGGAAGCGCGCGGACATATGATTGACCGCGCGGTCGGTATAAACGACGGAGTACTCGAGCAAGCCGTCGGGGTCGACGTCTGTAAGCAGGCCGGGCATGGCGTTCTCCAAAATGGGCGACGAATGACCGATTATTGAACGCACACCGCGATTCGGCAATCGGCCGTATCAGGCCACCTGGTTGACCGGCTTCTCGCCGGTAAAAAAGGCTTCGATACCTTCACACAGCAGCTGGCCCATGGCCACGCGCGTGCGTTCAGTGCTGCTGCCGATATGGGGCAGCCCGAACACGTTAGGCAACTCCCGGTAGGCAGGATGGATGTTCGGCTCGCCTGCGAATACATCCAAACCCGCGGCAGCGACCTTGCCAGAACGCAACGCGGCCACCAAGGCTTCGTCGTCGATGATGTCACCACGTGCGATATTGCACACGACGGCCTGCGGCGGCAGCTGCTCGATGATGTCGGCATTCACCATGCCACGGGTGCCCGCGTTCGAGGGGCAAGCCACGCAAAGGAAATCACTGTGCGCAGCCAGCTCCGCCAGGCTGCCATGATAAGTGGCACCGGCTTCCAGATCAGCCGACAAGCGGCTGCGATTGTGATAGTGGATCTCCATGTCGAAGCCGCGGGCACGTTTGGCAATGGCCCGGCCGATGCGGCCCATGCCCAATATGCCAAGGCGCCGACCCCAGACGTCTACGCCCAGCAGCTGTCTGGCCGTCCACCCCTTCCATTGACCGCTACGAACGAGGTCGGCGCTTTCCACCACGCGACGGGCCGCGCCCAACATCAGCAACAGGGCGACGTCAGCGCAAGATTCGCTCAGAACGTCGGGGGTAGCGAGCACGGCGATGCCGCGTTCTTGAAGGGACGCAACGTCCAGGTGTTCCATGCCGATGGAGTAAGTGCAGACCACCTTCAGCGAAGGCGGCAACTGCGAGACGAGCGCGGTATCGAGGCGGTCCGTGGCGGTCACAACCAGCACGTCCTTATCGCGCACACCCTCTAGCAATTCCGAAGAGCTCAGCGTACGGCCAAGCCCATTGCACACGGCGCCGAAGCGCTCAACAAACAAAGCCTGCACGCTCTCGGGCAGGTCGCAGGCGACGAATACGCGGGGAGTGGATGTCTTCATGAGGAACAATCTTATCCCGAGCCCGGCTCCCGCGACGTAAATCGGAACGGGAATTGCTGCGGATGCGGCGCCTTCCGGCGCTCGCGGGAAGGTCTCCGCGTCCTCGCGACGTTCTCTTCCCTATGCCTTTTCTACGCGCAAGGAGTCCACCCATGCGTCCTCTCCCCTCCAAGGCAGTATTCCTTTCCGTGGCTGCCCTTTTTGCCGCCGCTATTCACGCTCAACCGCTGCAAACCCAGGACGGCGTGCTCGTCGACCAAAAGGGCATGACGGTGTATACGTTTGACCAGGATAAGGCCAACAGCGGCAAAAGCGTCTGTAACGACGACTGCGCAAAGAACTGGCCTCCCGTCATGGCCGGCGCGGACGCCAAGGCCGACGGCGACTACAGCATCATCGAACGTGACGACGGCAGTAAGCAATGGGCTTACAAAGGCCAGCCGCTTTATACCTTCGTGAAGGATAAGAAGCCGGGCGATCGTACCGGCGACAACGTAAAAAGCGTGTGGCACATCGTGAATCCGTGACCTTCTCCGCCAATACCGGCCCGGCATTGGCGCTACACTCTGCGCCTTCATATTCGCGCAACATGGGTGTAATCAATGCTGCAGGCCGGCTTCCTCTTGCTCGTATCCGCTACGGTACTGGCGACGTCCTTCATCTCAGGTGTTTTCGGGATGGCGGGTGGAATGATATTGATGGGCGTGCTGGTCGCGTTCATGCCTGTCTCCGCGGCCATGGTTTTGCACGGGGCGGCCCAATTGACCTCCAACGGCTGGCGCGCAGTGTTGTGGCGCCGCCATTGCGACTTCCGCATCTTCGGACGCTTTCTAGTGGGGTTGCTGCTGGCCGGCCTGCTTTTCTCCTTCATCGGATTCATACCGGACCGCGCACTGGTTCTGATTACGCTTGGCATCGTGCCCTTTCTTGTGGTGCTGGTGCCGCGCCGCTACGTACCCCAGGCGACGAGCCGAGGCGGGGCTGAACTCTGCGGCTTCTTCAATACTTGCATGCAGTTCCTTGCAGGCGTGTCGGGCCCCTTGCTGGACGTCTTCTTCGTGCGCACCGAAATGGATCGCCGCGCCATTGTGTCGACCAAAGCTGCCTGCCAGGCCACCGCTCACTTGGCCAAGCTCGTCTATTTCGGTTATGCCCTGAGCAACGACGAGCCGGTGCACGCCATTGTGCTCGGACTTGCCGTCGTCATGGCGATTGTGGGCACCAGCCTGAGCAAGTTCGTACTGGAGCGCCTGAGCGATCACCAGTTTCGACGCTGGACGCAGATCCTAGTCATGGTGATCGGAGCCGTCTATCTCACGCAGGGCTGTTACCTGCTTTTGACGCGCTGAACCGGCGCTCAGGACGGATCGCGCAATGCCTGGTCGTCGCTGTACCGGTCCCGACTCATGACAGTGAACCGATCAAGCGCCGCTTCGGCGTCGATTCCAAAGGGCTGTAGGCGCTCCGCCAGCGCATCCGCATTTCGCTTCAAGACATCGGTGGATGGCAGTTCACCTGGCGTAGCGATGATCACCCGATTGCCCTCCAGGCCCGCCCGCAGGTTGAAGAAATCTCCGAAGACGGCGGCATAGGTCGCCGATTCGCGCTCGTACATCCCGCTACGCGCGAAGGAGTTCGCCACGACAATGCCGTCGGGTGCAAGAATGCCGCGCACGTGTTCCAGGAATTCCACGGTGAGCAAGTGCGCCGGAATGTAGTCAACGTCAAACGCGTCCAGCATGACCATGTCATAGCGTTGCCCCTCGCTATGGGCACGCTCAATAAACGAGCGCCCGTCCTCCACGAACACCCGCTGTCGCGGACCGGGCTCGTAGCCGAAATAGGCTTGCGCCACCTTAAGTACCGCGGGGTCGACCTCGACGCTGTCGATAACCGTCTCGGGCAGCAGTTTGTGCAGCGCGACGGGCAGCGTTGCGCCGCCCAACCCGATGATCAATACGGAAGCGGGCGCCGGGTTCACGAACAACGCGCTGGTCATCATGCGGGTGTATTCGAAGACCATGCGGTCCGGGTCGTCCAGCTGGATGCAGGTCTGACGACCCTCGCCTTCGATGTCGGTGAAGTTCATGCACCGTTCGCCGTACTGCTCGAAGACCAGCACAGGTGCGAATTCGGACGGCTCGGTGTGCAGAAGCTTGGGCGCCGAACCGCGGCCGAGACCCAGGCCGAAGACGACCGCCACAGCGGCGGCGGCAAGCACCAGAAGGGAAACGACCCGTTTACGCATGAACTCTCACAACATCAAATCACGGGTCGCGTCGCTTCACATCAGCTCACCAACCCGAAGGAATCACTGCCAACCCGATTCCAGTAGCGCTCGAATACCGGGTGCTTGAACTCGCCTTTGAGCAGATCGCCCGGCTCGAGATACGTGAGTATCTCGGACAACGGCTTGGCCTCGTCGCGCGAGACACGGCGCAGTATGTGGTCGGGCCGAAACTCGGACGGATGCAGCAAGCCGGTTGCCTGCACTAGTTCCTTCAGCGCATGCAGGGTGTTGCGATGGAAATTCGCCACCCGGTGCGATTTGTCGTCCACGTCGATAGCGCGCTGGCGCACGGGATCCTGCGTGGCCACCCCAGTGGGACATCGGCCGGTCCCGCACACACCGGCCTGTATACAGCCGACCGCGAACATGAAACCCCGCGCACTGTTGCAGTAATCCGCGCCCATGGCGAGTGTTCGGGCAATGTCGAAAGCGGTAATGATCTTACCACTGGCGCCGATACGGATCCGATCCCGCAAGCCCGTACCAACCAAGGTGTTATGCACCAGAAGCAGTCCTTCCTGCAGGGGCGCACCCACGTGGTCCGTAAACTCCACGGGGGCGGCGCCGGTACCGCCTTCCGCGCCGTCCACCACGATGAAGTCAGGCAGAACATCGGTTTCCAGCATGGCCTTTGTGATGCTCATGAACTCCCACGGGTGGCCGATACACAGCTTGATTCCCACCGGCTTACCGCCCGACAGCTCCCGCAGGCGCTCGATGAACGCCAGCATCTCCTTGGGAGTGGAAAAGCTGGAATGGCACGACGGGGATACGCAGTCGAAGCCCATGGGCACGCCTCGCGTTCGGGAGATTTCCTCGGTGATCTTGGCGGCCGGCAAAATGCCGCCGTGACCGGGCTTGGCGCCTTGCGAGAGTTTCACTTCGATCATCTTGATCGCGTCCTGGCTCGCCACGGCTGCAAAGCGATCGGGATCGAAACTGCCGTCTTCCTTGCGGCATCCGAAATAGCCTGAGCCCAGTTGCCAGACGAGATCCCCACCTTGCAAGTGATACGGAGACACCGAGCCTTCACCGGTATCGTGGGCGAAGCCGCCCATGCGCGCCCCGATGTTCAACGCACGAATCGCGTTGGCCGAAAGGGCGCCGAAGCTCATGCCCGAGATATTGAACACCGACATCGCGTAGGGCTGTTTTCGGCCCGGACCCACGGGGATACGGAAGTCCTGGCTATCCAGCGTAGAGGGCGATACCGAATGATTCACCCATTCGTAGCCTGCCCCCTGCAGCTCAAGCTTGGTGCCGAAGGAGCGGCCGTCCGGTTCACCCTTGGCACGCTGGTAGACCACGCTGCGCTGCAGCCGCGCGAACGGGACCTCGTCGGTGTCCGAATCCACCAGGTATTGCTGGATCTCCGGTCTAACCGTCTCGATGAGGTAGCGGAAGTGTCCGAGGATGGGGTAGTTGCGCAACACCGCGTGGCGACGCTGCAAGACATCATGTACGCCCACGCCCGTCAGTAGCAGTGGGACCACCACCGCGCCCCAATGCCAACCCCAGGCGAGCACACCCAGGCCGGACACGATCAATGCCGTAGCACAGACAGCAAACGCAAGATAACGATACTCGAACACGCCGGACTCCTTATGGAAGGGGCGCTGAACCCGATGAGCGCATGCCTCCCTTTTTAACATCGTGTTTCATTCTGTTCGAGTGACATAGCGGTCGTGCTACGCTTTTGTTCCGTTGATGTTGCCTGCCACGAGAGACTGCCATGCGGATTCTGCTGGTCGAGGACGAACCCGACCTCGCCCTTTGGCTCACGCGCAGCCTGGAAAAGAAAGGATTCCTGATCGAATGGTCCAACGACGGAATGCTGGCGTACCGACGCCTGCAGGTCGAAGAGTTCGACGCCGTCATTCTGGACCTGGGGATCCCGGGCATGGATGGCTACACCGTCCTGAATCGCCTGCGCGCCGAGGATAATCGCACGCCCATCCTGATTCTGACGGCGCGCGATTCGCTCGTGGACCGCGTCGATACGCTGGAGTCGGGCGCGGACGACTTTCTTCCTAAACCCTTCCAGATCGAAGAACTGGGCGCGCGGCTGCATGCCCTGATCCGTCGCAGCCGCGGCAAGGACAAACCACGCCTGGCCTGCGGCTCACTGGTCTACGACCTGGCCGGCAAACGCTACACGCTGAACGACACGCTGCTTCCAGTCACTCCGCGCGAAAGCGAAGTGCTGCGCATCCTGATTCAGCGCAGCGGCGAACCGGTCAATAAACAATTCATTCTGGATCGCCTGACCGAACGCGACGAAGAAGTGATCAACCCGGAAGCAGTGGAAGTCATCATCCACCGGCTGCGCAAGAAACTCCAGGCTTCCGACGTGCAGATCACCACGTTGCGCGGCATCGGCTATTGCCTTGAACCCGTTCATGAGGAGGCCTGAGCACCAGGGCCCACCATGGCATTGAACAGCCTGCGCTCTACCCTACTCTGGATGCTGATTCCGGCAATTGTGCTGGCATCAGGGCTATCACTATGGGTGTCCAGCATTGAGCTGAAGGAGCAGGTCAATGCCGCGTTCGACCGGGCATTGGCGGGCGCACTGAGATCCATCGAGGCGAACGTCAATACGGAAAGCGGCGGCCTGGCCATGGAGCAACCCTTCTACATGCTCGAATTCATGGAGCACGCCGCGCACGGTCGGGTGTATTTCCGGGTGGCAAGCGAGGACGGCCTGTCAGAGATTGGCTACACGCAGCTTCCAATGCCGGACGATCAGCCTTTGGAAGACAATCGCCCCGTCTTTTACAACGGTGAATATTTCGGTGAGTCGCTGCGCCTGGCCGCCATGGCGCTAGGACCTTCGCCGCGTCTGAGCGCGCCGCTGGGCAGCCGCGTCATCGTGCAAGTGGGCGAGAGCATGGCGGGACGCGACGATTTCATCAGCCGCGTCATGATGCAGTCGTTAGTGAAGGACGCCGCGATCTTATTGCTCTTCATTCTGCTGATCTCCGTCGGCACGATCCTGGCCCTGCGCCCCCTGCGCGTCACCAGCGAAACCATACGGCGCCGTTCCTCGGGGAATCTTCAGCCGATCGAAGAAACCGCGCTGCCCCGCGAGTTGCGTCCCCTGGTACACGCGATCAACGTCCACATGGAACGCTACGTACGCAAGACCACCACGCAGCAGCAGTTCCTGGACGACACGTCGCACCAGTTGCGCACGCCGTTATCGGTGCTCATGACGCAAGTTGAGTACGCAAGATCGCTGGCCACGACGGAAGAAATGAAGGAAGTGCTGGACGCCATACATCAACGGCTGAGCAACACCATTCAATTGACCAACCAGATGATGGCGCTGGGCCGTGTCCACCATGCCGCGGATAAGCTGCGCGCGAGCCGCGAACGCGAAACAGTAGACCTATGCCAAGTGGCTCGTGAAGTGGTCGACGAGTTCCTGTCCACAGCCCGCCGTAAGCGCCAGGATTTCGGGCTGGACATCCCGGACGAAGCCGTCACGGTCAGTGGTGTGGGCTGGCTCATTCATCAGGCCCTGAGCAACATGGTGGGCAACGCGATCAAATACAGCCCCCCGCGGGCGCGCATCACGGTATCGGTCTTCCGGCAGGCAGATGCGGCTGTGCTGCAGGTGGAGGACAACGGCCCTGGCATGAGCCCGGAAGACATGGCACTGGCTGGTCACCGCTTCCGACGCGGCGCCGCGGGCAAGGCGCAGCACGGTTCGGGACTGGGACTGGCCATCGTGCAAATGATCGCCGAACTGAATGAGGCCACCATGCATCTTGAGCGCGGACAAGAGGACAGCGGCTTGCTGATCCGATTGGTGTTCGACACAACGGGGTGACGCTCAGGGATTTCCCTAGAATCAACGACGGGCCGGGAAATTGAAAGGAAGGCGAAAGCTTCACTCCGCTAAGGTAGCTTGCACAAAACCAGACCAAGCGTTGAATTCCGGAGGACACACCCATGAAGCTTTACCAGAAGACGCTGTCCATCATGGCAGCAGGCCTGCTCAGCCTCGCAGGCGTCACAACCGTGCACGCCCAGCAGCCCGCCAAACCCGAGTGCATCGCCCCGGCTCAGCCTGGCGGCGGTTTCGACCTGACCTGTCGTGTGGCGCTGAATGGCTTTAGCCAGACGAAACTGCTGGATGCTCCCATGCGCACCGTGTACATGCCCGGTGGCATCGGCGCGGTGGCCTACAACCATATCGTGGCTCAGCGTCCCGGCGACCCCAACGCGATCGTTGCGTTCTCCGGCGGCTCGCTGTTGAACCTGGCACAGGGGAAATTCGGCAAGTACTCCGTCGATGACGTGCGCTGGCTGGCGGCAATCGGCAGCGATTACGGCGTAGCCATCGTGCGCGACGACTCGCCCTACAAAGACCTGAAGTCCCTGATGGCCGCCTTCCAGGCCGATCCCACCAAGATCGTTCTCGGCGCAGGCGGCTCGGTTGGTAGCCAGGACTGGATGAAGGCTGCGCTCACCGCCAAGGCCGCCAACGTGGATTACCGCAAGATGCGCTTCGTGGCCTTTGAAGGCGGCGGCGAGGCCCTGACCGCTCTGCGCGGCGGCCATATCCAGGCCTACATGGGCGACGCGGCCGAGGCACGCACGATGCTCGACGGCGGTGCGCCCATTCGTATTCTGGCGGTCTTCAACGACGAGCGCCTGCCCGGCACGATGTCCAACATCCCCACTGCGGCCGAGCAGGGCTTCGACATCAACTGGCCCATCATCCGCGGTTTCTATGTGGGCCCCAAGGTGTCGGACGAGCAATACCAGTGGTGGGTCGAGTCTTTCGACAAGCTGATGGCCACGCCTGAGTTCGCCAAGCTGCAGGAACAGCAGGGTCTGTTCCCCTTCAACAAGACCGGCGACGAACTGGACGCCTATGTCAAGGAACGCGTCGCGTTCTACACCGAACTGGCCGACAGCTTCGGTTTGATCAAGAAGTAAGAAGTCAGCGGCCTGCCCCATTGCGGGCGGGCCGCCTCCCGCATTCCCGGAGCACCCTCCATCATGTTGACGCTCAATGACCGCCTACTCGGCATCGCAGCGCTGGTCTTCGCCGCGCTGATCACTGCTTTTGGCTACGACCTGGAGCCGCCGTTCTCGTACGAGCCGGTGGGGCCCAAAGCCTTCCCGCTACTGCT
>DATGNX010000106.1:0-26085 GCA_035306485.1 Burkholderiaceae bacterium
CTTTTGCACCTTCTGCGGCAAAGCGTCGCACAATTGCGGCGCCTATACCGCGGCTGCCGCCCAGGACCAGCACAGACTTCTCTTGAAATACCGACATGAAAGACTCCTTGATAATATGTAGTGATCACTATATAAATGGACAAAAGCGGAGTCAAGGATTTTTGTAATGAACACTACAAATACAACGAAAGTGCGTGGTCGTCCGCGTCGCTTCGACCCCGACGCGGCGGTGGCGACCGCCCAGCATTTATTCCGTACCTATGGCTACGACGCGGTGAGCGTCGCTGATATCACTGAGGCGCTAGACATTAAGCCACCCAGTTTCTATGCGGCTTTTGGAAGCAAAGCAGGCCTCTACGCCCGCGTGCTCGAGCGATACGCGCAGACGGACGCGATTCCGTTTACCCAGCTCCTGCGCATGGACCGCCCGGTGGCGGAGTCCCTCGCAGCGTTATTGGAAGAAGCTGCCAGACGCTACGCGGCGGATCGAGGTGCGTCTGGGTGCCTAGTGCTCGAAGGCCGGCACTGTATAGATCCCGAAGCACGCGAAGCCTCGCGCGACCAGTACTCGGCGGCGGAAGCCGCGATCCGCGATTACATCGCGACCCGTTACCCTGACGATGCAGAACGCATGACCGATCTGGTCAGTACGATTATGTCGGGTCTCTCAGCTCAGGCACGCAACGGCCAACCACTGGAGCGTCTGCTCGCTACGGCGCGTCTCGCAGGCCAGACAATCGCGCAGGCACTACCCGCCTGATGAAGGCTGGAACTGAAATCGTTGGGGGTTTGAAGAGTGCTTGGTGGGCGGTACTGGGTTCGAACCAGTGACCCCTGCCGTGTGAAGGCAGTGCTCTACCACTGAGCTAACCGCCCGTCATGCCGGCGTTCCAGAGAACGCGGAATCGGGAAAGAACGGAATTCTAACACAACTTCCCAGGCGCTTGCCGGCGTGTCACCGACCCCGCGAATCTGCCCGGGGACTGCCCAGGACTAGTGGCGAGCACCTCGGCCCTTGCGCCGCTCACGCATGAAGGCAATGAATTTCGGGTCCGTCGCATAGGCGATATTCACTCGCATGGCGGGACGCTCGTGCTCGCGTTCCGGCGTAAAAATCGCCCCCGGTGCAATGAAGATGTTCCGCATGGAAGCGTCTTCCACCAACTTGCGTTCGTCGTCGCCGTCCTCCAAATAGACCCATAAATAGAATCCACCGTGTTGCGGTCGGCAGAACACTTCCAGTCCGAGGCTGGTCAGCACGTCGAGGGACTGCACAGTCGCCTGCTGAACCCGCGCACGGAGTTTGCGCAAGTGCTTCAGGTACTGCCCAGCAGCAATGAAGTCGTACAGCATGCGCTCGACGTAGTCGGCGGAACTGGCAATGGTGAGCATCTTCAAGTCACACAAGGCGTCGGTCAGCGCTTCATTAGCCGCCAAGTATCCGACGCGCAGGCCCGCCGATAATGTCTTCGAGAACGTCCCCACATAGATGACGCGCTCGAGTTGGTCCAGCGCAGCCAAGCGGGGCGAGGAGTGCGGCAGAATATCCGCAAACGGGTCTTCTTCCACCACCTTGAAGTTATGCTGCGCCGCTGCCTGAAGCACCCGGTGCGCGACCGGCAGGGTTAACGAACCACCGGTAGGGTTGTGCGCCAACGATTGCGTGAAGAAGAGCTTGGGTCGGTACTTGGCCGCCTGCACATGAAGGTCTTCGACGTCCGGCCCATTCTCCAGCCGGCGCACCCCCACCATGCGGACGCCCAGCAAATGCAGCTTGGCGAACAAAGGGTAATAGCCAGGACTGTCGACCAACACGACGTCACCGGGCTCCAATAGGTGCCGCCCGATCAGGTCCAACGCGTGGTTAGCCCCGAGCGTCAGCAAGATCTGGTCGGCAGGTGCGTCAATGCCGCGTTCTCCCATTGCCTGCGAGAGATGCTCACGCAACTTCACGTATCCCCACGGGTTGCCATAACCGTGTACGTCCGCATCCTGTGCCGATGTTCCGGGGGAGCTCGAACGGAAATCAATGCGCCCAGCCCAGGCGTGCGGCGGGCGCCCCTCCCCCACGCGCACCTCGTACTGACGTAGAAGCTGCTCGCGCAACAGCGACACACTGTCCACGGCTTGCGCCACGGATAGCGCCTTCGGCGGCGCCGATCTGCGCTCTTGTTGCGGCACGTAATAACCGGACCCCTGTCGCGCCTCCAGTTTGCCGCGCGCCACCAGCCGATCGTAGGCCTCGGCCACGGTGTTCTTGGAAACACCCAGCGTACTGGACGCAGCGCGAATCGACAGAATCTTCTCGCCCGCCTGCCATTGGCCTACGGCGATCTGCTCCTGTACGTAGCGCATGACAAAATTTATTCTGGTTGCCACTGTATGGGTCCATGAACGGGGACAGTTCTAGATCAGTTTTCAAACTGTACCTTTTATTGTACCCATTCACGCCCTATCATGTCCGCATCAACCGCCCACAAGAGGTGGACCCTTCCGTCCGAAACATGGCCGCCGCTAGGCGGGCCGAATAACAGGAGACAAGCAGATGGGTACCGTCAATCGTCGTTCCGCGATCAAAGCGCTAGGGGCCGGCTCACTCGCCGGACTTGCAGGTCTATCAACAACAGCGCGCGCACAGCAGAAGGTCAAATGGCGCATGCAAGCGCTATGGGATGGAGGCACGACCCCTCAAAAATTCGAAGAGGTTTTCGTGAAGCGCGTGTCCGAGCTGACTGGTGGTCAGTTCGAGATCGAACTTTTCTCGGCTGGGCAACTGGTGCCCGCCAACCAGGCTTTCGACGCCGTACGCGGTGGCGCCTTCCAGATGATGAAGACCTTCGACGGCTACGAAGCGGGCAAGATTCCTGGCCTCGCCTTCACCAGTACCGTCCCCTTCGGCTTTGCCGAGTCGGATCAGTACGAGGCCTGGTTCTATGAGCTGGGCGGCTTGGACCTCGCTCGTAAGGCGTATGCGCCTGCCGGCCTTTATTACATTGCCCCCACGGTGTACGGCCCCGAGCCCATCCACTCGAAGGTGCCTATCAAGACGATTGCGGACTTCCAGGGCAAAAAGGGCCGCTTCGTCGGCCTGGCCTCCACGGTCATGGGTTCCCTCGGCGTGTCCGTCACCCCATTGGCCACCGCGGAGGTCTATTCCGGCCTCGACAAGGGCGTGATCGACCTGGCCGACCGCGGCGACTTGACGGCGAACTTGGAAGCCGGGCTAGGAGAGGTCGCGAAGTACATCGTCATGCCGGGACCCCATCAGCCCACCACGGCGACCAGTTACGTCGCCAACCAAAGGGCCTACGACGCACTGCCCGACACCTTCAAAGTAGCGCTCAGCACGGCCGCACGTGAAGTATCCGCTGCGCTGCGCCAGCATATCCTGGTGTCCGACGGAAAGGCGATTGAAGCGTTCCGCTCTCAAGGGGTCGAAGTCACATCGTTGGACGCCGCCGACATCGCCGAAGCACGCAAAAAGGCGATCGACGTCTGGCGCCAGGCTACCAAAGGCGACAAGCTGGCGACGGAAATGGTCGACAGCCAGGTGGCGTTCATGCAGCAGCTCGGCTTGCTCGCCTGAACCTGTCTTCATCCTCTGCTCACCCTGAGGCGTACTGGTTCCGCTTTCGCGGCGACCGTACCCTCTCGGTGCGCGCCACCGAGACCCGCGCATGCCGAAAGTCATCCGCCTGTACATCCATGCCATCACCACGCTGAACCGGTATCTGTTCATCGCTGCCGCCGCGCTGATGGCGGTCATCGTGCCCGTCATGATGTACGAGGTGATCAGCCGCTACGTGTTCAACGCCCCCACGGTGTGGGGCATGGAACTCGCCGTTCTTCTATTTGGCCCCTACTTCCTGCTGGGCGGGCCCTATTTGCTGCACCTGGGTGGCCACGTCAGCCTCGATCTGTTTCACCGGCGGCTGCAACCACGAACCCGACGCATCATGGACGCCTTCCACCTGATCGTCATCATTACCTTTTGCGTGATTCTCCTGTATTTCGCGTGGCCGCTCGCAATGCAGGCCTTCGAATTCAGGGAGACTTCCTTCTCGGCATGGAACCCGCCCGTGTGGCCATATAAGTTCGCGGTTCCGGTCGCCGTCGTGCTACTGGCGCTGCAGAGCATCGCCGAGCTGTTCCTTCTGCCGGGCAAGACCTATACAGAGGAAACGCAGGCATGACGCCCAACATGATCCTACTGCTGATGTTCGGCGGCCTGACTGCGCTGATGATCACGGGCTTACCCATCGCCTTCGTGCTCGGCGGTCTGTCGCTGCTGCTCACTGTCACGCTGTGGAATCCGGAATCGGTCGTGATCCTGGTGCTGCAGATCTTCGACACCATGCGGTCCGAAGCGCTGCTGGGCATCCCCCTATACATCCTCATGGCCGGCATCCTCCAACGCTCCGGCGTCATCGAAGATCTCTACCAGGCGATGGAGCTTTGGTTCGGGCGTCTGCGCGGTGGCCTGGCCATCGGTACGGTCTTCATCTGCGTCATCATGGCGGCGATGACCGGAGTGGTCGGCGCAGCGGTCACGGCCATGGGCGTGCTGGCCATGCCGGAGATGCTGCGTCGCAAGTATGATCCGGCGCTTGCCACCGGAACGATCTGCGCCGCCGGCACCCTGGGCATCCTGATTCCGCCGTCCATTCTGACGATCGTCTATGCCGTGACGGCCCAGGTCTCCATCGGCAAGATGTTGATCGCCGGCATCGTGCCCGGATTGATCCTCGCGTCCATTTACATCTTGTACATCCTGTTCGTCGCCTATTTCCAGAAGGACAGAATCCCTCCGGGGTCGGGCGAGTCGGTGCCCATGCGCCGTAAGCTGGCCAGCCTGAAGGCGGTGATCATCCCGATGCTGCTGATCGTCCTGATCCTGGGGTCGATCTTCTTCGGCGTCGCCACGCCCACCGAGGCCGCCGCCGTGGGCGTAGTAGGTGCGATCGGAGCCAGTGCACTGCGCGGAAAACTGCGGCTGAGCAGCCTGGGCGAGGCGGGCTATCAGACGCTGCGCGTGACGGCCATGATCCTGTGGATCACCATCGGCGCCAAGGCGTATGTCGCCATCTTCACGGGCCTGGGCGGTGCCGACACGTTGATGAATTTCATCACCAACCTGGATGTGCACCCGTACGTAATCCTGGCTGCGATGATGCTGATCCTGATCTTTCTAGGCACCGTGCTGGACGAGATCGGCATCATCCTGCTCACGGTGCCAGTATTTCTGCCTATCGTGCGAGCGCTGGGTTTCGATGAAATCTGGTTTGGCGTGCTCTACGCCATCACGATCCAGGTCGGCTACATCAGCCCACCGTTCGGCTACACCCTTTTCTACATCAAAGGCGCCCTTCCATCACGGCTGGGAATGGGAACGGTATACCGGGGCGTTTGGCCCTTCATGGCGCTACAGATACTCGCCTTGGCGCTATGCGCCGCCTTCCCCTCAGTAGTGACCTGGCTTCCCCAGCTGATGAACTGATCTCACACGAACCTGCCGTAGGACACTGACCATGACCAAACCCTCTTCACGCATCTCCGGTTTTCATAAGCTCTCCATCTCCGATCGCATCGATAAGACGCTGGCGTTCGCAGGAATTGAGGATCACTCCATCGCTGAGCACTTCCTCAATACCGGCAACCTGCCGGCCGATCTGGCGGATCGGCTGATCGAGAATACGATCGGCACCATGAACATTCCGATCGGCGTCGCCACCAATTTGCTGATCGACGGTGAAGACTATCTGGTGCCGATGGCGACTGAAGAATCATCCGTCGTTGCGGCGGTGTGTCACGCTGCGCGTCAGTGCTATGACTCGGGCGGCTTCGTCACGTCGACGTCAGGCACCCGCATGATTGCCCAGATCCAGCTGGTCGACATCAGCGATCCGGAAAGCAGCCGCTTGGCGATACTTGAGCGCATCGAGGACATACGCAGCATCTGCGACGCCTGCGACCCTGTGCTGGTGGGCCTGGGCGGAGGCTTCCGCGAACTGGAAGTCCGGGTCATACGTACCGCCAGCGGCCCCATGGTGATTACCCACCTGATCGTGGACACTCGCGACGCCATGGGGGCGAACGCCGTCAATACCATGGCCGAAACGCTGGCTCCGCATATCGCCCAGTGGACGGGTGGTCGCGTCTATCTGCGCATTCTGTCGAATCTGGCGGACCGCCGGCTCGCCAGAGCCCGCTGCGTATGGAAGGCCGACGCCATTGGCGGTGAGCACGTACGCGACGGCGTCATCAGCGCCTACGAATTCGCTGCTGCAGACCCGTACCGCGCCGCGACTCATAACAAGGGCATCATGAACGGCGTGACGGCGGTCGTCATGGCGACCGGCAACGATACGCGAGCGGTGGAAGCGGGCGCCCACGCCTATGCCGCGCGAAAAGGGTGGTACAGCAGCCTGACCCATTGGGAGAAGACTGCATCCGGCGACTTGGTGGGGTCGATCGAAATGCCGATGGCGGTAGGGCTGATCGGCGGTGCCACCAAGCTGCATCCGACCGCCCGTGCCTGCCTGCAGATCATGGGCATTCAAAGCGCCGAGCAACTCGCCAGAGTGATTGCCGCCGTGGGCCTGGCTCAGAACTTCTCGGCGCTCAAGGCGCTGGCCACTGTGGGCATACAGAAGGGGCACATGTCGCTGCACTCGCAGAACATTGCCCTGATGGCCGGCGCGGTCGGAGATGAAATCGAAGTGATTGCGCGACGCCTCGTCGATCTAGGCACCGTGCGCGTGGACGTCGCGGAACAGGAATTGAAGAAGTTGCGTGAAAACCGCTGACGCCAACCTACCCGGCAGCCGCTTCGGCCGCTGCCGGCTCGGTCTCCACCGCCGGTTCGTAGTCACGCCAGACACATTCGCCCTTCACGGACTTATCGAGCAGTTCCAAGTAGGCATGGTGCTCGGCGACCTCCTGTGCACTGGCGCGCACGACGCGCAGCACGCTGGTATCGACGCGGCCTTGACGCGCGCCGCCCGTGGTGGTGCCTTCTTCCTCCGTCTCGAAGTCCATGATCAGGGCGTCCTGCCCTCGCGTCATGGCCAGCCACACATCGGCCAGTAGCTCGGAGTCCAGCAGGGCGCCGTGCAGCACGCGGTGCGCATTCGAAATGCCGTAACGCTCGCACAGAGCATCCAGCGAGTTGCGCTTGCCGGGGTGCAGCTCACGTGCGTACAGCAGTGAATCGGTGATCTTCTCGCACAGCTCGTCCACACGAGGCAGGCCGACGCGCTGCAACTCCGCGTTCAGGAAGCGCGTATCGAAAGCGGCGTTATGGATGATGAGTTCGCCGCCGCGAATAAAGTCGATGAACTGTTGGGCGACGTCCTCGAAACGCGGGTGACCGGACAAGAAGTCCGTTGTAAGGCCGTGCACCGCCAGCGCTTCGGGGTCGCTATCGCGATCGGGGTTGAGGTACAGATGCAGGTGGTTGCCCGTCAGTGTGCGGTTCACCATCTCGACGCAGGCGATTTCGACGATGCGATGACCCTGGGCCGGATCCAGGCCCGTGGTTTCAGTATCGAGAATGATCTGGCGCATGACTGCAATCTTCCTTCATCAATGATGTTCGCGGGGTGATCTCGGCGCGGCCACCGCAGCACCTCCCGTCCCCGCTTCAACGGCTGGCCCGGTCTCCGGATCCATGCCCTCGCCCACTTTCCTGCGCTTGCCGGCGATCAGCGTATAAGCCACTGGCACCACGAATAGCGTGAGCAGCGTACCCAATGTAAGCCCGCCCACCAGCACCCAGCCGATCTGCTGGCGCGATTCGGCGCCCGCACCACTGGCGTAAGCCAGAGGCAGCACGCCCAGCACCATGGCGCCCGTCGTCATCAGGATGGGGCGCAGGCGCATGACGCTCGCCTCCATGACGGCCTCCAGCATGGCATGGCCATCGTCGCGCAACTGATTGGCGAACTCCACGATCAGAATGCCGTGCTTGGTGATCAAGCCCACCAGGGTGATCAGGCCGATCTGACTGTAGATGGAGAGTGTACCGCCTGTCAGCCACAGCGCCAGCAAGGCACCGGTCATGGACAGCGGCACCGAGAACATGATGATCAGCGGACTGCGCCAGCTCTCGAACTGGGCGGCAAGCACCAGGTAGATGAAGGCCAGCGCCATCATGAAGACGAGGTAAATGTTGCCTGAGGCATCGCGGAATTCACGCGACTGGCCGTCCAGATCGGTCTGAACTGTTGGTGGAAGCAGGTCGCGCGCTACTTGGTTCATGTGCTCCAGCACCTCGCCCATGGCGTAGCCGGGAGCAATGGCCGCTTCGATCTTGACAGCGCGCAGGCGGTTGAAGTGGTTCAGCGACTGCGGTGCAACGGATTCCTCGACATCCACGAAGTTGGCCAGCTGGACCATGCCGCCATCCCGGGTACGAACGTAAATGTCCTGGATATCCGAAGGCGTCGAGCGATCCTGCCGCTTCACCTGCACGATGACGTCGTACTGTTCGCCGCTATCGCGGAAGCGGGTGACATTGCGCCCACCCAGCATGGTCTCCAGCGTACGCCCGACTTCGCCGACATCCACGCCCACGTCCGCCAGTTTGTCGCGATTGACGCGCACCTTGAGTTCGGGAGTGTTCAGCCGCAAATCGGTATCCAGGTTCTGCAAACCGGGATAGTCCGCCAGCTTGTCCATCAGCAGTTCCACCATGGCCGCCATCTCGGGGTAAGTCGCCTGACTCATCACGACAAAATTGATGGGCTTGGACGTGGCCCGCTGGCCGAACGATGGCGGATTGCTGGGGAAGGCCCGCACACCGGGCACCGCGCTGAACTGCGGTTGCAGTTCTTGGGCGATTTCCTGCTGGCTGCGATCGCGCTCTTCCCAGGGCTTGAGCCTCAGAATGGCAAAGGCGTCGGTCACCGTGGGGAAGCCGACAATGGACTGCACGCCCGCTCGTTCCGGAATGTCGTCGTAGAGCCGTTCGATTTGCAATAGGCTGCGCTGCGTCGCCTCCAGAGTGGCACCTTCGGGCGCCGTCACGACGCCAAACACCACGCCGCGGTCCTCAATAGGTGCGAGCTCACTCTTCACGGTCTTGAACAGTACGACGCTGCCGGCCGCCACCGCCAGCCCGAGCAACACAACGATCAGCCGGTGCCGGAGCGCCACACCGAGCGCGCGACGATAGCGTACGGTCAGACCTTCCAGCAGGCTCTCGATGAACAGATAAACGCGTCCATGCCCTTTCTGGTGCTTCAGCAGCACCGAACACATCATGGGCGTAAGGGTCAACGCGACAAAGCCCGACACCAGCACCGCGCCGGCGAGGGCCAGCGCGAACTCGATGAACAGCCTGCCGGTGCGCCCCGTGGCGAACGCCAGCGGCGCATACACCGTGACCAGCGTGAGGGTCATGGCGACCACGGCGAACGCAATCTCCTTGGACCCGAGCAGGGCCGCCTGAAGACGGGTCTTCCCTTCCTCCATGTGCCGGTACACGTTTTCCAGAACCACGATGGCGTCGTCCACCACCAGGCCAATCGCCAGCACCATGGCCAGCAGCGTAAGGGTGTTGATCGAGAACCCGAACAGGTACATCAGCCCGAATGCGCCGATCAGCGACACGGGTATGGTAACGATGGGAATGATGCTGGCACGCACGCTGCGCAGAAAGAAGAAAATGACCAGCACGACCAGGATGATGGCTTCGATGACGGTCGTGTAGACGGAATCGATCGAACGCTGAATGAAGACCGAACTGTCGTAGGCCACCTGCAACTTCATGCTCGACGGCAGATTCTCGTTGATGAGCTCGATTTCCTTGCGGACTTCACGCGACAGGTCCAGCGGATTGGCGGTCGATTGCTTGGTGATGCCAATCGTGAGACTGGGTTCGCCGTTGAATCGCGCCGACACCCGCTCGTCCGCCGGCCCGATCCGGACCTCCGCCACCTCACGCATGCGCAGGGGGTAGCCGTTCACATTGGCGACCACGATGTTCTCGAACTGCTCGACGGTCTGAAGGTCGGTGGTCGACACCACGGAGAACTCGCGATCAAGGGATTCGATGCGCCCGGCCGGAATCAGAACGTTCTGCTCGCGCAGTGCGTTCTCCACGTCCTGCACGATCAGACCGTAGCCCGCGAGCTTGTGGCGATCCACATAGATACGCATTGCGGGCAGGCGTTCGCCGAAGACGCGGACCTCGGCAGCGCCCGGCAAGACCGACAGCCGCGTCTTGATGTAGCGGTTGATGTAGTCGGAAGCCTCCATCTGCGACAGGTTGCCGGTGGTGACCCCCACATACACGATCGGCGTGGAATCCGCTTCCACCTTGCTAATGACCGGCTCCTCGACCTCGTCAGGCAGGAAGCGGCGGGCTCGGGACACCTTATCGCGCACTTCGGCGGCGGCCGCATCGGGGTCGCGCGAAATATGGAACTTCACATTGATGTAGCTGACTTCGCTGCGACTGCGCGAAGTCATGACGTCCACCCCTTCAATACCGGAGAGCTGGTCCTCTAGCGGTTTGGTGACCTGCGATTCGATCACCTCGGGCGACGCACCCTTGTATTCCGTGCGCACGGACACCACCGGCTCGTCGATCGCGGGGTACTCGCGCACCGTCAGCCGGTCATAGGAGATCAGGCCGATCAGGAGAATGATGAGCGACAGCACCGTGGCGAACACGGGGCGTC
The DNA here is from genome assembly GCA_035306485.1 of Burkholderiaceae bacterium. Taxonomy (GTDB): domain Bacteria; phylum Pseudomonadota; class Gammaproteobacteria; order Burkholderiales; family Burkholderiaceae_B; genus Yanghanlia. Next base: position 10,686 of record DATGNX010000106.1, read on the forward strand.
GTATACATATCTGTGGCAGCTGCATCGCGGCCTCACTCAGGAAAATGGATACCGGGCCGGGCGCCGGACGGCGAGCCGACAGGGGTCATGCTCAGGCGCCCGGTGGGGGCAGGACCTCGACTTCGATACCGTCACGGACCTTCTGTAGACCGGACACGACCACGGAATCGCCCTCGGTCAGCCCACTCACGATCTCTACATGCGCGCCCATGCGCTGGCCAATCTGCACCATCACGCGCTTAACTACCCCATTTTCCACCCGATACACGTACTGCGCATCACCCGATGGGGCCAAAGCGGTTTCCGGCACCACCAGGCCCTCGGTATGAGCCAGTTCCAGCTGCACGCGCGCGAAGAGGCCGGGCCTTAGGAGGTAGTCCGGGTTAGGCACATTGGCGCGCAGCAATAGCGAGCGACCGCCCACGTCCACTTGAGGACTGATGGCGCCTACGCTGCCTTCGCGTTGAAGGCCGGCGATGGCATCGAAGCTGACCATCAAACGAGCACCGACGGTCACGGTACTGAGAAATTGTTCCGGAATTCGGAAGTCGACGTTCAGCGGATCGATCGCCTCGATCGGCACCAGATCCGTTCCCGGCCCAACATAATCGCCTACCGAAACGGTGCGCAAACCCACAAGACCGTCGAAAGGTGCCTGAATCGCGGTCTTCTCGAGTTCCGCTTCCGCCAGCGCCAGGGCCGCCTGCTGCACCGCCAGGTTGCTGGCGGCTTCGTCGCGGGCCTGCCGGCTGACGAAACCCTGCTTACTGAGTTCCACGGAACGGTTGTACTGGCTGCGCGCCAGCTGAAGATTGGCGCGCGCCTGCTGTACCCGCGCCTTGGCGACACTGTCGTCCAGCCGAACGAGCACCTGGCCCTTCGCAACCTTGCCGCCTTCGTCGAAATTGATTTCCGCAATGCGGCCACTGACTTCCGGGCGCAACATCACGGAATCATGGGAGCGCAGTGTGCCCACCGCAGAAATCGAACGTTCCAACCGTTGTTTGGCTACCGGCGCCACTTCCACCTTCACCTTCTGCGTGGCCGTAGACGGCGGCGTCGCGCTCGACACCGTGGCGGCATTCGTGCCGCTATCGCGCTGTTGCCACCAATGGGCGCCCCAGGCGCCGAGACCTACGCCCAGCGCCAGCACCAGCAATATTGCCGCCTTGGAAAACTTCATGAAAAAGGTGATTGGTTGATCGGGACAGTCGTTGACTGTAGCACTGAATCTTTGCGATGCGTAACTTGAAACTACATAAATATTTCAGTGCGCTTCGCTATCTTGGATATCCCTTGGTTCGCCAGGGCATCGGCTCTTTCGTTGCCCGGATCCCCCGCGTGCCCGCGCACCCAACGCCACTCCACTTCGTGCTCTGCCACCAGAGCATCCAGCGCCTGCCACAGGTCGGCATTACGCACCGGCTTCTTGTCAGCGGTGAGCCAGCCACGCCGCTTCCAGTTGGGCAGCCATTCGCTCATGCCCTTCTGCACGTACTGCGAATCCGTATGGACGATCACATGGCAGGGTCGCTTCAGTGCCCGCAGCGCCTCAATCACACCAGTGAGTTCCATACGATTGTTGGTTGTCTGGGCCTCGCCGCCACACAACTCCTTCTCGTGCCGGCCATGGCGCAACAATGCCCCCCAGCCTCCGGGCCCGGGGTTGCCCTTGCAGGCACCGTCCGTCCAGATTTCCACTGGTTTACCACTCATTTCATACATCTCCGGAGCTTTGATTGAATTGGCGGCCGGCGGCCACCGCTGCGCGCCGCACCGGCTTGCGCGAACGTTTCCAGGCCGGCCCCACCAGCCGCGCGCCCGCTACACGCTTGACGGCGGACACGATATACACGGCGCCACAAACCGGCCACCAGCGGTCTCCTGCCTTCTCCATGAAGGCCCACCGCGCCAACCAGGCGTCGCTGAAACTGGGCACGGCGTAGCGACCGAAGCGGCCCCGATCCAACTCGAACGAGAGCAGCTTGAACCAGTCCTTGAGACGCGGGAGCGACACCTGCAGCGGCGCAGGCACCGGCACGATCGGGTCCAGCCCCGGCAGCCGTTCGCGCAGACCCCATAGGCTCCACGGATTGAAACCGGAGATCACCACCCTGCCTTCAGGCACCAGCACCCGCTCGATCTCCCGCAACACTTGGTGAGGATCGGGCGCACATTCCAACCCATGCGGCAATACGACTAGATCGATACTTTGGGAATCGAACGGCAGGTTCTCGGGCTCGGCCACCACTTGGGAGCGCGACAGCCCGGCGGCATGTTCAATGGTGGCGCAGGCCTTGAATGGGATACGATTCGCCTGTAGCAAATCCCAATGCGGCAGCCCGATTTGTATGGCATGATAGCCGAATGCATTGGCGACCATGCCATTGAACTGAGCCTGTTCCCACGCGGCCACATAACGGCCTTGCGGGGTGCTCAGCCACTCCTCCAGCTCCACAATCAGTGCTTGCTCCACCCGTCTCTCGCTCCCTTCCATGGTAAATAGCCGACTCCTTCCCCTACCCGCCCTGTCCGACAACTATATATGGTTGTTCCGCCAAGACGATAACGCGATCGTGGTGGATCCGGGGGAAGCCGAACCGGTGGAACAATACCTTGAACAGCACGGCCTCACACTGCAAGCCATTCTACTGACTCACCATCATGGCGATCACGTGGGCGGCGCTCTGGCGCTCCACAACAGAAGCAATGCGCCCGTGTACGGGCCCGCCGGCGAGCGCCTGCCCGTGTGCCACCACCGCCTCTCGGAAGGCGATACGGTACAATTGCGCGATTTTGGCTTGACGTTGAGCGTGCTGGACGTTCCCGGCCACACCGCCGGGCACATTGCCTACCACGGTCGGCCGGCATCTGGCGCACCCATGCTGTTCTGTGGTGACACGCTGTTTGCCGCGGGCTGCGGGCGGCTTTTCGAAGGCACACCGCAACAGATGCTGGAATCGCTGAGCAAGTTCCGGAACCTACCGGGTGAATCGCTGGTGTGCTGTGCACACGAATACACCTTGTCCAACCTTCGTTGGGCCCTACAGGTGGAACCGGGGAACGCGGCGTTGCAGGAACGCTTTGCGCATGCCACCGAGCTGCGCGAGCAGGGCTTGCCCACTTTGCCGTCCACACTGGCGCTGGAATGGGAAACGAATCCCTTCCTGCGTACGGCGGTAACGCCGGTCGCCGAAAGCGCAGCGCAAAATGCCGGAAGCGCCTTGCGGTCTGAAGTCGAAGTATTCGCCCAATTGCGTGAATGGAAGAACAACTTTAAATGATCCACCAATGAACTGTCTGCGGTTATTTATATTGTCGATCGCGGCAATACTGGCGGGATGCGCGACTCAGTCCGACAAGCATGCCTACCAGCCCCGGCACGCCTATACGGCGGCCGAGACTTCGCGCACGATCGACCTGACGCACCCCCCGCGCGACATGTGGGACCGCATTCGACGCGGCTTCGGCGTGCCGAATCTGCAGTCCGACCTGGTGGAACACTGGACCCGCTACTACGCGGCACGCCCGGAATCCGTGCTGATCATGAGCCAGCGCGCGGGCAAGTATCTTTACCACATTGTGGACGAACTGGATCGCCGCGGGCTGCCGACTGAGCTCGCCCTTCTGCCATTCGTCGAAAGCGCCTATAACCCCACCGCGCTCTCGCGCTCCCAGGCATCCGGCCTGTGGCAGTTCATTCCCAGCACCGGGAAGCACTACAACCTCGAACAAGACTGGTGGCGCGACATGCGCCGCGATCCCGTGGCCTCGACCAACGCCGCGCTCGATTACCTGACCTACCTGTATGAGTTCCAAGGCGACTGGTATTTGGCCCTGGCTTCCTACAACTGGGGCGAGGGTGCCGTGCGCAGGGCGCTTGAACGCAACGCCAAGCAGGGCTTGCCCATGGACTACCGCGTGCTGCCGATGCCTGAGGAAACACGTAACTACGTCCCCAAGCTGCAGGCTATCAAGAACATCATCGCCAGTCCGGATAAATACGGCATCACCCTGCCACCCATCAGCAACACGCCCTACTTCACCACCGTCAAGAAAAAACGCGACATCGACGTGGCCGTTGCCGCCCAATTGGCGGAAATGTCGGTGGACGAATTCCGTGACCTGAATCCCGCACACAAGCGCCCGGTCATCAAGGCAGAATCCGAAAGCGAGATCCTGCTGCCGGCCGACAAGGCCGACATCTTCATGGCCAACCTTCAGGCGTATAAGGGTCAACTCAGCTCCTGGACCACCTACCGCAGCAAGAAGGGCGAATCCTACACAGCCATCGCCCGCAAATTCGACATGCCTGTCGAGCAACTGCGCAGTGTCAACGGCATCGCCAAACGGCAGACGACCGCCCGTTCGCCCACGACCCTGCTCGTCGCCGCCACACCCAGCGCGAAAACGGGCGCCGACAGCGGACAGACCGCCCCGCGCGGCGGCATACAGCTGGCATCGCTCGATACCGGCGCAACCCCCACGCGTCAGCCGGGCAAGCCGTCGGCTTCGAACACGGGCCGCAAGAATACGGGAGACGTCCAGGTCCTGCGCCGCAGCACCAATGACGTGACCCACACGGTGAAACGGGGGGACACCCTGTTCGCCCTCGCCCGCCGCTACAACACGACGGTCGACGCATTGCGCAAACTGAACAACCTGAAGGGCAACAAGCTCGCAGCCGGACAGCGCTTGCGGGTACCTGGCTCCAGCATACGTGGTTGATATTTCACACAGATTTCACAAAAGAAGGATCGACTAAAAAATGGGTTTCCTACAAGGCAAGCGCATTCTGATCACCGGACTGATATCCAACCGGTCGATCGCCTACGGTATCGCGCAGGCATGCCACCGGGAAGGCGCAGAACTCGCTTTCACCTATGCCGGTGATCGCTTCAAGGAGCGGGTTGAAGAGTTCGCCGCCCAATTCGGCAGCAATATTGTCCTACCCTGTGACGTGTCCGAAGACGAGCAAATCGAGAACGTCTTCAAGGACTTGGGCGAGCGTTGGGACGGCCTGGACGGCCTGGTGCATGCCATCGGGTTCTCGCCGCGCGAAGCGCTGGAAGGCGACGTGCTGCACGGCATGACCCGCGAGAACTACCGTATTGCGCACGACATCTCCGCATACAGCTTCCCGGCCATGACAAAGGCGGCTCTGCCGATGCTGGAAGGGCGTAACAGTTCGGTCCTCACGCTCACCTACATGGGCGCCGAACGCGTCGTACCGCACTACAACATGATGGGCATGGCCAAGGCTTCGCTGGAATCCAGCGTACGCTACCTGGCGGCCGCTCTGGGTCCGCGTGGGATCCGTGCCAACGGCATCTCGGCTGGTCCGGTGAAAACCCTGGCAGCCAGCGGCATCAAAGACTTCACGCTGATCTTCAAGTTCGTCGAGAAGTACTCGCCCCTGCGCCGTAACGTGACCATCGAGGACGTCGGCAACACCGCTGCGTTCATGCTTTCCGATCTGGCCGCCGGCATCACTGGCGAAATCACCCACGTCGACTGCGGCTTCAACGCCGTAGTGCCGGGGATGGACCGCTAAGCAGGAAAAGCCACTCCCGCCTTGCCATCCCAGGGCGGGTACTTTTCCATAATGGCCTGGAATCGTTCCGATTCCAGCCAGCGCTCCAGCCATGCGCGCAACGCCGCCCATGGCTGCAGGTCAAACCAGCCGCGGTCCACCTGAGCGAACTGCCTCACAAACGGCAGGATCGCTGCGTCGGCGAGGGCGTATCTTTCGCCAAACAGATAAGCCGATTCGCATAACCGCGCGTCCAGCTCCACGAGCCATCGTGCGCACGCCTCCCGATGCGCGATCGGATCGGCGTCCGCGTAGCGATCGGGATACTTATAGCGATCCAGCCCGTGCTTGAAGTCGCCGTCGCACTGCGCGATGAGCGCAAGCATCTGCTCCATGTCGCCATTCTGGGGCGCGAGCCACCCCTGGGGGTCGTGTCTACTCAATGCCCAAAGCATGATGTCCAGACTTTGATCGATCACGCGACCATCTGGCAGCACGAGCACCGGCACCGTCCCCTTGGGCGACGCCTCGATGAGTGCGGCGGGCTTGTCGCGCAGCACCACTTCTCGCAGTTCACACTGCTGCCCACTAGCTGCGAGCGCCAAGCGGGCTCGCATCGCATAGGGGCAGCGGCGGAACGAGTACAGAACAGGCAGCTCGGCCATTACGCCTTGCCGGCCGATGCGCCCTGGCCGCCAGACTGGGACTTCGCGAGCATAGCGGCCTGCTCCTTGCGCGCGGCGAGTCGCGCTTCGCGACGGGCTCGGGCCTGGGCCAAGGCGCGTGCCTTGGCCTCTTTCTTGAGTTCCACGCGCTCACCGATATGGCGTTCGGCACGCTCGCGCGCCAGCTCCACTTGCCGTTGACGCTCTGCGAAGCGTTGCTTCTGCTCAGGCGTATGTTTGTCGTGACAGTGCGGACAGCTGACGCCTTCCACGAAATGCTCCGATTCCTTGGCCTGCGCATCGAGGGGCATGCGGCAGGCACGGCAGAACTCGTAATCGCCGGGCTCCAGGCCGTGACGTACCGAGACGCGCTCGTCGAACACAAAGCAGTCTCCCTTCCAGAGACTGCCTTCTTCCGGCATGGTCTCCAGGTACTTGAGGATGCCGCCTTCCAGGTGGTAGACCTCGTCGTATCCAAGAGAACGCATATAAGCGGTGGACTTCTCGCAGCGAATGCCGCCCGTACAGAACATGGCGACCTTGCGTTTGTTGTGCAGTACCCCGCCGGGCTTGCGCTGCTCTTCGATCCAGCCAGGGAACTCCGTGAAGCTGCCCGTCTCGGGATTCACTGCGCCTTCGAACGTACCGATCTGGTATTCGTAGTCGTTGCGGGTATCCACCACCACCACTTCCGGATCCGAAATCAGCTCATTCCATTCCTCGGGCTTCACATAGATGCCCGCCATGGTGGCGGCGTGTATGTTCGGCACGCCCATAGTCACGATCTCGCGCTTGAGTTTGACCTTCATGCGATAGAAGGGCATGCGCGGGGCCCACGATTCCTTGTGCACCAGATCGGCCAGGCGCGGGTCCGCATGCAGATAGGCAAGAACGGACCGTATCCCTTCTTCCGTACCGGCGATGGTGCCATTGATCCCTTCTTCGGCCAGCAGCAACGTGCCTTTCACACCCTGGGCTTCGCAATGCTCGAGCAAGGGTGCGCGCATATCGCGGAAGTCGGGAAGGTGAACGAACTTGTAGAGGGCGGCGACGAGAAAATCGGCCATGGCGATACCTGCTTTGATAATGAACCGTCCATTTTATCCCGTGGTATCCACGCCCATAAAAATTGTATGCTGGAGCCCCCGGGGGACTCGCAACACTCATGGATTCAGTCACACAAGCCGTATTGGGCGCCGGTATTGCGGGCGCACTGATGGGCCGGAGATACGGCCGCAAGGCCATATTGGTCGGCGCTGCGCTGGGCACGCTGCCCGATCTCGACGTCCTCATCGATTACGGGAACCCGCTGGCGCAGATGGTGAACCACCGTGGATTCTCCCATTCCCTGTTCGTGTTGAGCGGGCTTTCCGTGCTGTTGGCATGGCTGGCCCGACGCTTCCGCTTGCACCGCGACGGACAGGGCTATGGCAAATTATTCCTGACGGTCTGGCTGGTGCTCGTCACCCACGCGCTACTTGATGCGTTCACGAGCTATGGCACCCAGCTTTGGTGGCCGCTACGTCCGACGCCTACTAGCTGGTCCAGCGTCTTCATCATTGACCCCTTCTACACCATGCCGCTGCTTATCGGTGTACTGGTCGCGCTCTTCGCAGGCCTACGTCCCGCCGTATGCCAGGCATTGGCATGGGTGCTTGTGGGCACCACCTGCTATCTGGCCGCCTCATTAGGTGCCAAGCATTGGGCGGAGCGGCGCGTGCATGACATGCTGGTGGAACAGGGCCGCCCACCTGTGGCGGTGTTCTCGGCACCTCAACCGTTCAACATTGTGCTTTGGCGCGTAGTCGCCCGCCTGGATAACGGCAACTATGTGGAAGCCGTCACCGGCATGCTAGACGAGCGAGACCCGGAGTTCGTTGAATTCCCGTCGAACGCCGAGCTCGGCTCAGCCCTGCGTCCCCGCGAGAGCATTGAAGGCCTGCGTTGGTTTACGGGCGACTGGCTACGCTACGACGACATCGACGGCCAACTTGTTGTCTCTGACCTGCGCATGGGCATCGGTACGGGCCACTACTCCTTCCGATTCTTAATCGGTCAGAAGAATCCGACCACCGGGCAATGGGAGGCGGTCACGCCGAGCTATTGGCAGGGCGGCCCGGCTCGGCGCGACATGGCAGCGCTCGAAATCACGCTCAAGCGTGTCTGGGAAACGGGAACGCCTCTGCCGCTGGCAATGTGGAACCAGCGCATGACGCTGCCTTAGTCACGTAGGTAGCGGTAGCGTTAATTACGCCCCTTACTGAAAACGCTACGCGACTGTTTCAGTTGCTTGCGAACGGAAGCGTCTGCGTCACCGCTCCGTCATGTTTCGTCCGCATAATGCACGGCATGAATGCAGCGATGAAAAGTATGAATGACGCAACGGAAAACGCACTTGCAGCGATAGCCATGTTGGACCGCGCCGAGCGCGTCCTGGAACTGACCTACCGTGACTGGCGTCTGGATGAGCAGCCTGCACAACAGGGCCGCGGCGCCCGCAGTCGGCGCAAGAAGGCGCAACGCGCCGAATCGGGATTCAGCGCGAAGGCGCGGCGCGGACGCTACGCCTTCGCATGACATCCCGGGCGACCGGGATCAGAACGCCGATACCTGGCCGTCCTTGCGCGGGTCGGAGCCGCCGACATAGGCTGCCCCATTCTCTGCCCGCATGACCAGCTGCGCACCGCCGAAGGCGAACACGCCGTCACCCGGCTCCACGGTAATCTCGTGGCCCCGCTTGCGCAACGCTTCCACCACCGCGGGATCGAAGCCCGGCTCCACCGCCACACCTCGTCCCCCCGTCACCCGCCAGCGCGGCGCATCGGCGGCAGCTTGAGGGTTCTGACCGTAACGTAGAACCCTCAATGCCATCTGCACATGACCCTGAGACTGCATAGGCCCGCCCATGACGCCAAACGCCATCAGCGGACTGCCATCCGCGCGGGTGGCGAACGCGGGAATGATGGTATGTGACGGCCGCTTGCCGCCCCCTACCTCGTTTACATGTCCCGGAGTCAGACTGAAGCCGTGTCCGCGGTTCTGCAGACTGATACCGGTACCAGGCACGACAACACCAGAACCGAAGCCCATATAGTTTGACTGGATGAAGGACACCATCATGCCGGAAGCGTCGGCAGCCGCCAGGTACACCGTACCGCCGGGACGCGGCTGGCCGTGCCCGGGATCGCCGGCACGTTGCGGATCGATCAAGCGCGCCCGCTCCGCCAAGTACGCCCGGTCGATCAACTCCGACGGCTTGACCCGCATGTGGTCGATGTCCGCGTTGTGCTCATACGTGTCGGCCAGCGCCAGCTTCATGGCTTCGATACTCAAGTGCACGGTCTCGACGTCATCCACGGGGCGCTCGCCCACACGAAGCTCGTCGAGCATGCCCAGGGCCATCAGTGCTGCGATGCCCTGACCATTAGGCGGGATCTCGTGCACGAGTGCATCGCCAAAACGCTGGCTGATGGTGCCGCACCAAACCGGTTCATGCTGAGCCAGATCGTCTTCCGTCAGGACAGCACCGTGTTCCCTCGCGTGTGCAGCGATCCGCGCGGCCAGCGCGCCGCGGTAGAACGCTTCACCCTCCGTATCCGCGATAGCCTCCAGCGTAGCGGCATGGACCGGACTGCGGAAGGTTTCCCCCGCCTTGGGCGCGCGTCCGCCTGGCAGGAAACATTCGGCGAACCCCGGCTGATCTCCCAACTTATTGCCCCCCAACTCCCATAGCCGCGCGATGATCGGGCTCACAGGGAAGCCGTTGCGTGCATAGTCGATGGCTGGCTCTGCCAACTTGGCAAAGGGCAGCTTGCCGAAACGCCGCGAAAGCGCGACCCATGCGGAGACGGCGCCCGGCACCGTCACCGAATCCCAGCCCTTCTGGGGCATGGCGTCTAGGCCCTTGTAGCGATCGGGCGTCCACGCTGCCGGGGCCCGGCCCGAGGCATTCAGGCCATGCAGACCGTCCGGTGCGCTGACGATGGCGAAGGCGTCGCTTCCGATGCCGCAGCCCGTGGGTTCGACCACGGTCAGTACCATGGCCGCGGCAACAGCGGCGTCCACCGCATTACCGCCGGCCAGCAGCATACGGATGCCGGCCTGAGCCGCCAGCGGCTGCGACGTGCTGACCATGTTGCGCCCCAAGACTGCGGAGCGCGAAGAGGGATAAGGGTTTTTCCAATTCATTGTCATACCGTCACTGCACCGAAATATTGCCGTCCTGGATAATCTGCTTCCAGCGTGCACTATCCGCCTCAACCAGTTTGGCGAAATCTTCCGACGTATGCTCTTGCGCCGTGTCAATCCCCAAGGACTGCAGCCGCGCCACCACATCGGGATTCTGAACAGCGCGCAAGAAGGCCTCATGCAGGCGCACGCGCCGCTCCTCCGCCAGACCCGCCGGCGCGTAGATGCCGAACCAGGTGGTTGACTCAAAGCCTTCCAGCCCGGACTCATCCAACGTAGGAATCTCGGGTGCGAGCGCGGACCGCTGTCGGGTCGTGACGGCAAGCGCCCGCAGCTGCTCCTTCTTCACGTAAGGCATACCGGTGGGAATGGCGTCCATCAGAACCTGCACGGCGCCGGACATCAGGTCGGTCATCGCTTGCCCCGTGCCGCGATACGGCACGTGCGTCATCTCGATACCCGCGCGAGCCATGAACGCCTCGGTGCCCAGATGCACGATGGTTCCATTGCCGCTACTGGCATAGTTCAGTTCGCCCGGGTTCTTCTTGGCGTAATCGATCAGCTCCTGCACCGACTTCACAGGCAGGCTCGGCGTAACTAACAGCACCGTGCCGGCAGTGCCCAGGTGGGCGATCGGCGTGAAGTCTTTCTTGGCGTCGTACGGAAGGTTGTTCAGCAGGTGGGGAGAGACGGAATGTGTGCTGGTTGTAGTCAGCAGAATGGTATAGCCGTCGGCCGTGGCCTTGGCCGCTTCGCCCGCACCGATCGTGCCGCCCGCGCCACTCTTATTCTCCACCACAATCTGCTGGCCCAGCTCAGCACCCGCCTGCTGCGCAATGACGCGTGCGACGACGTCCGTGGCGCCGCCGGCAGGAAATGGCACGATCATGCGGATGGAACGTTCAGGATAGGCGGCGTCGGAGGCGGCCTGGGCCTGAGCAATCAACGGCAGGCAGCCCGCCAACGAAGCCGCGTATAGACAAGCGCGCAAAACGCCGCGGCGATGGATGGATTTCAACATTAAGGTCCCCTTCGAATCGGAGCAACATGATACAGAAGGGGAAGGATAGCTCAGCCGCCGCAACCACCGCAGCATGCGCCATCTTCGCCGTGTACCGGCTTGGCAATAGCGTAACCGGCTTCCTCTACCGCCACCTTGAGTCGCTGCAGCGAAACCACGTCTTCGTCGAAGCTGACGGAAGCCTTGGATTTCTCGAACGAGACATCGGCGGTATCCACACCCTTGACGGCTTTCAGTGCGCCAGCGAGCTTGATCGCGCAGCCTTCATCTTTGAGGCCCGCCAGCTTAAGCATTCCAACCTGCATCTTTTGATCCTTAACGTAAAGAAGTGACCCGGCGGCATATCCGCCGTTAAAGATGCATATTAAATATATCTTAAAGGTCGCGCAAGCCGGTTACGCCCAGCCGAACCAAGAAAAGGACAGTTGAGGAATGGCTGCCAGGGCTGGAACCGCAATGAGCGTGTAGGCACCCGCGAGCACCGATGCACTGCGCCAGGTATGCCGCTGGTCGCCCAGAATGGTGATGAGTGCGGACGCAAAGACGGCCGGAATAAGGCCGGCGTATTTCGCAAGTAAGAGGAACGCAAAGACGCCGCTGGCGACGCCGCAACTGGCCCGCCATTTCGAGACACCGATTTCCGCGTCGTCCTCTTCGTCGGGCGAGAGCCTGGAATTAAAGACCCACAGTATGCCGACTAGCATCATCAGCGCACCGACGATCACGGGTAGCACCCCGGCACCCATTCCCGATACCTTGCTGACCGAGCTGGCACTGACCTGCAACACGGCAGCCAAACCCATGAGGCACAGTAGACCAGGTACCAGCACTCCGTGCTTATTGATACGGACCGTGTAGCGCATAACCCTCCTTTTAGCGGCATCGACGCGCGGTCACTGCCGCGCTTGGCGTTGCCACAAGCCGTTGAAAGGAAAAAGGAAAGCTTAGGTCGAAACCGGCGTGCCGAACATTACGACTACATTACCGTTCGGCAATATTGGGGCAGGTGGAGCCCGGCGGGGCCGGCTCGCGTACCGGTTCGGGCGTCACCGCGGGGCTGTACTGGGTTACTCCTGTTCTTCCTCCACAACTACTGACTGCCGTCGGGCGCCTCTGCGGAAGTTCTCGTCGTTTTTGCAGTAGGTCAACGCATCGCGCAGCATACCTGCAAGACGATACAGATCTTCCGGCTTGCCAAGCAAAATCTGGCCATTCCGCCCTATCTCGAGACCCGCTCGCTGCGCTTCAGCCTGATGCTGGCTTGTGATCGGCTCGATGAACTGGATGTACGGCTGTCGCTTGTCACCCCAGAACCGAAAAAGCCATCGATTCGACTTTCCATCCCATACGACCGTGAAGTACGTCTCCGTATCCCGCATCGAAAGATCTTCGTCCGGAAGGATGTCCTGACATATTTCATAGAGCCGCCGCTCTTCGGCCGTTGTAACGATCTTCTCATTGTCAGGATCCACGATCGGAGAATCGTCGTCCGCCACCACTTCCACCGGAGGCGCCTCCTCAAGCTTCTCGGGACGCGAAAGGCTGGTTGCCACCATGCCGCTGATCGATTGCGCGACAGCCTGTTTTACGATGGGCTGAATACTCTCGAGAAATCGCCCTGTAAAAGTTCGTTGAATGCCAGCTCGCGTTGCCACATAACGGACAAAGTCTAGATCACCGTCGCGAAGCGAATCAGTGATTGCCTCCCGGAATGCCGTCAAATAAATATTCTCTTCCGCCAGCGCTCGCAATGCATCGGGCTCTAGCTTGTCGTAATGAAACCGTTGCAGCTGATCTGCCGTATCCTCCGCAGGCTCTTCGAAATCGACGACGAGAAACGGCTCACGGTCCATGATGTTCCGGTTGACCAGATCGGTGAAGAATCGCCATTCCCTGCCGTTGGTAATTGCCGCCACGGCTACTTCCGGCGTCGCGTTGTAGTACCGGGACAGCTGGGGACAGTGATTGGTCAGCTGTTGAGAGTGGGATTTCGCTTCGATGAAAAGCACCGGAATGCCCGCACTAAACAACGCATAATCGACGCGCTCGCTGGCCTTCACGCCGGGAAAATCAGCGGCGTACTCCGCCTTAACCCTCGTAGGGTCATAAGGGCTGAATCCCAGTATATCCAGCAACGGCAGAATCAACGCTTGCTTAGTTGTCTCCTCTGTGGAGCAGTGCGCTCCCACCTTTCGGACATGTTCAATGTGTAGTGCGATTCGCCTTTTGAAGTCTTCCACATCCAGCCTCCTAAGTAGTAGCTGACAACGTTTCAAACCTGCCAACACGGGGATGCTCGCGCGGTTGACGCACGATATCAAGACGAACTGCCCGAACTGTCACGAGGCGCCAGTGTTCAACCGGCCTGGCACTCTTCTTCCCATTCGGACAGAACATCGTGCCGTATAAGCGCTTCCTCACCCTCAATCTCACGGAACTCGGCAATACGTCGGTCCAGGCACGCATCAACCGTCTCCGCTTTGGAGGCTTCAGAGTTGATGCGGTCTGCTGCCTGCTTCATGGATTGAGCGATACTTTGGTGTACTTTCGCAGCCGCATGTTGCTCAGCGAGCGCAGCGCCAACAAGCCGGAATATCGTCATACGCAGTTCGCCCGCGGGTTGGCCCTCGGTATAAAAATGCTCACCATCGTCAGCCGTCTGGACAGAGTAAGTGATGGGAGACGATACCGAGGTCGAAGTCAGCTGTACGCCGGATTTCATTGCGGCGGTGGCCAGATCGGCTACAGCGCCTGACTGGATGTCGAAGTTCACCAAGTTCGGATATTTCACTCCCGATGCCGCTTGGTGATAGACCGTTTCTGGGAACTCAAAGGTCATCTGAGCCTGACAGAACCGCTTATTTATGGAGTCGTCCTTTCGTGTCGTGGCCACCCCGACCAGTTTAGGTCGGAACTGCTGAAGCATTCCTTCCAATTCTCCCGGCGCGGGCTTCACTCCTCCTAATACGGTCGCCCGGAGCATCATCTTGTCGATGTCCTGGAGGACTGCAGCCCCTAGCGTTTCAGCCACTTCCGGGCTGGAGCAATCGATAGATGGTTGTCCGCAAGCTGCCAATGTCAATGGCAGGGTTAAAAGGATCGAGTACTTCACAATGCGCGACACAATGCCTCCAACGTGCGCCATCACAGCATTCCCAACTGCGGAATCACACTATGACGAAATAATTTTCTACATTACGTAACATTGCTTTTAACACACATACAGTGGTGCATCAGCGGCCTTCCCCATCGCTTAGATGCGCGAGGCTAGAACACTGAGCAGAAATGAGCAGACATGATGAGGACGTCGAAGGCCGGTCACGCATAATCGTCCAAAGGACTGGCCCGTAAACGCTGCGGCAGTGAAAAATGCCGAGAATAAAAACGCGCCCGGGAGGCGCGTTTCACAAGCGAAAACCATTGTGGAGTGGCTTTGCGATCAGATCCGTCTATGTAATATCGAATGTTGTTCGGGCCCCTCGGCAGCCTCTAGCGAGCTCAGAGTCCAGCTCAGGGCCATTGTCAGCTGGCGCGCGAATCCATCTTGAGCACGCCATTGCGGCGGCGCCTTGCTGCCAGCCACTTACCGGCCCCCACCACAAATAAGGCCCCCGCCACTTCAGCCGCCAGCTTGGTGGCCGTGGCCGGCTCACCCAGGTGCTCTACAACAAACACGTCGGTAATGAACATGCCGCCCCCAATCCACCCCAGCAGACCCGCGCCGAAAGTCACCACCAGTGGGAAGCGATCGATCAGCTTCAGTACCAACGTGCTGCCCCAGACAATGATAGGCACGCTCACGCACAAGCCGAATATCACGTAGTACAGCTGATGATCCATATGCGTATTCTGAGCCGCCCCGGCAATGGCAATGACGTTGTCCAGGCTCATGGCGAAGTCGGCAATGATGATCGTCTTGATGGCGGACATGACGGACGTACCGCCTGTAATGTTGCCGTGCTCGTCTTCTTCAGGCGCAAGCAGCTTGATGCC
>DATGNX010000107.1:0-8395 GCA_035306485.1 Burkholderiaceae bacterium
GAAGTGGGTGTCCGTCGCTTTCAGCGTAGCGCCTTTGTTTCCGACTTGCGCGCCCAGCGCGTAGTTCGCCCCCAATGTGGTGATCGTTACGCGGTTGAGCTCTATAGGCGTCAGGATCTCGCTACCTGAGGGGCTGCGGTAGGCCTGGACAGCGTGGCCGAAATGGTTGTGTGTCGTAATTTCTAGATCGCTGGCGGTGATCGAACCGCCGTCGTTCGCCTGCATCCCGACGGTACGCTTGCTGCCTTGCGCGGTAATGCTTCCACCTTGGACGTCAACATGACCGCCGTTGTCGGCTGCGACCGCGGCCGTGTAGGAGTGGTTGTAATCGGTATCCGGGGTTGTGGAATAGGCACGGATATTGACCGCGGAATCAATCAAAGTGAGTTGAGCGTCCGCCCCGGTGGCCCTGGCAGTGCGGCCGTTCCTGCCTGTAGCGTGATCCAGGTCGTTGCTTAACGTGACGTTCTCGAGAACGGCGTTGCCACCCGATTCGATCAGAAGGACCTCGGTGGCGCTCCCACTTACCTTGGCGCCGTTTCCGGTCAAGACTCCGCCGCTGGTCACCCGGACAGTACTGTTGTTCATAGTGGATGTGCCCAAATCGTAGTTGTTGCTTACGACGAGGTTTACTGCGCTGACTGGCTGTCCGTATCCAAAGGCTCCGAGCAGCGCGACTGCTAATGTGCTTCTTCGCAACGTTACTCCTGGTGTCGTCATGGCGTTCATACGTCACTCCGTGGTGTGTGCAGATTGCGGCACGTGGGGTACAGGTTTGAGAAAGTGCTCCCTTATCGATGAGGCGCGAAGAGGGGAGACTGCATGGCGGGGATAAGCGGGGTAGCCCGGTAGCTGTCATGCGTGGGCGCGAATGCGTCTTTGACGACGGCGGGTTCGTTCAGCCAGGCAGGCGTGGCCGTGGGGGGAGTCGAAGCTGCTTGGACGATGACGGATGAACCGAGATCCGTGCAGAGTTCGATGAGATACGCCGCTACGCGTTCACTGCGTGTTGTTGTCGCTTCGATGCGTGAGGCATCGCTGCGGTCGACCTTGATGAAGTCGGGCAGCGTGTGCACCGCAAAGCTGATGGTGCTCTGTCCGACACCCACGTTGTCGATGGCCAATTTGCAGCCCAACAGTCTTAGCGTGCGCAATAGCAGCAGCGCTTCGTCGTTGGTGGCGAGCGGCGTGGTCTCGGTGATTTCGATTACAAGCCGCTTGGCGACGTCGGGATGGTCGGAGAGCTCTGCGAAGAGCATGCGCCACCAGCAGTTGAAGTTCAGCGACTGGACGGAAATGCTGCAGCCAAGCGAGATGTCCGGATGTTGCTTCAGGAGATCGATGTGTGTCCAGATCAGGCTGCGGTCCAGGCGGCTTGCCAGCTGTACGCGTTCCGCCGCGTTGACGTAATGCGAACAGCAGGAATAGTCCTTGGTAAGAGTATCGGGCCGCCGTCTGAGAAAGGATTTCCAGTAGAGCACCGTGTCGGGGCCGTTTGCGGGGCCAACCGGCTGAAAGGTCAGAGCCAGATTGCCTGCTGCAAGCTGGTCGAACAGAAACGCGGCGAGCTCCATATCGGCGCGCAGGGCCCGAAATTGCTTGTC
This sequence comes from Burkholderiaceae bacterium, assembly GCA_035306485.1. Classification (GTDB taxonomy): domain Bacteria; phylum Pseudomonadota; class Gammaproteobacteria; order Burkholderiales; family Burkholderiaceae_B; genus Yanghanlia. The sequence continues at coordinate 1,605 of DATGNX010000107.1, forward strand.
CTCCCTGTTGAGTTTCAAGGTGTCGAGCATACGGCTCATTAGCTTGGACACCTCGCCCCTTTGGACCAATTGCCGGTCCATGTCCGTCCATTCAATGAGCGTGGTTTCGACGTTGAGCAGCAAGTGTTGCGATTCGTATGACACCGGCTCTTCCATCAGTAGCGCGTTCAGGAGCTCACATAGCGCGTCTTCGTTTCGGATGCCGGCCGTAAGGCGTGTGGAGAGGTCGATCAGAAGGAAGGGGCCGTCCAGAAACACGATGGTGGCGGCCCCACGCTTTACGGACATGAGCCGGTTTTTGATATGGCGCTCGATAGCCGGCACGACCGCTTCCGAGAACGCCGCCTTCAGTTCGCTGAAGTTCGTGATGGTGGAAAAAGCAAGCTGGCGCCGCGCTGCGGCTCGATTCGTCGCGACAACGGAGTCGGGTCTCGTGGGAACTTTCATGTCTTCCTAACGGCATCGCGCGTCAAGACCGCGATGGCCGCCCTGTTCTAGTGGTTTTGCTGAGTCACTACCCTTTCAAGCTGTACTCCGCGGTAGCGGAGGGCGCGAACGTTTAAGTGGTATGCGCCAGGTGGTGGAGGAATTACGCGATACACGAGCCATAAAGGATCCCGGTACGCCTGGCGGATTCGGAAGGTGCCGACAAAAGGGATCCCTTATGTCTAGGCCTAATGATATAGGAAATTAAGCGGAATAGTGAGCTTTTATTTCAAAATGTATGCAGAAAGTTGTAACCCTCGTGAAACTGCGATACGGCAAGCGTGTCCTGCAGGGAAGGGGTTTACACTTCTTCCCCACAGAAGCAGTTCGTCGGTCGACCGACCGTACGTCGGGCGAGACCCTGACGTGTCGGAACATTGCTTCTCAGGACAACCATGAAGATGTGCGAAAAATCTATCCGGTATGGGTATGCCCGGTCGTCGGCCGGTGACCGAAATCTGGAGCAACAGATCGAGGAGCTGACTCAGGCGGCATGTTCCAGGATTTACTCGGACGACGGGATTGCCCTTGCAGGAAGTTCATACCCGGGCCTGGACAAACTGACGAAGAAGCTGCGCAGGGGGGACACGCTAGTCGTGTGTCGCCTGGATAGGCTGGGGCACTCGCTGCGCGACCTGGTCGAATTAATTGATGATCTGGGCAGCAGCGGTATCCACTTCGTATCGCTGGCGGAGGGCATCGACACCACCCGTTCGGAGGGGCGGTTGCTCTTCCACATGATGGCGGCGCTGGCCGAATTCGAGCGTTCCGTGATCAGCGAGCGCACGAAAGCCGGCATGGCGGCGGCGCGCGCTGCGGGCAAGCATGTCGGGCGTAAGCCCGCGCTGGACCGCAAGCAGCAAGCGGAGATCAAGAAGGCTTACGCGAACGAAGTCCCGGTCGAAACATTGGCGAAGCGGTATGCGGTGCACCCAAGAACCATTCAGCGGCTTGTGGTGCCGGACAATGGTCAAAACGCGAAATCAACGTGAAATCAAAAAACGAGGGCCCGGGCGCTAGGCTGGCGCGCGGGACCGAAGTTTGAACTTCAATTCAGTGACGATACACGCCACGTCGGCGTCGCGACGCGCGCGCGATGGGCGAGTACTTGTCATCAGTGAAACGTCGGGAGCATTGCCGCCATCGTGAAGAGAGGGCCAACACAGGAGCATTCCACTCTGCTGAACCAGATTCTGAGCCGGGTCGCCCGTCGGTATCGCCTGCCTATACGGCCCGAAGACGCAATCCATCGCGAGCATCACGGGGTGGCATCCCGGCTTGCCTCGATCATTGAACGTGTCCGCGAGACGGTCGTGAGCGGTCGCCAACCCGATGCGGCGCTGAAGAAGCAATTTCTGGATACGCTCGCCCGATTGATCCACGACGCTATGCTCGACGACGAGGGCGACTCTGCCTTTCAGGCCATGACTTTGCGGCATGGCGCGCCGCGGGTCAGGGAATACGCATCGCTCGCTGCCCGATCCGATCCGGACCGTCGCGCGGTTCTCGCGTTGGTGAATACGATGGCGCATCCCGCGCGCCAGGAGCGGACCGGCGATGCGTCGCTAAGGGCCGCCTTGGCGGCTGTGCATGACGCAGCGTCGGAGCAAGCCTGGACGCGGTTGCATACCTTGCTACGGGAGCTCGCTCGCATAGGCGCTACGTCCACTGACACCGATGTGTCGCGTCCAGCTGCGGCTTTGTTGGAGCACCCCGCGCTGGCACGCCTTCAACGACTGGAAGCGCTTCGGGCCGACGAACAGGTGGGGCGCTACTTGAAGTTATGGGAAAAGAACGGGCCGCGTACGGGTAGCGACGAGGCCTTGCGGGAAGGTGCGCGGTCACGGCGACGGGGTGCGGCGGTCGAAGCCTTGGCGGCAAAGGCGCTAACGGTGCTGGCCGAAGGGCTCAACGAGGTGGAGACAACGGGTGCAATTTATCGTGTCGTCACCTCGTTACGCGTGCCTGCCGCAATACTGAATGGGCGCGAGCGGGCCAAGAGCGAATGGGACGCTGTCCTCTTGGGGCGATCCGCCGGCGTCTCCGACGACCAAGGATGGGATGTATGCCTGTTGCTGGAGGCTAAGGCGTCTGCGGATGCGGCTGCCACTGACCTCCCACGCCTGTTACGCGGGCTGGAGGTGTTGTCGCAGGCGGAGGAAGAATCCCTCCACTCCTTTCAGACCACCCAGGGAGAAGTGCGGCTCAGCGGAGCGTCGCTGCGACGCTTGTCGACAGACGAAGCACGCGTGGCGGCCACGGTTTTGTACTGCAGCGATGCGCCGGCCGGGCAGCCGCGCCTGCTCAGTGCGGCCGCCCGGATGCAATTGCTGTCCACACCGGCCAGCCTGGATTTCGCTGCAGCCCTGGCGGATGGAAGCGTGGCGGATCCGGCCAGCTTGGAACCGGTGTGGCTCGAATTGCTGGGTTCTCCCCGCTGGAGCGCTGTGCTTCATCAGTACCCCACGCTGAGGCAGGCGCGCGAACTGATGGTGCACGTGGACGATCTCAGATTTCCGTGTCCCAGCCGCCGCCAATCGCACGGATGAGCGCAACGGCGGCTTGAGCGCGATCTCCATCAAGCCGTACCGACACTCTTTGCTGGAGCAGCACTTCGCGGTCGGCGTCGATGACGTCCAGGTAGCTCACGGAACCTTCACGGTATTGAATCTGTGAGAGTTCCGCCGCCCGGGCTGCCTGCTGCACAGCGGCGTCCTGCACCTCGGACTGTTCGCCGAGTATCCGCAAGCTGGAAAGGCCGTCTTCGACTTCGCGAAACGCCGTCAGCACCGTCTGGCGATAGGCGGCCACATCTTCCTCGTAGCGGGCACGGGCACGTTCAAGCCCGGCCTCGCGGCGTCCCCCGTCGAATATCGGCAATGAAAGTGCCGTGCCGATCAGGGGGCCGAGCAGGAAGCTGCGGCTGGACCACTGCAGGAGATTCCCCAGTTCCGACGACTCATAGCCCATGGCGCCGGTGAGGGTCAGGCGGGGAAAGAAGGCGGCTTGGGCCGCGCCGATACGGGCATTGGCCGCCGCCATGGCGCGCTCGGCGGCCGCGATGTCCGGGCGCCGCTCCAGAAGCGAGGACGGCAGCCCTGCCGGAATGTCCACGGGCAAACGGACAAGAGGATTGGTTGGAAGCGAGAAGGCGTCGGGCGTGGTGCCCAGCAGGGTGGCCAGTGCGTGTTCCGCGACGGCGCGTTCCCGCTCGATACCCAAAGCTTCCGACTGGGCCGACGACAACGCACTACGGCTGCGTGCGACATCCAGTTCGCTGATCTCGCCTTCGCGGTGACGCTGTTCCACCAATGCCAGGGTCTCGCGGCGCAGCGAGACTGTGCGTTCATATAGCTCGCGCTCCGCGTCCAGACGACGGATGGTGAAATAAGCCTGTGCCACGTCAGCCTGCAATGCCAACTTGACGGACTCGAACAGCGCTGCGCTTTGCTCTGCGTCCGCCGTGGCGGCATCGACTTCGGAAGCCACGCGCCCGAACAGGTCCGCTTCATAGGATGCACCCACCTGCGCACGCCATAGAGTGCGCGTTGTAGCAGGCGCATCGTCCGGCAATCCCTGTGAGGCGCCGGATATGCGTTGCCGGTTCGGGCCGAAGCCGGCATCGACGGACGGGTAACGGTCCGACTCGGCGTTTTGCTGCAGTGCCCGGGCCTGGCGGACGCGGGCGGCGGCGGCCTTCAGGTCCTGGTTCGCAGCCTCGGCCTGTTCCTGCAGGGCATTCAGGGCCGGGTCATTGAATATGCGCCACCATTGGCCGCGAGACAGGGCGTCCTGCGGTTGAGCGGCCTTCCACTGGCGGGCGGCTTCGGGCGATAGCGTCGCCTCCTTGAACTGCGCAGGCACGCGCACATCGCTGCGTTCATATTCGGGACCGACAGCGCAGCCGGCCAAGACTAGCGCTGTCAGGATGAGTAAGGGTGGATAACGGAAAATCCGGTTCATGGTAAGTCTCGTCATTCGCTGATATGCAGCGCGGGGGCGCCGTGAGGGTGGGCCGTATGCAAGGGGCGGCGCGCCATCTTGCGCAGGCCGACATAGAAGACCGGCGTCAGGAACAGGCCGAACAAGGTCACGCCCAGCATGCCGAAGAACACCGCCACGCCCATGGCCTGGCGCATTTCCGAGCCCGCGCCGGAGGACAGGACTAGCGGTACGACCCCCATGATGAACGCGATCGAGGTCATGAGGATGGGGCGCAGCCGCAGGCGGCTAGCTTCGATCGCAGCCTTGACCGTCTCAACACCTTGCATCTCCAGTTCGCGGGCAAACTCCACGATCAGAATCGCGTTCTTGCAGGCCAGCCCCACCAGCACCATCAGGCCGATCTGCGTGAAGATGTTGTTATCGCCGCCGGTAAGCCAGACGCCGGTCAGCGCCGCCAAGATGCTCATCGGAACGATCAAAATCACGGCCAGGGGCAGGGTCAGGCTCTCGTACAGGGCCGCCAGTACCAGGAACACCAACAGTACGCTGATGGGGAAGACCCAGATTCCGGCGTTGCCCGCCAGGATCTGTTGGTAGGTCAGGTCGGTCCACTCGAACTTCATTCCTCGCGGCAGTATTTCTTGCGCGATACGTTCGGCGGCCGCCTGTGCCTGGTCGCTGGAATACCCGGGTGCCGGGCCGCTGTTGATGTCGGCCGCTGTATAGCCGTTGTAGCGCACCACCATTTCGGGTCCGAAGCTGGGCGCCACGGTGGCGATGGACGACAGCGGCACCATTTGCCCATTGCCGCTACGCGTCTTGAGCTGCAGGATGTCCTCCGGCTGCGAACGGTAGGGCGCGTCCGCCTGAGCGCGCACCTGATACACCCGTCCGAATCGATTGAAATCGTTCACGTACAGCGAACCCAGATAGATCTGCATGGTTTCGAACACTTCGTTCACCGGGATACCCAGCTGCTTGGCGCGTACGCGGTCCAGGTCGACATCCAGCTGCGGCACGTTGATCTGATAACTGGAGAACGTCGGCCCCAGTTCGGGTGTTTCTGCAGCCTTAGCCATGAACTGCTTCGTCACAGCATCCAGTTCCTCGTAGCCAAGTGCGGCGCGGTCTTCCAGCTGAAGCTTGAAGCCGCCCAACGTGCCCAGACCCATAATGGGCGGAGGTGGGAAGACGCCGATATACGAATCCTTGATGCCTGCGTATGCCTGGCCCAGTTCGGCCGCGATATGTTGCGCGGAGAGTGATTCGTCCTTGCGCTTCTTGAAGTCGTCCAGCATCACGAAAACGATGCCGGCGCTGGAGCTGTTGGTGAACCCGTTGATCGACAGTCCCGGAAAGGCAATGGCGCTTTCGACGCCCGGCTGCTTCAGCGCGATGTCGGACATCCGTTGGATGACGTCTTCGGTCCGGTCCAGGGACGCACCGCTGGGCAGTTGTGCGAAGCTGATGAGATATTGCTTGTCCTGTGCCGGAACGAAACCTCCCGGCACGATGTAGGACACGCCGGCCGTCAGCGCCAGCAACACCAGGTAGACGCCCATGGTCGAGGCCTTGCGGCTCACCACCCGGCCCACGCCGGTGGCATAGCGGTCCGAGGAACGCCCGAAGAATCGGTTAAAGCGGTTGAAGAAGCCTCCCAGCCAGCGGTTCATGAAGCGTGTCAGCCAGTCCGGCTTTGCGTTGTGGTCCTTCAGCAGCAGCGCGGACAAAGCGGGCGACAGCGTGAGCGAGTTCACCGCCGAAATCACGGTGGAGATCGCGATGGTCATGGCGAACTGCTTGAAGAACTGACCGCTGAGCCCCGTCATGAAGGCAAGTGGAACGAATACCGCGACCAGCGTCAGCGCAATGGCGATGATGGGGCCGCTCACCTCGCGCATGGCGCGATAGGTGGCTTCCCGCGGACTCAAGCCATCTGCAATGTTCCGCTCGACGTTCTCCACCACCACGATCGCGTCGTCCACCACGATCCCGATCGCAAGCACCAAGCCAAAGAGCGACAGGGCATTGATGGTGTAGCCGAAGGCGAGCAACAGGGCGAAGGTCCCGATGATGGACACGGGCACGGCCAGCAGCGGAATGATGGAGGCGCGCCACGTTTGCAGGAAGACGATCACCACCAGTACGACCAGGGCCACGGCTTCGAGCAGCGTCATGATGACGGCGTTGATGCTGGAGCGTACGAACTGAGTGGGGTCGTACATGATCCGGCTTTCCAGCGATGACGGGAAATCGGCCGAGAGTTCGTCCATCGTGGCGCGCACGGCGTCCGAAATGGCAAGCGCGTTGGCTCCCGGGGACTGCATGATGCCGATGCCCACGGCAGGTTGGTTGTCCAA
>DATGNX010000108.1:0-11132 GCA_035306485.1 Burkholderiaceae bacterium
CCATGGCTGCGTCGACACCCGCCTGTCGCGTCTGATCGACGTCATGCGCCTTCTGGAAGCCGATGAAGCGTTGGCGCGAGAGTGGGGCGAAGCCGCGCGCAACATGGCTCGGCGCCGTTTTGGCATTGAGCGCTTTGTGCAGGACTGGAACCAGACCCTGCTCACGCTCGTAGGAGCGGTCCATGAGTGATGGCGAAAGGGCCAATGTTTTGGTGACCGGCGGAGCCGGTTTTCTCGGCAGCCATCTGTGCCGGCGCATGTTGGGGGAAGGCAAGCGTGTGACCTGCCTCGATAACTTCCGTAGCGGTCGCCGGAGCGCCATTGCGGATTTTTTATCGCACCCGCATTTCAGGCTGATCGAGCACGACGTGGTGGATCCTTTACCTGCTCTGCCCAAATTCGACCTCGCCTACAACTTGGCCTGCCCGGCCTCGCCACCGCTCTATCAACGCGATCCGGTACATACGCTGCGCACCTGTGTACAAGGCACTTACAACGTGTTGGAAGCGGCCCGCCGCCATGGGGCCATGGTGCTGCAGGCGTCCACAAGCGAGGTGTATGGCGATCCCAATGTCGACCCGCAGTGCGAGTCCTACCGCGGCAATGTGAATCCGGTGGGCCCGCGCGCGTGCTATGACGAAGGCAAGCGCGCGGCGGAAACGCTCATTTCAGACTACGTACGTCAGGGGCTGTTGCGCTGCAAGATCGTGCGGATCTTCAACACCTATGGTCCAGGCATGGCTCCGGATGACGGGCGTGTGGTGTCTACCTTCGCGATGCAGGCGCTGATGGGTCGCCCGCTTACCGTCTATGGCGACGGCTCGCAGGTGCGCTCGCTTTGTTATGTGGACGACTTGATCGACGGCTTGGTGCGCATGACGGCGACCGACCCGTCATGGCTTGGGCCCGTGAATCTCGGCAACCCCGATCCGCAGACGGTGGTTGCTCTCGCCCTGCGCATACGGGCGTTGGCCGGTTCCGAGTCCGAGATCGAATATCGTCCGCTTCCGCAAGACGATCCCCTGCAGCGCTGCCCGGACATTACCCTGGCACGTCAACGACTGGGCTGGAAGCCGCGAGTTACGCTGGACTCGGGGATCGAGCTGACCTTGCGTTACTTTCGGAGTTTGCTGGCGGAGGAGGTGGAGGCTGGAGCTGCCGGAAGTGCTCCAGCCGGTTATAAAGCGTCTTGGGACTGATGCCCAAGGCGAGGGCGCTGCGTTTGCGGTCACCGCCGAAGTGGTCGAGGGTGGCCAGGATAATGGAGCGCTCAGCCGCCGCGATGGAGGTGCCTACTGGAATGCGCAAAATATCCTGCTGACGTGTCGGCGCGGTGTCGCGAAAGAAGGGGCGCATGGGCGGGATATCGACTTCTTCCGATTCCGAAAGAATGTAGGCACGGGTGATCGTGTTCTTGAGTTCGCGGATGTTGCCCGGCCAGTTGTAGTTTTGCAGCCGGCCGATTGACGCAGCCGAAAGCGTCTTGCGTCGCCCCTCTTGCTGGTTCAGCTCCTGCATGAATTTCTGAGCCAGGTACGCGATATCCGATTTGCGTTCGCGCAGGGGAGGCACTTTGATGGGAAACACGGCAAGGCGGTAGAGCAGGTCGGACCGCAGTGTGCCGCCCTTTACCGCTTCCTGCGGGTCGCGGTTTGTGGCGGCGATGATGCGCACGTCCACTTTCACCGGTTCGGTGCCGCCTACGCGGTGGAAACTGCCGGTTTCCAGAACCCGCAATAGCTGAATCTGGATCGACAACGGCATTTCCGTAACTTCATCGAGAAACAGTGTGCCTGTATGTGCCCGTTCAAAACAGCCGATGCTGCGTGAAATGGCGCCGGTGAAGGCGCCTTTTTCGTGGCCGAAGAGCTCGCGCTCAGCGAGCGATGGCGAAATTGCACCGCAGTTGATTGCGAGAAACGGTGCTCCTGCCCGAGCGCTTCTGTTGTGCACGGTACGGGCGATGACTTCCTTCCCTGTGCCGCTTTCGCCGACGATCAGGACACTCGCATCTGTGGGTGCCGCGCGCACGACGGCACGGGCCATCTCGAAAGCCGGGCGCGAACGCCCAAGTAATTTAGATGACGGAATCATGGAGCAAGTCTATCTGTAGAATAGGTACACGGGATTCGACTGCTGGATTTCGTTTCAAATGAGATCGACTCTTACTTTCCGTTTCAGGGAAAGTCTGTACCATAAGTCAAACCGTGGCAACACGTTTCTCTGTAGAGGCACCATGCCGCATCTTTTGATAACAGACGATGAGCCCGCCACGCGTGAGCTCATCGCCGAGCTTGCAGCCGAGGAAGGATACACGGTGGCGCAGGCGGGCGATATCAAGCAGGCCCGCATTCAGATTGAGCGCCACAAGCCCGACGTCATGCTGCTCGACATGCAGTTGCCGGACGGAGATGGCATTGACCTGTGGAAGCGACTGGAGCTGAAGGATTGCCAGGTCGTCTTCATCACCGGACACTCCAGTGTGGAGAGCGCCATCGAAGCTCTACGCTGCGGTGCGGTTGATTACCTCACCAAGCCGATCGCGTTGCGCCGCTTGCGAGGCGTCCTTACCGAGCTGAAGAGTTCGACGCGTGGATCGAGCGCCGGAGCCGGCGCAAAAGACGCTTTTGCGCGCATCGTGGGCAAGTCGCCCGCAATTCAACTGCTTTGCGCCCATATTGAAAAGGTGGCCCCCACCAACGCCACGGTGCTGCTTGTCGGTGAAAGCGGCACAGGTAAGGAACTCGCGGCGGAAGCCATACACTTGGCAAGCGCCCGGCACGAGAAGCCCTTCATGGCCGTCAATTGCGGTGCGATCTCTCCCAACCTGATTGAAAGCGAGCTGTTCGGTCACGAGAAGGGCGCTTTCACGGGTGCGGACCGTCAACACAAAGGGTATTTCGAGCGGGCCAATGGCGGCACTCTGTTTCTCGATGAGATCACTGAAATGTCCATGGAGCTTCAGGTCCGCTTATTGCGCGTCCTGGAAACGGGGTGTTTCATGCGTGTCGGGACGCACGAAGAAATAGCTGCCGACGTCCGCGTGGTTGCCGCAACCAACCGTAATCCCGAGCAGGCCGTCGCGAAAGGGACTTTGCGCGAAGATCTCTACCACCGATTAAGCGTGTTCCCGCTGGAGCTGCCGCCTTTGCGCGAGCGTGGCGACGACATCCTGCTGATTGCCGAGCACTTCCTGCAGACCCTAAACACCGAATACGGCACCAACAAGCGATTCTCCGAAGAAGCACGCAACGCGATGCTCACGTATACGTGGCCCGGGAATATTCGCGAACTGCGCAACTACGTTTATCGCAGTCATATTCTGGCCGACGACCTTATCAAGGGCGACTTCAACTCGTTCTCGCTCGATTCGCACTCTGCGGGTTGGGGCACAGAGATCAAAGTGCCCGTGGGTGTACCTTTGGCCGACGCGAATCGGCAGCTGATTCTCGCCACACTGAAGCAGTGCGGTGGCGTGAAGAAAGCGGCGGCGGAGATGCTGGGCATTAGTCTGAAGACTCTATACAACCGGCTTGAAGAGTACGGGGCCCTGAACGACGTCGACGAGTCTTCCTCCAGCTTGCGGTAGAAAATACAGTCGGCGTCGGATACAGCGCGCGGGGCCGGTTTGGGGCAAACGCGCAACGGCACGCTATATGCTGTAGGCAGGCGTCCTTGGCGTTTCCCATATAAGAAAATGGAATCTCCCGAACGCGGTACCGTGGTGGTGCTCACCTATAACAGGCGCGTGCAGCTTCTGCAGACCTTACGGGCCCTTTCCCGACTCCCCGATGGCTGGCCCACCATCGTCGTCGACAACGGTTCTACTGATGGCACGGCCGATGCGGTCGCCAGCGAGTTTCCGTCAGTCATGCTCATACGCAGCCGCCGAAATATCGGGGCCGCAGCGCGCAATATTGCCGTGGCCTATGCGCACACCCGTTATGTGGCATTCTGCGATGACGACACGCAGTGGGAACCCGGCTCGCTGGAGCTTGCGGCTGATACGATGGACCAGCATCCACGCATTGGCGTCCTGAGCGGTTGCGTGCTGGTCGGCGAAGAGGGACGGGTCGACCCCGCCTGCCTGAAAATGGCTCACAGCCCCCTCGAAAGAGAAGATCTCCCGGGACCGCAACTGCTAGGTTTCATGGCAGGGGCCTGTGTCGTGCGCACGCGCGCCTTCTATGAGGCGGGTGGGTACTGGGGACCGCTTTTTATTGGTGGCGAAGAGGAACTACTGGCGCTGGATCTGGCCGTGCGGGGGTGGCGAATTGTGTATATGGAAGATGTCGTGTCGCGTCATTTTCCTTCCACGCTCCGTAATTCTCGCCTCCGGGAAAGACTGCTGTTACGCAATGCCATCTGGGTTGCCTGGATGCGCTTGCCTTTTGCGCAGGCGTGGCACGAAACCATGCAACAGCTACGGCTTGCCGCCAGGCGTCATCGTTTGAATGAAGTCGTGGCCTCTGCACTGGGCGGCCTCATTCGCGCCTTGCGCGCCCGCCGAGTCGTACCGCCGCGAGTGGCCGCCATGCGCGCCATGTTGGTGGCACACGAAACGGCGGAAGCGATGCGAACCCGACAGCAGGCCGGGCGTCGCTCCATGGCCTGAGCGCGCCTCATCTTCTCCTAAAAATCCCAGTATGGCTCAGTGAACCGGCGGGGGCACCTCGTCCGGATCCGGCTCCGGTGCGTCGTCCGGCGGCAGGTCGTTCGGCTCGCGGATCTCGTCGGGGTCGTCCAAAGGTGGCAGGTCGATCTCGCGATCCGGTTGTGGTCCCGGCGGAGTTGTCGGTGGGACATTCGGGTCGTGACCGGGTGGCTCGGGTACGTGCAGGCGCAGGGTTATATCGGCGGGATGCATAGTCACTTCTCCTGGATGTCGTCGCTCCGGAACAGCAAACCCTGTACCGCCCAAGGTGGTGTCAATGATCTCGCGAATTCTCATATCCCGGCGTATTCGAATTTCCCGGTGTGCGGACAGGCATGTGGTTTGCTCAGAGACGCGCGGCAGCAACAAGGCTGCCGCTGGACCCGTTCATAGCGCTCCAGGCAACCCATCCGCCAGGTTCATGTCATGCAGGAAACAGGAATACACGTTACGCAGTGCGAACGGATGGTGGGCCGCCGCATCCTCGCCCTGCCTTTCTCCGTCGATGCGTTGCAACCGCGCTCGTACGATTCTTGGGCGGAGGAGTGTGTGGCGGCCGTCGCTCAGGGCTTCAACATGCTGTGCGTGCCAGTCGAACGATTCCAGGATGACGCTGGCGCAGTGGAGCAGTGCGGGCTCGCCTGCCGGGATGCCGGCGTCGGCCTGATGTTGGACGTCTCCGTGGGGGAGGGCTCCACCGGCAGCGGCGGACTGCTCGCCCAGGCCGAGTCGCCGATGTTGGCGACCGCGGGCGTAGACGCAATGTTGTTGCGGGGTCTAGCCCATGTGTCTCCCAGCCTGCGCGCGGACTTCATCCGTGCCTTGGCCGAGCGCCGCGAGCGTCCGGCCATTACCGTGTGGACGCCGGGCATGACCCCGGCCACGCTTGCCTCGCTGGAAGGCCTGCCCGTCGATGGGGTGTATTCCTCGCTGCCCTGGTGGAACTTTCGCGATACCTGGCTGGTGGAGGAATTTGAGAGACTGCGCGCCGTTGCACCGGTGATCGCACCGCTCGTGGACACGCGCAGTATTGATCCCGGCGAGCCAATGCCCCGGGACGCTGCTCAACGCCTCGCCGTGGCCCGATTGATAGCGGACGCGGTACTCGTTCCGGCGGCGTACTTGGCGGCAATGGAACGCGACAAGCCGTTTTCCAATGGTGGTCCGGCAGGGGTGGAAGACGGCCGGCCGGAGCGGCCCGTCATCTTGAGCGGGCCGCTTTCGGCGCTCACGGTGTTGTTCAAGGGCGGTGAATCGGGACGCTTGCTGCTACTTAATCCCGAACTCGCTTCTGCTGCGGTCGCCCGCGACCTGATTGAAAGCCGATTGCCGGATGGCTATGTGCTTCCCCACGACCAGCCGGAGGAGTTCGTTCTCGACGGCGGCAAGCATGAACTCATCGCCGTGGGAAGAGCTGATCGTGTACCTGAACACGGCACGTCATCGAGCCAGCTGCGCCGCAACCTCAGTAGCGCCCTGCGCGCACCGCGCATCGCCATCGAAGCTGTGCGTCCGTCCGTCGATGGCGGACAGTTTGCGATCAAGCGCAGTCTTGGGGAGCGTATCGTCATCCGCGCCGACATTTTCATGGACGGGCACGAGGAGCTGGCGGCGGAGCTGTTATGGCGTACCGTGAACGACGCGGATTGGAACCGAGTTCGGATGGAAGCGCTGGGCAACGATGTCTGGGAAGGACACTTCACGCCGCGCCAACTTGGACGCTACGTCTACGCGATACGGGCCTGGCACGATCGGTGGCAAAGCTACTGCGTGCAGCTCGGTAAGAAGGCCGAGGCCGGTGTAGATGTCAGTCTGGAGGTCGAGGAGGGACGGCGCATGCTGTGCGCGTACCTTGATCTGTTGGAGGCGGACCAGGCTGCGCCCGAGATCGAAGCGGCTCTGGATGTCGTGGGCCTGCCTTCGGACGCCGCATTGGTCCCGAAGCGGCGTCGGACGCGGGCGGCAGGCGCAACACGCCCACCCGCCGTACCCGCGCGGGCAGGCAACGATATACCGCCGGCGACTCCCGCACAGGTTGCAGCCTTGCTGGATCCGGGTTTGGCCGAGGCCGTGTATAGCGTTGATCGGCATGCGTTCGAGACACAGACCGCCGTGTCCTACGCCTTGTGTGTGGAACGCAAGAAAGCCGCATTCTCCAGCTGGTATGAGTTGTTCCCGCGTTCACAGAGCCCGGTGGCCGGCCAGCATGGGACCTTGCGCGACGTGATCGACAAGCTTCCCACCGTGCGACGCATGGGCTTTGACGTGCTGTATTTTCCGCCTATCCATCCTATCGGGCAGCGCAATCGCAAGGGCCGCAATAACTCGCTTCAGGCCGGACCGGACGACCCCGGCAGCCCTTATGCGATCGGTTCGACCGACGGCGGGCATGATGCGGTGCACCCTGAACTGGGCACGCTGGACGACTTTCGCGCCCTGCTGGTCGCAGCGGAGGAGCACGGTCTGGAAATCGCCCTGGATTTCGCGATCCAATGCTCGCCGGATCATCCCTGGCTGCGCGAGCACCCGGACTGGTTCAACTGGCGCGTGGACGGAACGCTGAAATACGCGGAGAACCCGCCCAAGCGGTACGAAGATATCGTCAATCCGGATTTCTACAGCCCGCTCGCAAGTACGCCTAGGCAGGCGGCGCTATGGCGGGCGCTGCGGGACATTGTCCTGTTCTGGACGGCGCAGGGCGTGCGCATTTTCCGTGTGGACAATCCGCATACCAAGCCCCTGCCGTTCTGGGAATGGTTGCTGCGCGAGGTGCGGGACCGGCACCCCGACGTCGTGTTTTTGTCGGAGGCCTTTACCCGTCCGGCCATGATGTATCGGCTCGCGAAGATCGGTTTCGCGCAATCGTACACCTACTTCACATGGCGCAATACCAAATACGAGCTCACGACCTACATGAACGAGCTCAACGCGGCGCCGCAGCGCGAGTTCTTCCGGCCGAATTTCTTTGTGAACACGCCCGATATCAACCCCTGGTTCCTGCAGACATCGGGGCGTGCGGGTTTTCTGATCCGCGCGGTGCTCGCATGCACGCTATCCGGGTCGTGGGGCATGTACAACGGCTTCGAGCTGTGCGTGGCGGATGCCGTGCCGGGCAAGGAAGAGTATCTGGATTCCGAGAAGTACCAGCTGCGTCAGTGGGACATGAATGCGCCCGGCAACATTGTCGATGAAATCACGCGCCTGAATCGGATCCGGCGCAGCCATGCGGCGCTGCAGAGCCATTTGGGCATCCGGTTTCTGGAGGTGAATAATGAACAAATCCTTTTCTACTCACGCTACAGCCCTGAGCGAGACAGCATCGTGCTCGTAGCGGTGAGCCTCGATCCCCACCACAGGCAGGGAGGTCGGTTGGTGCTCCCCCTTGAGGACTGGGGGCTGCCAGAGCACGCCGCAGTGCCTCTGCATGACTTGTTCGACGACCACCGATTCAGACTGCATGGCCGCTACCATCAGGTGGAACTGACGCCCGAGCGACCTTTTGTGCTGTGGGCGCTTGTTCGAGAGCAGGGAGGAGCCACCTTATGAAGCAACCCAGGCGATCCTCAAGAGTGCTGAACGAGCCGGGCTGGTACAAGGATGCAGTGATCTACCAGCTGCACGTGAAGTCCTTCTTTGACTCGAATAATGACGGCAAGGGCGACTTCCCGGGGCTGATATCACAGCTCGACTACATCGCGGGGCTGGGCGTTAACACGATATGGTTGCTGCCCTTTTATCCGTCGCCGCGCCACGACGATGGCTACGACATCGCCGAGTACCGTGATGTACATCCCGAGTACGGCACTCTGGCCGACGTGCGGCGCTTCATTCGCGAGGCTCACGCACGCAACCTGCGCGTGATCACCGAGTTGGTGGTTAACCACACCTCGGACCAGCATGCATGGTTTCAGCGTGCTAGGCGAGCACGCCCCGGCACGGTCGCGAGGGATTTCTACGTGTGGTCGGATGACGACCAGCGCTACGCCGGTACCCGCATCATTTTCTGCGATACCGAGAAGTCCAATTGGACGTGGGACCCGGAAGCGGGCGCCTATTTCTGGCACCGTTTCTACTCGCATCAGCCGGATCTCAACTACGACAACCCCCGGGTGTTGAAGGAAGTCATCTCGGTTATGCGTTTCTGGCTCGACATGGGCGTGGACGGCCTGAGGCTGGATGCCGTGCCCTACCTGGTGGAACGCGAAGGAACCAATAACGAGAACCTGCCGGAGACGCACGCCATTCTGCGCGAAATCCGCGCGGCGCTCGATCGAGACTACCCCGATCGTCTGCTGCTGGCGGAAGCGAATCAGTGGCCGGAGGATGCACAGGAGTACTTCGGGGACGGCGACGAATGCCACATGTGCTTCCACTTTCCGCTCATGCCGCGCATGTATATGGCCATTGCTCGGGCGGATCGTTTCCCGATCACCGACATCATGCAGCAGACGCCGGAGATCCCGGAAAGCTGCCAATGGGCGATCTTCCTGCGCAATCACGACGAGCTCACGCTGGAAATGGTGACCAGCAGCGAGCGCGACTATCTTTGGGAAGTCTACGCGGCGGACAAACAGGCGCGGATCAACCTGGGTATCCGCCGCCGCCTCGCTCCACTGCTTGAGCGCGACCGCCGGCGCATCGAACTCATGACCAGCCTCTTGTTGTCCATGCCGGGCACGCCGGTGCTGTATTACGGCGACGAGATCGGCATGGGAGACAACATCCATCTTGGGGATCGGGACGGCGTGCGAACGCCCATGCAGTGGTCCGCCGACCGCAACGGGGGCTTCTCTCGAGCCGATCCGGAACAACTGTCTTTACCCATGCTGTTGGGGCCGCTGTATGGCTATGAAGCGGTCAATGTGGAGGCGCAGCAGCGTGATCCGCACTCCTTGCTGAACTGGACCCGCCGCATGCTGGCCAAGCGGCAGCAGACCAATGTGTTCGGGCGGGGCTCGCTTCGCTTCCTTTATCCCGGAAACCGCAAGATTCTCGCGTATCTGCGCGAGCACGAGGGTGAAGTGCTGATGTGCGTGGCGAATCTCTCCAATGCCTCGCAGCCCGTGGAGCTGGAGCTGTCCGAGATGTCGGGACGGGTCCCCGTCGAACTGCTTGGGGGCACGCCTTTTCCCACGATAGGGGAACTGCCTTATCTGTTGACGCTGCCGCCCTATGGTTTTTATTGGTTCGACCTTAGCGCCAGTGCAAGTCCTCCCGTCTGGCACGCCGTCTCGCCGCCGCAGCTGCCGGAATTCTCGACGCTGGTGCTCCGCAAGCGGCGCGGCTACCAGATGCTGGAACGCTCCTGGCGCCAGTTGCACGAGCATGTGCTCCCTCGCTACTTATCCAATCAGCGCTGGTACTCGCGCGGGCAGTCGCAAGAGCCCCTGAAAGTGCTGTATCTGGAGGCGGTGCCCGGCCAGACCGACTTCTTTATGGCGGAGATCCAGGAAGGTGCGGCCGAGCAGGGCGACAGTTGGTTCATGCCGCTGGCGCTGGTGTGGGCGGAAAACATCGAGGGCATGCCCTTGCAGTACGCCCTGGCGCGCGTACGGCGTGGCGCGGAGGTTGGCTTCGTGACGGAGGCCTACACCCTGCCGAACTTCGCCCTGTGCCTGCTGGACAATCTGGCGAGCAGGAAAGAAGTGCCCTTACCCTTGCAGGGCAAGCGCGCCATGCTGAAGTTCCAGGGCGAACCGGGACTCAAGCAGCTGGAGTGGTCCGCCGATACGGTAGTGGAGTGGTTCCACGGCGAGCAGTCCAACAGCACGATCCTAGTGGGCGATGACATCATGCTGAAGCTGCTGCGTCACGTCGTGCCGGGGGTGCATCCCGAAGCCGAAATGACACGGCGACTCACGCAGGCGGGCTTCGGGAACGCGCCGGAGTTGCTGGGCGAGATGCTGCGCATCAGTGCCGACGGCACACCGCACACGCTGGCGCTAGTGCACCGACGCGTACATAACCAGGGTGATGCCTGGACCTGGACCCAGGAGTTTCTCAAGCGCAGTCTGGAGAGCGCAGCGCTCACCGGCGAGAGCGGCGAGGACTTCGCGGAAGAGCTGGCACCCTACGAGGCCGTTGCGGGCATGATAGGAAGGCGGCTGGCGCAGATGCATGGTGTGCTGGCCCAGCCTTGCGACGATCCCGCCTTCGAGCCGGTTACGGTCGATGCAGCCGCCGCACGTGAATGGGGGAAGTCGATACGCGCCATGCTGTCCGCCGCGTATCGAGCCTGCACACGGAATCAGGATCAACTGGACGCGCCGGCACGGGAACTTCTTGCAGCCCTGAAGGCGGATCGCTCTCGCATCGAAGGTGAGATCGATCGCATCGTACAGCTCGCCACCGGTACGCTGATGATCCGAATTCATGGGGATCTGCATCTTGGCCAGGTTCTGATCGCCCAGGGCGACGTTCACTTCATCGATTTCGAGGGCGAGCCGGTCCGTTCACTTGAAGAGCGCCGTGCACTCTC
>DATGNX010000109.1:0-6152 GCA_035306485.1 Burkholderiaceae bacterium
CAGGAGGTGGTGAACCGCTTGCGGCCGCAGTTCCAGCGTACGCCCGGCGCGCGCCTGACCCTGGTGCCGCAGCAAGATATCTTCGTGGGCGGCCGCCAGCAGAGTTCCGGGTCCTACGATTACACGCTCATGAGCGGCGACCTCGATTTGCTCAAGACCTGGATGCCGCGGGTGCAGCAGGCGCTGGCCGAGCTACCCCAGTTGGTGGACGTGGATACGGACGTCGAGGACAAGGGACGCCAGGTGGAGCTGGTGATCGACCGGGATGCTGCAAAGCGCCTGGGCGTAGACATGAATACGGTTGCCACGACGCTCAATAACTCGTTCAGTCAGCGCCAGGTGTCGGTGATCTATGGCAGGCTGAACCAGTATCACGTGGTCATGGGCATCGACGAACGCTACGCTCAGGACGCGGAATCATTACGTCTGGTGCAAGTCATCGGCGCTAACGGCGAACGGGTGCCCTTGTCCGCCTTCACCCGGCTGCAGCCGGGTACCTCCCCGCTTAGCGTGAACCACCAAGGCCTTCTGGCTGCCGATTCGATTTCGTTCAGTCTTGCGCCGGGCGTGGCGTTGGACGAAGCCATGCAGGCGATCGAGCAGGCCGTGGCGCGCACCGGCATGCCGACGCACGAAATCCAGGCAGGTTTCCTGGGAACTGCCGGCGCGTTGATGCAGGGCATGGACCAGCAGCCCTGGCTGATACTGGCGGCGCTGGTCACGATGTACCTGGTGCTCGGCATGCTGTACGAAAGCTATGTGCATCCCATTACCATTTTGTCGACCTTGCCCTCGGCCGGCATTGGCGCCTTGCTCGCCTTGATGCTGCTGGGCGAGCAATTCACCCTCATCGCGCTGATCGGCGTGTTTTTGTTGATCGGCATCGTGAAGAAGAACGCAATCATGATGGTGGACTTCGCCCTGCTGGCGGAGCGGCGCGATGGTTTGAGTTCTCGCGAGGCCATCTACCAGGCCTGCCTGGTGCGCTTCCGTCCCATCATGATGACGACGCTGGCCGCCATGCTGGGTGCGCTGCCGCTGATTCTGGCCACGGGCGCCGGTGTCGAGATGCGCCGCCCGCTTGGCATCACCATTGTCGGCGGCCTGTTCCTGAGCCAGATTCTCACGCTGTATACGACGCCGGTCGTGTACCTTTATCTTGATCGCCTGCGCTTGCGCTTGGCCCGTCGTCCCAAGTCGGACGCAGCGGGCGCAACGCCGCGCGAGAACGCGACATGAAAACCATGATGGAAGCCATGCCAGCCGTTGTCCCTATGCGTCGAATAATTTCCTGTCTGGCCATCGCCCTGCTGGCCGGATGTGCGGTGGGTCCAGACTACCGGCAGCCCGAGCTGAATCTGGGCGACGCCTACCGGCAGGCCGCCGCCGACCCCGTCGCCAATGCGGGGTGGGTGCAGGCTCGGCCCGATGCGGCGCCGTTGCGTGCGGACTGGTGGACCTTGTATGGCGACCCCTTGCTGAATGAACTTATGCAAGGGCTTGAGCAGGAGAACCTGGACGTCCGTCTGGCCGAAGCGCGATACCGCCAGGCGCAAGCTTCGCTGCAGGCGGCTCGGGCCGGCTTCTTCCCCACAATAGGCAGTAATGCCTCGATCGAACGTTCCGGCAGCGGTGGCGGCACGGCGTCAGGGGCCGGCGGAGGCGGGGTAGGCTTCGGCGGCGGCGCAAGCAACAGCTACGCGCTATCCGGGGCAGTGAGCTGGGAAGTGGACCTGTGGGGGCGGGTCAGACGTTCCGTCGAGGCCGGTCAGGCCGCGCTGGACGCCAGCGTTGCGGACATCGGCGACGTGCGACTGAGCATGCAATCCACACTGGCCCAGACCTACTTCAATCTTCGGGTGACCGACGCCGAGATCCGGCTCCTGCAGCAGACGGTGCAGGCCTACGAACGTTCATTGCAGATGACGGAAAACCGGTATCAGGCCGGCGTCGCAATGCAGGCCGACGTGGCGGCGGCGCGCACGCAGCTGGAAAACGCCCGAACACAACTGCTGTCGCTCGAGCGCGAGCGTGCGACGCTGGAACATGCCATTGCTATTTTGCTGGGCCGGACGCCCGCATCGTTCGCGCTGCCGGCCACAGAACACGTGCCCGGCCTGCCCGCGATTCCGGTCGGCGTTCCGTCTCAACTGCTGCAGGCGCGCCCCGACGTGGCGGCGGCCGAGCGGCGGATGGCGGAAGCCAACGCACAAATTGGTGTGGCACAGGCGGCCTGGTTCCCGGCATTGACCCTGGGCGCTCAGGGCGGTTTCCGCTCCGGTCAGTGGGCAGAGTGGCTCACCGCGCCGGCGCGATTCTGGGCCTTGGGGCCGGCGTTGGCACTTACTTTGTTCGATGGAGGCGCGCGCAGCGCCGCGCTGGAGCAGGCCCGCGCGGGCTTTGACGTCCAGGCACTAACGTGGCGCCAGACGGTGCTCGTCGCTTTGCAGGAGGTTGAGGACCTGTTGGTTCAGCTGCGTGTAATGGGTCAGGAACAGGTCACGCAGGGGCGCGCCCTGGAAGCGGCACGCGAATCCCTGCAGCTCACGCGGAACCAGTATGAGGCCGGGCTGATCGACTACTTGAGCGTCGTCCAGACGGAGACCACGGCATTGAACACCGAGCGAGCGGCGCTCAACCTGCTTGCCGAACGCTTGAACGCCAGTGCGCGCCTGGCCGCTGCACTGGGGGGCGGGTGGGTGCCCGCTGCGCCGCAGGAGGCCGACCCGGTCGCTCAGCCCTGACTAGCGTGTCGCCCGCATGAACGCGATGCCGTGTGCCCCATGTGATTGCGCGGTCGTCAGTGTGCCGGCATGTTGGCCGCCGATGGCGTAGACCGGGCAACCGGCGCCTTGCGCCAGTTGGGCGAAACGCTCCCAACCCAAAGCCGGCGCGTCAGGATGCGAAGGCGTATCCAACACGTGGCCGATCACCATGAAGTCCACGTTCATGTCGCTTGCGGCCTGACGCTCCGCCTCGTTGTGCACCGAGGCCGCCACCAAAGCGGGTGACCGCGGTACGGCCCGGCGCAGTGTCAGGTCGGCCGCGCGCAGGTGCACACCGTCGGCACGCGTCCACCAGGACTCCCGGTGCACCGCATTAACGAGGCAGCGTGCACCTGCGGCGCGGCAGCGTTCCAGTACGGTGGCAAAGGCGAATTCCAGACGGTTGGCTTCCGATTCGTCGTCCCGGGCGCGCCGCTCCCATTCCGGCTCGCGGAACTGGACCAGCGCGGGCCCTTGGCCAAGTACCTCGTCCAGTCGCTGTAGCCAGGGCTCCAGCCCATCGGTCGAGCCGATATGGCTGACGATGTAGCGGGGAGGGAGGGTCAGCCAGCGCAAGGGCGGCTCGGTGGCCGGCAGCACGGGCCCGACCTCCAGCTCGCCGTGTGGATCGACCCACGCTAGTTGCTGACCTTCCATGCAGCGCGGCTCGCCCTCCCAAGCCGTGACCTTGCAGAAGGCCAGGCGCACGATGTTCTTGGGGTACTCGTGCACATAGGTGACCCAGGGCGCGGATGTGGTGACCTCGATATCGAGCTCTTCCTTCAACTCGCGCGCCAGGGCTTCCAGTACCGATTCACCCGGTTCGATCTTGCCGCCGGGCAGCTCCCACCAGCCGGGCCACGGCTTGTCGGCCGGACGCTGGCCCAACAGCAGGCGCCCATCCGGTCTGAGAATGATGCCTGCGGCTACGTCGAGGAAGGGTTTAGACATGACGCGCCGCCCAGTCGCGTGCGAATTGCCGAGCGACGCGCCCGGAACGCGATCCGCGCTCCAGCGCCCACTGGAGCGCTTCGGTGCGCGAGGCTTCGATCGATTCGGCGCTACAGCCCATCTCACGCAGCCAGTGGTTCACAATATCCAGGTAGTCGTCCTGCTTGAAGGGGTAGAACGACAGCCAGATGCCGAAACGCTCGGACAGGGAGATCTTCTCTTCGACGGTCTCGCCGGGATGGATCTCGCCGTCGGATTGGTGACGAGCGCTCAGGTTCTCGCTCATGTACTCCGGCATGAGGTGGCGGCGATTCGAGGTCGCGTAGACCAGTACGTTCTCGCCGGAAGAACTCACCGAACCGTCCAGCACCGACTTTAGTTCCTTGTAGCCGTCTTCGCCTTCCTCGAAGGAAAGATCGTCGCAGAAGATAATGAAGCGTTCCGGGCGATGGGCGATCAGGTCCACGATGTCGCTCAGGTCGGCCAAGTCGGATTTGTCCACTTCGATCAGGCGCAGTCCTTGGTCGCCATACTGCGCGAGCATTGCCTTCACCAGCGAACTCTTGCCGGTGCCGCGGGCGCCCGTCATCAACACGTTGTTGGCGGGCTTACCTTCCAGGAAGTGGCGGGTGTTGCGGTCGATCACACCCTTCTGGCGCTCGATATGCTGCAGGTCTTCGATGCCGATGCTGGCAATGTGGCGCACCGCGTCCAGCCAGCCTCGCGATCCCCGTTTGCGCCAGCGGAACGCGTGCGCGCTCCAGTCGATATCCGGGGGCGCGGGGGGCAGCCATGCTTCAAGTTGTGCCAGCACACGCTCGGCCCGCTCGATGAGCGTGTTGAATTCATACGTGGTCACTAAAGTCTCCAGGTCCTCGTTTTTCTCGGCAAAGTCCTGATTATCGCTAATTTGCACGAGACGGATCATGGGGCCGAAACGGCTCGTCACGTATAATCCCGTCTTTGCCGTAACCCCGTTCACTGTTACCTCCGTCAGGCCCGCCTTGAATCTCAACGAGCTGCTAATCCCCATCGAAGACGACATGAAGGCCATGGATGTGGTCATACGCGAGCGTCTCGATTCCGAAGTCGTCCTTATTCGAACCATCGGCGATTACATCGTCGGTGCGGGCGGCAAGCGCATGCGGCCCGCCATGTTGCTCATGGTGGCGCGCGCATTGGGCTACGAAGGTACGTTGCATCACCTCCTGGCGGCAGTGGTGGAGTTCATTCACACGGCGACGCTGCTGCATGACGACGTGGTGGACGAATCCGACATGCGTCGCGGCCGCAACACCGCCAATGCAGTCTTCGGCAACGCGGCCAGCGTGCTGGTGGGCGATTATCTGTATTCGCGCTCCTTCGAGATGATGGTGGAGTCGCGCTCCATGCCCGCTATGACGGTGCTGTCGGCGGCCACCACGGTGATTGCCGAAGGTGAAGTGCTGCAGCTTCTCAACGTGCACGATCCGGATGTCTCCATCGAACGCTACCTGCAGGTCGTGCGCTACAAGACGGCCAAGCTGTTCGAAGCGGCGGCCGAGGTGGGCGCGATCATCGGCGGGGGCTCGCCGGAACAGCAGGCGGCCGCGGCGGCCTATGGCCGCCATATCGGCACTGCCTTCCAGCTGGTGGACGACGTATTGGATTACGGTGGTGACGTGCAGGCGTTGGGCAAGAACGTGGGCGATGACCTGCGTGAGGGCAAGCCGACCCTGCCGCTGATTCGCGTTATGGAAGTGGGTACGCCCGCTCAGCGCTTCCTGATCCAGGACGCCATCCTGCATGGCGACGGGGATTTCGCAGCCGTGGCCCAAGCGGTTCAGAATACGGACGCCCTGGAATACACCATGAAAGCAGCGGAGGAAGAGGCAGCATTGGCTCGCCAGGCACTTTCTGACTGGCCAGTTTCCACGTACCTCAATTCTTTGCTAGAATTATGCTCTTTCTCGGTTAGCAGAGACCGATAGTCGGGGCGTAGCTCAGCCTGGTAGAGTACTACGTTCGGGACGTAGGAGTCGGAGGTTCGAATCCTCTCGCCCCGACCAGATTCCTAATAAAAAGCCCTCGCTTTTCGCGGGGGCTTTTTGTTTTTGTGCGCCCGGGAGCATAAGGCTTAAGTGCGCGGCTTATGTAAGCGCGGCTCAAGCAGTAAGCGCGACTCAAGCACGCGCCGCCGGCAAATAAGGGATGCGCTGGGGCAGGTTAAGGCATGCGCCGGCCCGCACATAAGGGCTTTCCGGTAGCACTCCCTTCGCACGGGGGGTAAGCTAACGTCATTCTTGTCAGGTGTCTGCCCAGGGTGACGTACATGAAGGATCCGAGCACTGAAGCGCAAGACGCGGTGCATTTGCATGAAATCATTCGTCGGCGTGCCGCTCAAGCGGGCGGCCTGCTGCCGGCGCTGCACGACGTGCAGGAAGCACACGGGTATAT
>DATGNX010000110.1:0-7889 GCA_035306485.1 Burkholderiaceae bacterium
CTAGGCGAGGAGCCCAGCGGCTACGGGATCGCCGGCCTGCTGGCCATTGTGGCGGGCATCATTTTGATTTCGACGCAGGGCAATCTTGCCAAGTTCGCACAACCCGAGGCACGCCGGGGCGTACGCTGGGGTTTGCTCACCGGCACCGCAATCTCCAGCTACACCGTCGTGGACGCCTACGGCGTTAAGGCGCTGGGTATCCACCCTGTGGTGCTGGACTGGTGTTCGAATATAGTGCGCGTGGTGATTCTTGCGCCGTGGGTCATGGCGCGCCGCCACCTAGTTCGCGAGCGCATGAAGAATCGCTGGGGCCTAGCCATTGCGGTGGGCCTGCTCTCGCCGCTTTCCTACATCCTGGTACTGATCGCGCTGCAGATTGGTGCCCCCCTGAGCCTTACTGCGCCGGCTCGGGAGATGTCCATGATGGTGGGCGCTCTCTTCGGCATGATCATTTTGCGCGAGAAGGTCGGCCCCGCGCGGTTGATCGGTTGCGCGATCCTGATCGGGGGCGTCGTCCTGCTGAGCCAGGCGTGACTGAAGCGCGGTTGCAAGGATGAACTAGCTTCTTAAAAATGCCCGTCTCGCCCGCTCGACTTCGGCGTGAACGACGCATTCCGGGGCATGGTCGTTCACGAGGCCCATGGCCTGCATGAAGGAATAAACGGTCGTCGGGCCGACGAACTTCCAGCCGCGTTTCTTCAGTTCTCTCGACAAGGCGGTGGACTCAGGAGACGTCGCCGGTGGTGGAATTTCCGCCACCCGCGATGCCGGCGGCGCATAGCGCCATACAAAGTCGGCCAGCGAGCCTTCTTGCTCCAACAGTTCGATCATGCGCTGCGCGTTGTTCACGACAGCCGTGACCTTGCCGCGATGCCGGATGATGCCCGCATCGCCCAACAGGCGATTCACGTCGTCCTCCGAGAATTGCGCAATTCGCTCATGGTCGAAATCATGAAACGCGGCCCGAAAGTTCTCGCGCTTCTCTAGAACCGTGCGCCAACTGAGGCCCGACTGAAACCCTTCCAGACACAGTTTTTCAAACAGGCGGCGGTCATC
Organism: Burkholderiaceae bacterium; assembly: GCA_035306485.1. GTDB lineage: Bacteria > Pseudomonadota > Gammaproteobacteria > Burkholderiales > Burkholderiaceae_B > Yanghanlia. Next base: position 1,057 of record DATGNX010000110.1, read on the forward strand.
CCTGACGGGAAAGCCCCACTCCGTATCGTGGTAGTTGAGATACTGCGGCGTAGCCAGGCACCAGCGGCAACGCAGCTTGTTATCCGGGCCAAGTTGCGTCATAGACGAATTCACGGGCGCCGCTCCTTTTTTCTTGATTGACCGATCCGCAAGGATAACGTCACGCAGACCTCCGGGAAATATCTGTGGAACGCCCCACGCCATGCGTAAAAGCTCGAGCGTGGAAGTCGCAAGCTTCCGAATTGCCGTATCCATTTCCGGGTCAGGGAATGGTGCTTGCTGCCCATACGCTCCCTTTCCAACAGGAGGCATTCCCATGGCACGATGCGATTCTTGCGGCAATGACTACGACAAGGCCTTCCAAGTGGTCATGGCCGGCAAAACCTACACCTTCGACAGTTTTGAATGCGCAATACGAACGGCCGCTCCGAAATGCGCCCAATGCAACGTGCCGATCATTGGCCACGGTCTGGAAAAGAGTGGAACCATCTATTGTTGCGCCCATTGCGCCGAGGGCGACAATGTGACGGAACTCCGCGACCGCGCTGATTAAAACCGGCTTTATCCAGGCAGGAGTACAAAGGATGCGACACTCTTTTCTAGCGGGGCTGCTAGCCCTTACCGCGCTCTCGGGCCACGCGCTCGCCGACGTCACCGTACCCATGCACCAGGTCAACGCTGAAGGTATCGCTGAGTCCGCGGGCACGGTCGTGATTTCCGAGACCCAATACGGCCTGGTATTCACGCCCGATATCCAGGGCTTGGCGCCGGGTATCCACGGCTTTCATGTCCATGAGAAGCCCAGCTGCGAAGCCGCTGCTGGGAAGGACGGCAAGCCGGTGGCGGCGGGCGCAGCTGGCGGTCACTACGACCCCGACAAAACAGGAAAGCATGGTTATCCATGGGGCGAAGGCCATATGGGTGATCTGCCAGCACTGTATGTCGACGACCAAGGTAAAGCTTCCAACCCCGTTCTGGCCCCGCGTATCAAGCAGCTTTCGGATGTCTCGGGCCGTGCAATCATGGTTCATAAAGGCGGGGACAATCATGCAGACCACCCCAAACCCCTGGGCGGCGGTGGCGAGCGTATCGCCTGTGGCGTCATACCTTGATCAGCGCGTGCCCGAGTGCGAAACAAGAGTTCGCCTCACATGAGCTCGCCGCATGCCTGTGATAGCCTTGCTGCCACGATCAACCTCTGGACAATGGCGTGGCAACAAGCAAGAACGAGCAGCCGGAGACAGATGCTTTCGCCGGTGATCGTGGCAGCATCCCGGAACGGGAAGGCGCCCGCGGCGAAAGCATCTGGCACGTTTTCCTGATATTTCTGCGATTGGGTCTTACCGCGTTCGGAGGCCCTATTGCACACCTGGGCTACTTCCGCACGGAATTCGTCACGCGTCGGCAGTGGCTGGATGACCGCAGCTATGCCGATCTCGTAGCGCTGTGCCAGTTTCTGCCCGGCCCAGCCAGCAGCCAGGTTGGCATGGCACTCGGTTTGGGACGTGCGGGGTGGTCTGGCCTATTCGCTGCGTGGGCGGGCTTCACGCTGCCGTCTGCAATTGTCCTGATCCTTTTCGCCTTGGGCGTTGCCAGCAATAGCGCCCTGGCTGACAGCGGATGGGCGCAGGGACTCAAAGTTGTAGCTGTAGCAGTGGTGGCGCAAGCAGTATGGGGCATGGCACGCTCGCTTTGCCCGGACCGTCCGCGGGCGGGCATCGCCTTTCTGGCCGCCTTGCTCACTTTGGCTATACCGTCGTCGGTAGGTCAGATTACCGCCATCGTCTTGTCCGGTTTTCTGGGTCGATGGGCGGTGGATGCCCTCTCCGCGCCCGGCACACAGGCGCATGCATACCCAATATCTCGCAAGTTTGGGGTATTTGCTTTGGCCCTCTTTCTCTTGTTGCTGCTGATACTGCCCTTATGGGCCGCTGCTAGCGGTTCGTCCGTCGCGGTTCTGATAGAAGGCGTATATCGGTCGGGGGCTTTGGTTTTCGGCGGTGGCCATGTCGTACTGCCACTGCTGCAAGCCAGCGTCGTTCCGAATGACTTGGTAAGTAACGCCGAATTTCTCGCAGGCTATGGCGCTGCACAGGCAGTGCCTGGGCCCTTATTCACGTTCGCCGCCTACCTTGGAGCCCTGGCGGACAGTCCGCTCAAGGGCTGGAGCGGGGGCATCGTACTCCTGATCACGATATTTGTGCCCGCCCTGCTCGTGTTGGTGGCCGCACTTCCCTTCTGGGAAAGGCTACGCCACCGAGCGGGCATACAGTGCGTCATGGCAGGCGTGAACGCTGGCGTCGTGGGCATACTCCTATCGGCACTCTATGATCCCGTGTGGACCAGCGCCATACACAACAGCCGTGATTTCGGGTTGGCGCTGGCTGCCTTCGGGCTTCTCACCGTCGGCCGCGTGCCGCCCGTCGTCGTTGTAACGCTAGGCGCTGCGGGCGGATGGCTACTGGCGTGATTACGCAACGATGGTGAAGTCGATCACAATCTCGCCGGGCTGGCGCGATACGTAGGCGATCTGAATCTCGTCTCCGAAATGTCCCTGCAGCTGTTGCAACAACGGCAGCGGGTCGTGATCGTTGCAAAAGCGCATGGTTTCACCGGGATTCAACGCGGAAAGCGCACCGAAAATGGCTGCGTGCCGGAAGCGCTTAGCGACGCCCCGAGCATCGAAGGGATACACGGCTTCGGCAAACTGCGGTACGGAAGAAGCTACGGACATGATCGTTTCCTGGATAGAAGAGAGAACACGCCGAAGTATAGAAATCCGTTAGCCAAAATCGGCTGGGAACCACATTGGCAATAAGGTTGCCCGCGCAACTAGGCAGAGCTTCAGCCCTTCCAGGAACGCACTCGCCCCGTATCCACATGCACAAAGTTGCTGCCTGGGTAGTACCCCACGCCGCCCGCCTTCAGCTCTAACGCCGCGTCGCGCAGTTCCTTCAACGGCACGCCGGGGATGCGCAAATCGATGGCCTTGCCGTCCATGTGCAGACTGCGTCGGGCGACGCCGCCTCCACGCGTCGTGCGCAACCTTTCATTCGTATGCGGCGAGCGATATCCGGAAATAATCTGATATGGCGTACGAGCCTTCAACGACACGCGTAGCGCGTGCATGATGTCGTAGAGGCCTGGGTCCATGTTTCCAATATCACCGGAATAGTGGTCGCGCAGGAAGTGATCAAGATCGGCCAGCGCTTCCGGCACGTACCGGGTCCCCACCGCGTACGTCAGCGCAATCTGTTCGCGCGTATGCGTGTGGTCCATAGCGAGGTTGCGTGCGGGTGTACTCACGAAAGTGGCGCGAGCCACCATCGGAAATCCACAAAAAAGGGCCGTACCCGAGGCGGCGGCGAGCAGACGCCGGCGCGTAGTGTTGATCTGGGTCATAACGTCGATCGGTCTGAGCAAGACGCCCCGCATTGCGCGGGCTGCTCTGGAGGTAAATCAATGCGCCGGACGGGTGTCGCGCAGCGCCTGAGCGAGTCGGACATCTTGCTGATAGATATCCGGCAAAAAGTAGACTTTACCATCCTCTTTCACAACCACCGTACTGTAAGCAATCAGTACGGGAATCGGCTGCTTCAGACGAAGCGTGCTTGATTTGCCCGCGCTCATGGCCGCCACGATGCGCTCGGTGGTCCATTCCGGCTGATTCTGCAAGACGAATTCAGCAAGCTGCACGGGATACTCAATGCGGATGCAACCGTGGCTGAAATCGCGTCGCGTCCGAGAAAACAGCTGCGGTGCCGGCGTGTGATGCAGGTAGATATTCTGGTCGTTCGGGAAAATGAACTTGATGTCGCCCAACGCGTTTCGGGGTCCTGGCCGTTGGCGGATGCGCCACTCTCCTCGCGCTAGCGCATCCAAGGCCTCGCCGGACAAGGCATTGACCACCGCCCCCTCGCGTGTGACGAACTCGAAGCCCTGCTCGGCAAAATAGCCCGGATCACGGCGCAACCGCGGAAGCGTCTCGCTGCGCGCGATGGAGCGCGGCACATTCCAGTACGGGCTGAATTCGATGAAACGCATCTCTTCCAGAAATATAGGGGTGCGTGTGTCCAGTGCGCGTCCCACCACCACCCGCATTTCCAAGTGCAGTTTTACCCGCCCACCGTGCTGCTCATAAGCGCGCAACACAAACTCCGGCACATTCACCACGATCATGCGCGGCGCATGCAACAAGGGCGTCCAACGCAATCGTTCGAGGGTCAGCGCCATCTGCTCCACGCGTTGTGCTGGTGTCACGTTCAATGCCGCCAGCGTCGCGGGCCCCACGACGCCGTCTGCATCCAAACCATGGCGTCCCTGAAAGCGCTTCACGGCTTCCACCCACTCGCCTTCGTACCGTTCCGGTAAGTCGGCTGTCTCGGACAGGTCACCCAAGGCGACCAACCGCTGCCATAGAACGCCGAGCCCAGCGTATTCGCTACCCGGCTTCAGTGATCGTTCGGGAAATGGCGGCAAGGAGGTTTGCCATGCGGGATGATCGCCCATTCCCCGATAGGTGTTCATGACCGTGCGCAGCGCTTCGTACATCGGCACGTCCGGTTGCGCCGCCCGCAACGCTTCGGCCAAACGTGCCGTTTGGCGTGCTTCCACCAGGTAGGCATACGCGTTGACCCCAATCTGTGCCGGTGCTTTGAAACGATGCTTGAGGGTTTCCGGGCTAAGGCGCCCCTGTGTCAGATCGATGAGATATCGCTCAAGCGCGGCGGTCAGTTCCCTATCCCAATGGGCGGTCTGATCCCGCGTTGCTCCTTGGACCGCTGCACTTTGGAAGGCATCGACCAACTGCCTGACTCGGTAATCTTCAGGTCGCAGGCCCTGTGATTGGGCGTCAACCAGCGTTTCCAGTGCGATCCATGCATCGGCCGTCGGTGTCGCTCCGTCGAACCACGAAGGCATAATCACAGCGGGAGCGATGAAGCCGGAATCCACGCCCGGAGTCGGCACGACAATAGATTGGGCGGGGGCTTCGGGTGTCCGCGGTGCAGACGTTTGCGCAAACGCGGTTGCTGCCGACAACGAAAGACAGCAGCAGAAAACGTACAACCAGGATCTCGTCATGGGGCCGCGCGTAAGTAACAATTTTGACCAATTTTCGCACAGGAACGGATGCCGTTCATATCTGTTACCGCTCTGCCCGCTGCCTCTCCCACTATGTTCTCCCACGCGCCCCTTGGTGGGAGGGTCAACGAACACGCGCCGTGGCGCTTCTTGCGTGAGGTGGCCCCAACCTATCGGCGCCTTAAAAGCCTTTGCGCGCCGTGCGCCTTCAGCGCAGCCTCCAATACAGCTTCATAGTCCGGTTGTGCCTGCTCCAGCCGTTCCTGCCCTTGCTGGGTCAGCACGGTATAGACGCCGCGCTTGTCGTCCGGACATAGGTCCCGGATGACAAGGCCCGCACGCTCCAGACGTTCCACCATGCGAGAAACCGAGCTCTGGTTGAGAAGCAAATGAGCCGCTAAGTCCTGCATGCGCAGTTCTAGGTCGGGCGATTGAGACAACACCCCCAGCGCGCGGAACTCCGACAGGCCCAAGCCGTGTTTCGTTTGCATGGCTTTAGCGAGATCGGCTTCGACCTTCATGACGGTCTTGCTCACGTCGAGCCAGGCATCGCTATTCTTGGACATGACGAACGACGCTCCTTCTGAAGTATGGGCATCCATTTTCTCATATGCATGCCCATACAAGTAGCGGACCGTTACATGCCCTTTACATGCGCGCTATGTGCGGGCTCGATGCAGCGTGGCACTGTCAGTCAGTTTCAACCACACCACTCCACCAATGATGACGGCGAGCCAAAGCGCTTGGGCCAATGTCAGTTGCTGATCAAGCAAGGCACTGCCACAGACCGCAGCGCCCACCGCACCGATACCCGCCCAAACGGCATAGCCAATGCCCACGTCGATTGAACGGAGCGCCACACTGAGTGCATACAAAGTCAAAAGGAAAAAGACGCCGGCGGACACCGACCACGTGAGTACGGTAAAAGCTTGGCTCGCCCCCACACTGAGCGCATAGCCAATTTCGAAGGCGCTCGCGAGAAGCAGCATGGTCCATGCGCCCTTCTTCCCGGCTGAGGATCGTGTTCTTTCGGTCATGATGAATTCCTTGTTTTCTTAATTGCTGACGTTCTGGATCAATGTCTACGCAGCGTCATGCCGCGCCGCTAAGGCGCAACCCTGCCACCCCACCGATGACCAGCGCAATACCGAACAGTTTGCTCAGGTTCAGGCGCTGCCCTCCAAATACCGCGGCGAGAATGACGATCCCGACCCCGGCGACTGACGTCCAGATGGCGTAGCCCACGCCGACGTCGAACGTCAGTAATGCCAGGCTGAGGAAATATGTGGCAATTGCACCGCTGACGAGCGTAGCGACCGTCCAGCCTAGCCGCGTGAAGCCTTGGGCGTTACCCGCTGAGAGCGCGACGGCGATCTCGAAGATGACGGCAATGCCGAGATATAGCCAACTCATGATGATATTCCCTTATATATGCATGTGCATGCATCTTAATACCGACAAAAGTGAGCCGTCAACTACTTGCGCATGCATATATGTAAAGAGTCCTGAACTTTGAGCTACATTCGAAGCGCGCCGAAGTGTTGCGCCGGCCGCAGGCACCAAAACCGCCAGCCCATTCCAATGAGTAGTCCAACACTACTTGGGCTTGTATTGCTCGTTGTGCTTGCTCATTGAAAACACCCCAAGAATTGGAACGTTGTCCAACTTTTGGGGTGCAGTTCAATGCCGGTTTGGCGGCTTTTTATGCCATCAGGTGCCTGGCCGTGCCAGACGCGGGATCATTCCCACTC
>DATGNX010000111.1:0-8850 GCA_035306485.1 Burkholderiaceae bacterium
CGGACCGACGTTGCGAATGATGATGCCCGTCATCAGGCACCACAGGAAGCCGGGGATGTTCATCGGCAGGTCGGACAGTTGAACCGCCAGGAACTGGCCCACGCCCAGACACACGAACACGGCCGCCAGGGAACCAATGAAGGTGGAGACGTCCAGCGGCTTGGCGGCATCGGTGACGACCGTTCCGTCCGTCGCGGGCTGGGGATGGGCCGCGTCGGAATCCGCGCCCGGTGTGGCGATCTTGTAGCGGCGTAACAGCCATTCGGCCACCGGGCCGCCCACCACACCGCCCATGACCAATCCGATGGTCGCCGCCATCATGGCCAACGCCATGACGTCCTGGATGTTGTAGAGATCCGCAAAACTGGCCGCGTACGCTGCGCCGGTGCCGTGTCCCCCCACCAACGTAATGGAGCCCGCCAGCAATCCCATCAACGGATGCAGGTCGAGCAGCCAGGCCAGCGAAACACCGACGATATTCTGTAGAAACAGAAACGGCACGAGCGCCAGCAGGAACACGAGCAAGCGGGGGCCTCCACGCTTAAGCAAGCGCAGATCCGCAGTCAGTCCGATGCAGCTGAAGAAGATGAGCAGAAACACCGAACGGATGTCGGTATCCATCTGGACGTCGATGCCCAGAAATTTTGTCAGCACAAAAACGCCGACAGCGAAGAGCAGCCCGCCCACGACGGGATCGGGAATGCTGTAACGGGCGAGAAAATCGATACGGGATGTCAGCCAGCGCCCTACCAGCAGAACCAGGCAAGCGGCCAGTAGGGAATCGATGGGAGACAAGGAAATCATGTTCGCCTCTCGCTCCCTTACAGGAGCCCAAAAGAAGAATTGATTATACGAATCAAGTTAAAGTTGCAGGCCAGAAAAGTAACAGGCACCACCACAAGAGGCATCATCGCGGTGCGCATAACTGGAGAAACCAATGAGTGAGAGAAAATTCGCGCTGGTGACCGGCGCAGGTTCCGGCATCGGCAAGCATGTTGCCCTCGCGCTAATGCGCAACGGCTTCGACCTGGCGCTCGCCGGACGTCGCCGCGAGGCCTTGGAGGAGACTGCGCACGAAGGCGAGCGCTTGGGCGCGCGTTGCCTGGTGCAGCCGACGGACGTCGGCGACCCGGAGAGCGTGGACCGTCTGTTCGAGCGGATCCGAAACGACTTCGGGCGGCTCGATCTGCTGTTCAACAACGCGGGGATCTTCACCAAGCCCGCAAGCATTGAAGACATTCCCTACGAAAAGTGGAAGGCGGCGCTGGACGTCAATCTCACGGGTTACTTTCTGTGCACCCAAGGGGCGTTCCGCATCATGAAGGCACAGGACCCTCGCGGCGGCCGCATCATCAACAACGGTTCGATTTCGGCTCACGCACCGCGCCCCCAGGCAACCTGCTACACCACCACCAAGCACGCAGTGACCGGCTTGACCAAGGCCACGTCGCTAGACGGACGTGCCTATGACATTGCCTGCGGCCAGATCGACATCGGCAACGCCGCCAGCGACATGACCGACGTCATGCGCACCGGCGTCATGCAGGCGGACGGATCCATCCGGCCCGAACCGCTGATGGACGTGGAGCACGTCGCACAAGCCATTGTCTACATGGCTGGCCTACCGCTGGAATCCAATGTGCAGTTCATGACCGTCATGGCCACCAAGATGCCCTTCGTAGGACGCGGATAACATAGCCAGCACCTTGACGATTGTCACGCCGATCACGTTGGGCACCGTGCTCGGCGGCTTCTGAACGTGCGACTCGCAGTTCTAGGTGATTGCCCTAGAACTGCGGTATACCCCTACTCCATGTGATGTTTCTCTTGCTATAACCCTAGTATCCATACGGATATTGGGGTGAAGGCGTCCGTTGTCGTCACCCCGGGCCCTCACCGGCCCAAATCAGCAGTAAGCAGTGAACGAAAGAGAGGGCAGGCAGTCCGGAATCGGATTTGCTGAAGCCTCGACAAAAAGGAGGTTCGCATGCAGTTGCTGGCTACACGACAGGCGTCGCAGCTTTTGACGCACCCTGACCTCGACCTGCGCCGCTACGCAGGCCTATGGTACGAATACGCGAGGCTTCCGAACGGCTATCAGGTCGACTGTACCGGAGAAGTCACGGCGGAATACACCTTGCAGGACAACGACCAGATGCAGGTGCGTTTCTCGTGCACCAATCCGGACTGCGATATTCTGACCGCGGTCGGCGAGATGCGCCCCTCGGCCACCTACGAGCCGCGAGACCCCGCCAAGCTGGAAATCCGCTTCAGTTCCGACTGGCTGTCGGCGCCATCGTCTGTCTGGCGCGATCATTGGGTACTGTATGTCGACCCGGATTACCAGCACGCCATGGTCGGCACACCAGACCGCCGCTGCCTCTGGATGCTGGGCCGAGAGCGTGTGCCGAACCGGTTGGCGCTGCAGCGCATGTTGCGCTACGCCGCCCAGCTCGGCTTCCGGGTGAACCGCGTGCTACGCACGGGCGAAACCGGCTAAGCAACGGGGTCGGCGGTCAGCCGACCCGTTTCCTTACGTAAGAGGCCACTTCCCGCAACAGGCCACTCAAGTCCTGCTGCAAGCGGACGAAGCCTTCGTTGGGTTCACGGGTGGCTTCGTTCATGTAGACCGGCCGGCGAATCTCCACCTGCAAGCTGTGTCGGCCCTGCATGGGTTGTCCGATCTGCTCGATAAGCTGCACGCCCTTGTAGGGGTCGTTGCGGGCTACCGTATAGCCTTTCCCCAGCAGATACGACGCAATCAAGTCCACAAAGGCCGGCTCGCACGTGCGGCCGTCCCGATCACCCAGAACGAAATCCGCCAGCTCCCGGTCCGGGTCCAGGCCCAGCCGCGCATAAGCGTCGTTTGGCATGGAGTGCAGATTCAGGTGCCATAAGGCGCCGAACTGCTCGTAGCGCTGCCGCACGGCCTGGTTCAGCGCGTCGTGGTAAGGGCGGTAATACCGATCAATGCGCGCCTGTACCTCCGCCACGCTGAGCCGGCGATCATAGATCGGCGTCTGTGGATCCATCCGCGACCAGATCAGCCCTTTGCCCAGGCGTGTTTTCTCGCCCGGAGAGAGCGGTTCCGGCCATTCGCCGTCGAGCATGTCGGGATCCAGATCCGCAAGCGTGCGGTTGGGATCGATGTAGGTGCGGGGGAATTGGGCCGCAATCAGCGTGGCCCCGACTTCGGGGGCCGCCCGCCACAAGGCGTCCACATGGGTGTCTTCTCCCTGGCGCAACTGCGCCAGGGGCACCGCATGGCCGAAATCCGCAGGGTAATCCGTGCCGCTGTGCGGTGAATCGCACACCAGCGGGATTGCGACACCGACAGGATCTCGGCGGACGAACGGTTGGGTCTGTTGAGAAATGGACGTCATCAGTTGGGCTGAATGTTGGCCGCTTTCGCCACTCGAGTGTAACGCTCGATGGCCGCATCGATCTGTTCCGCGAACTCCTCAGGCGTATTCACCATGATGGTGCCGCCCAGCTTCTCGGCGCGTTCGCGGAAGGTGGGATCCTGGGCCGCTTCATGCAGGGCGGCATTCACGCGGTCTACCACCGCCTTGGGCGTGCCAGCGGGCGCCACAACGCCGAACCAGCCGCCGGTACCCATCGCCGGGAACCCAAGCTCGATGTAGGTAGGGACGTCCGGCAACATAGGCGAGCGCTCTGCACCCAGCACAGCCAACGGGCGCAGACGGCCTTCCAGCAGGTGGGGCAGCGTCGACGACAAGTTGTCGGTGATGGCGTCCACCTGACCGGCCAGCGCGTCATTCAGTGCCGGGCCCGCGCCGCGATAAGGCACGTGAAGCAGGTTGATATCAGCCTGCATCATGAAGTTCTCGATGTTGGCATGACCCAGGGAGGCCACACCCGGCGAGGCGAAGGTGTACTTGCCGGGCTCGGCCTTGGCCAGCGCGATGAACTCGGGCATGGTCTTGGCGGGAATGTTCGGATGCACCGCGAATACGCTAGGCACGCCCATCACATTGGAGATCGGCGTGAAGTCCTTGCGGGCGTCGTACTTCAAGTTGCTGTAGATGGCCGGGTTGGAGCCATGGGTGCTCACCGTGGCCATGCCCAGCGTGTAGCCGTCCGGCTTGGAGCGAGCGATGTGCTCGGCGCCCAATGCGCCGCCCGCGCCGCCCTTGTTTTCGACCACTACGCTCTGACCCAGATTCTTGCTCAGGTATTCCGCGATCAGTCGGCCAACCAAGTCGGTAGAGCCGCCTGGCGCAAACGGCACGACCAGGCGAATGGGGCTCGAGGGATAGTTTTCCTGTGCGACCGCCACACTGGTACAGCCAATCAAGAACGTCGCCGTCGCTGCTACGGCGCGACCCAGAATCTTCGAAGTGAACACAGACATGTGAAAACCCCATTACGAAATGTGAATGTTGGGGCAGTATCAGCAATTTACCTAGAGGAAACAAACGACTATATTTCACGACTCCATGACATAAGATCATGTCGGGAAATACCCGAAGAGCGGCCGTAACCAGATGAAGATTCATTCCCCTTCGATGTCCGAGCTGCACGCATTCGTAACGGCGGTCCGGCTTGGCAGTTTCACCCGCGCGGCGGACCAGTTATGCGTGACCCAGGGCGCAATCAGCCGCGCCATTGCCCGGCTTGAAGACCACTTCGGCCGGCCCCTATTAGCTCGCAGCACCAGCGGCGTCTCCCCCACAGTATTGGGTGAACGGCTGCTGGCGGGAATGGCCGGGCCACTGGACGCAATCGAGGCGCTCTCACGAGAGCTGCGCATGCCCACCTCCGCCAACCGCCTCTGTCTGTCGGTGGTGCCCACCCTTGCCAGCGTGTGGCTCATGCCGCGGGTCCCTGACTTCCGGCGCCTTCACCCGGATGTGGAACTGGAATTTGCGCCGTACCGACGCAACGAAGACTTTTCCGGGGATCGCCCGCATGCCGCCATCCTGAGCGGGGTACCTGGAGAGCGGCCCGGATGGCGGTGCGATTACGTCATCGGCCGGGAAGTCGTCGTCATCTGCCATCCCGACCGACTGCAGGCGCGCCGGGCGCAGGGCCGCTGGAACGACCCGGCGGAGTTGCTGACGGAACCGCTGCTGAGCCACGTCAACGCCCCGCTCAATTGGCAACACTGGTTCAACGCCGTCGGCGTGACGGCCGCCCTTCCCCCGGCTCAATCCATGGACCAAGTCTCCATCATCGTTCGGGCGGTCATGGCGGATATTGGCATCGCCGTCCTGCAACGTTGCCTGGTGCAGGAAGAAATCGAGAACAGCCGGGTCGCCGTTCCCTTCGACCACCCCGTCGCCTTGAACCACGGATATATTTTGTGTAGCCCAGAGCGGTACGAGGATCATCCCGCGCTGGCCGCCTTCCGTCAGTGGCTATTGGCGGCGGCAGCGCCGGGAACGCCTTGCACACCCAGTGCGGGCCTTTCCGCGACGTAATCGAACAGGAATTGGCGGAAGTTCTCCGCCGCGGGTGAGAGCGAGCGCCCCTGCCGCGTGAAGACATAGAAGTTCCGGAACACTTCCGGCTCGCGCAGCGGGCGTAGCGTCAAGCCATAGAGCTTGACCAGCGACTCGGCATAGCTCACGCAAACCGTAATGCCCATGCCGGCGTTCACCATAGCCAACGCCGTCGACATGAAAGCCACCTCGTGCGTAGGCGAAAAATTCAGGTCGCGCACGGCGTCGCGCAGATCCAGCGCCAAGCGTTCCGTAAACTGACCCTGGAGCGTGGTCAGCGGGTATTGAACGATGTCGCGCCAACGGATGTCCTGCAGTTCTTCCAAAGCATGGCCTGGGGGGAATACCACCATGAACGGCCCGCGAAACAGAGTGGTGGCGGTGATGTCGGAGTTCGGGTCACGCTCTGGTCCGATACCGAAATCCACTTCCCCGGAGAACACGCGCGACATCACGCTCTCCACAGAGGTATCGACCACCTTGATGCGTATAGCGGGGCGCTCCCGCGCATAGGCTGCGACAATCTCGGGCAGCAGTGTGGACGCCATGAGTTGGGGGGCCGCAACGCGCACGACGCCGGTCTTGAGTTCCTGGCGCTGCGCAACTTCGTCCATTACCCGATCGAGGTCATTCAGGATCTTCTCGATGAGCGGATAGAGCTCCCGCCCGACGTCCGAGAGCCGAGTACGCCGTGTGCTGCGATCGATCACGCGCAGGCCCAGCGCCTGCTCCAATTCTTTGATGAGGCCGCTGAGCGCCGACTGAGTCACGAACAGGCTTTCTGCGGCAAGCGTGAAGCTGCCGGTACGCGCGACCGCCACGAACGCACGGAGCTGCCTCAGGGTGACATTCATGAGGTAATCCGATAATTTGATTATAAAAAACTGTTTGTATGATAAATCAGCTTGACGTCTAATACATTCATGGATTCAAGGAGACACCCCATGAAGATCAACCGCATTCATCATGTTGCCTATCGCTGCAAGGATGCCAAGGAAACCGTCGAGTGGTATGGCAAATACCTGAATATGGACTTCATCCTGGCCATTGCGGAGAACGAGGTGCCGTCCACTAAGGAACCCGATCCTTACATGCATATTTTCCTGGACGCGGGCGGCGGCAACGTGCTGGCATTTTTTGAACTGCCCACTAAACCCGAAATGGGCCGCGACCCGAACACCCCTGCCTGGACACAGCATCTGGCGCTGGAAGTCGATTCCATGGACGTGCTGTTGGAAACGAAGGCAAGGCTGGAAGCCGACGGCTACAAGGTGATTGGCCCCACGGATCACACCATCTTCAAGTCGATCTACTTCTTCGACCCGTCCGGCCACCGGCTGGAACTCGCGTACAACACGGGCACGCCCGAAATGCATCGCAAGCTCGATGAAGTGAAATGGGACATGCTGAACGAGTGGGCCGCAACAAAGCGCGCGCCGCAGCACGCCGCCTGGATGCATGACGGCAGCCTGAGTACGGAAAGCTGATTCCGCAGCCCCAGCATGCAAATCGGGGTCAGACCCCGGTCGATCATGAAATGGGGTCAGACCACGATCTACCGCGCGCCTGGCGGGAGATCGTGGTCTGACCCCATTAGCGTTTTTAGCCGTTTACGTTATTGATCCAGTGTGAATCCGACTTTGATCGTGACCTGCCAGTAGGCGACGGTGCCGTCCCGAACGTGGCCGCGCGTTTCTATGACCTCGAACCAACTGATGTTGCGGACCGTATCGCTGGCCCGCGCGATGGCGGTGTTGACGGCGTCTTCGATACTCTCGGTGGAGGAGCCGGTCAGTTCGATGCTTTTGTAGACGTGGTTGCTCATGCTGTCTTCCTCAGGTTGATACTGCGGCCAACCGGGCATGTACGTCCCGCAGTGCTTGCGGCACCCGCTCGCCCAGCCTCTCGAAAAGTTCGGCGTGCAACGCCAGTTCGCGCTGCCACGCCTGCGGGTCGCTGTGGGTGATGCGCTCGAAGAGCGTGGCGGGGAAGTCCAGCCCCTGCCAGTTCAGATCCCCGTAGGCCGGCACGATGCCAAACAATTTGTCTTCGCCCTTGGCCGTGCCCTCGATCCGCCGGAAGATCCATTCCAGCACCCGCATGTTTTCTCCGAAACCGGGCCAGATGAAGCGGCCGTCGTCGTCGGTCTGGAACCAGTTCACACAATAGATGGCGGGCAACTGAGCGCCCGAGCCCTCGAGGCGCTGGCCTAATGCCAGCCAGTGCTGGAAATAGCGGCTCATGTCGTAGCCGCAGAACGGCAACATCGCGAATGGATCCCTGCGCACCACCCCCTGAGCGCCCGCGGCTGCAGCGGTGGTCTCCGAACCCATTGTGGCGGCCATATAGACCCCTTCCACCCAATCACGCGCTTCCGTCACCAGCGGCACGGTGTCCGACCGCCGGCCACCGAAGATGAAGGCGTCGATCGGCACACCGGCCGGATCGTCCCAAGCGGGGTCGATGACCGGGTTCTGATCCGCAGCGACCGTAAACCGGGCGTTGGGATGCGCCGCCTTGCGGCCGCAGCCGCGTGTCCAGGGTCGCCCCTGCCAATCGGTGCAGCGCTCGGGTTCCGGCCCCATCCCTTCCCACCAGACGTCTCCGTCTTCCGTGAGCGCCACGTTGGTGAAAATGACGTTCTCACGCAATGCGGCCATGCAGTTGGTGTTGGTCAGATCTCCCGTGCCAGGCGCCACACCGAAATAACCGGCCTCGGGATTGATGGCATACAGCCGGCCGTCGCGCCCGGGTTTGATCCAGGCGATATCGTCGCCGATGGTGGTGACGGACCACCCGCTCATGGCGGCCGGCGGGATCAGCATGGCGAAATTGGTCTTCCCGCAAGCGGAGGGAAACGCGGCGGCGACATGCATCTTTCGGCCCTCTGGCGACGTGACGCCGAGAATCAACATGTGTTCCGCCAGCCAGCCTTCATCGCGCCCCATGGTTGAAGCGATGCGCAGCGCAAGGCATTTCTTGCCCAACAGCGCATTGCCGCCATAGCCGGAACCGAATGACCAGATCTCGCGCGTTTCGGGGTAGTGAACGATGTATTTGGTGGTATTGCAGGGCCAAGCGACATCCACTTGGCCCGGACCTAACGGCTTGCCGACAGAATGCACGCACGGAACAAAGAAACCGTCTTCGCCCAGGACGTCGTACACGCGCCGCCCCATACGGGTCATGAGACCCATGTTTACGACGACATAAGGCGAGTCCGTGATCTCGACGCCTATTTGTGCGATAGGCGATCCCAGGGGACCCATGGAGAACGGCACGACATAGAGGACGCGACCGCGCATGCTGCCGCGAAAGAGACCTTGCAGCGTGGCACGCATTTCAGCGGGAGCTACCCAATTGTTGGTCGGGCCGGCATCCTGCT
>DATGNX010000112.1:0-9895 GCA_035306485.1 Burkholderiaceae bacterium
GGATAATGCGTGCGGCCTCTGGCGCCACCTGGGCGGCCAGCGCGGCGTCCAGGAACAACAGGCGCGAACGGCGCGCAAGCACGTCTTCGACCGTACGGGCATATTCGTGCCTGACGGCGAAGCGCAGCATGGCTTCGGTAAGCCCTGGCGCCAGCTCGTGATCGGCTCCCGGCAGACTATTCAACCACTCCGCCTCGCTGCCGTAGCTGTGCGGGCCGGGCGCGGCGCCCAACGAGGCGTCGGATCGCCCCCCGGGAACGGCTCCGACCAAAAGAAAATCGGCCGTCTCACACGGGGGAAGTCGTTCCAACAGACCTACTTCCATGCACTTGGCCAGGACGTCTTCCGCCATTGCCCGGTACGTGGTCCATTTTCCGCCCGTCACCGTCACCAATCCGCTAGCGGAGGCGATCACCGTATGTTCACGATTGATCTTCTTTGTATCGCCCGAGTCGCGCGGCGGACGCACCAGGGGACGTAGGCCGACCCAGGCGCTGCGTACATCTTCCAGCTTGGGCGCGCGGGCCAGATACTTCGCCGCTTCTGACAGAATGAATTGGGTTTCCTCGGCGAGCGGACGGGGTTCTTCTTCGATTTCCGGACGCAGGGTGTCCGTAGTTCCCAATATCACTTTCCCCAACCACGGCACTGCAAACAGCACGCGACCGTCTTGTGTGCGCGGCACCAACAGAGCGTGGTCACCCGGCAGAAAGTCGCGATCCACCACCAGATGCACGCCCTGGCTAGGAGTGACCATGGCCTGTGTCGGCTGACCCGTGGCCTCGTCGTCCATTCGACGCAGATCGTCTACCCACACTCCGGTAGCGTTCACCACGCAACGCGCCTCGATTTGCGCCTCGACGCCGGTATCCACGGGGCGATATCGCGCACCCACCACCTTACCGTCTCGATGAAGCAGACCGATCACGGGGCAATAGTTGACCAGCAGGCCGCCTTGGGCGGCGGCGCTACGAGCAAGCGCCAAGGCCAGGCGCGCGTCGTCGAACTGGCCGTCCCAGTACTTCACCCCGCCCTTCAGTCCCTGGCTGCGCACGCCGGGCAGGCAATTCAAAGTCTCACGACTCGAAAGAAGCTCAGTGGCTCCCAGACCGGCGCGCCCCGCCAAGGCATCGTAAGCCTTGAGGCCGATGCCATAGAAAGGTGTCTCCCAGCACTTGTAGCTAGGCATGACGAATGGAATGGGGCCGGCAATGTGCGGCGCGTTGTGCAGAAGCTTGCTGCGTTCGTGCAAGGCTTCGCGTACCAGCGCGACATTGCCTTGAGCGAGATAACGTACGCCGCCATGTACGAGCTTGGTGGCACGGGACGAGGTCCCCTTGGCGAAATCCCGCCCTTCGAGCAGAACGACCGAAAGACCGCGCAAACAGGCATCCAGGGCCAGGCCCAGGCCGGTGGCGCCGCCGCCCACAATGAGGAGGTCCACTTTGCCCACGGCGGCGAGCCGCTCGAGCAGGTCGGATCGGCGGGTTTCCAATGGCGACACAGATGAGGACATGATCAATACTATCTAGAGAAGCGAACGCCGCCAGTTTACGTTATGCCACGACAAAGCAGGCGGACAATGCGCGTGGCATGTAGGGGAATCGCCGGTAAACTTACAGGCCACTCCATCGACCAACACGCGTTCCACCTCATGACCTATTTGCTTGCACTCGACCAGGGCACATCCAGTTCTCGCAGCATCGTCTTCAACGAAAGCGGAGAGATCGTGGCGCTCGCGCAGCGCGAAACGACTCAGCACTTTCCTCGACCCGGCTGGGTGGAACATGATCCCATGGAGATTTGGCAGACTCAGCTGGACACCGCCCGCGAAGCGCTGGCCAAAGCGGGTCTGAAGGCAAGCGATATCCGCGCGATCGGCATCACCAATCAGCGAGAGACCACGCTACTGTGGAACCGCCGTACCGGTGAGCCGCTATACAACGCCATCGTCTGGCAGGATCGTCGTTCGGAGCCCGCCTGCGCCGAACTGCGCGATGGCGGACACGAAGCCGACATACAGGAAAGAACCGGGCTGCGCATCGACGCCTATTTTTCGGGCACCAAACTCAAATGGCTGCTAGACAATGTAGAGGGTGCGCGCGAACTCGCGGACCGCGGCGAACTGGCCTTCGGTACAGTCGACACTTGGCTGATCTGGCAACTCACGGCAGACCGCCACCATCTTACCGACGTCAGCAATGCCTCGCGCACAATGCTCTTCAATGTGCGCGAGAATCGTTGGGACGAAAGCCTGCTGGAGCGGCTGGGCATCCCGGCCGCCTTGCTCCCGGAAGTGCTGCCCTCCGGCGCCCACTTCGGCATGGCCCGTGCCGACTTGCTGGGCGGTGAGATTCCGATCTGCGGAGTGGCGGGCGACCAGCAAAGCGCCCTCTTCGGCCAGGCCTGTTTCCGCAGCGGCATGGCCAAGAACACCTACGGAACAGGCTGCTTCATGCTGATGCACACCGGCAACCGGTTCCATACCTCCAATAACGGATTGGTCACCACCAGCGCCGCCCAAACCACTTCCGAGCCGGAATATGCCTTCGAAGGCAGCGTGTTTGTGGCGGGCGCGGTCGTTCAGTGGTTGCGAGACGGCTTGAAGGCTTTCCCCAACAGCAGCGACATTGAGGCGCTTGCGCGTAGCGTGCCCGATTCCGGCGGCGTAACCGTGGTTCCTGCATTCACCGGCCTGGGCGCGCCCTACTGGAACCCGGAAGCGCGCGGCACCATCACGGGCCTGACCCGGGGCAGCACCATGGCACACATCGCCCGGGCGGCGCTCGACAGCATCGCCTACCAAAGCACCGCACTGCTTCAAGCAATGAGCCGCGATGCCGTAGCGGCCGGAGGCCAAGCCCTGCAGGAGCTGCGCGTCGACGGTGGCGCCTGCGTAAACGACCTTCTCATGCAGTTCCAGGCAGACCTGCTCGGTATTCCAGTCGTGCGACCCACCATGATCGAAACGACTGCACTCGGGGCCGCATACCTAGCCGGGCTCACTGCCGGCGTGTACACCAGCAAGGACGAACTTTCCGACCTCTGGCGGGTCGAACGAACGTTCGACCCGCAATGCGACCCGGCCCATGCTCAAGACCTGATGGCGCGCTGGGAGAAAGCGGTGCGCCAGGCATGCGCCGACTAAAACGAAGGAATCTGAATGCTCCAACGAACCATACTGGTCGTCGCCATCTTCCTGGCCATACTCGTGGCCTTGACCTTTGGCGACGCCCTGCTGTCCCAGCTGTACGCGTGGATCTCCAGGCTCAGCGGGTGGGTGGTGCACAACTTTGCTGACCTGTACGCCGCGATCCACTATTACGTCTCCACGCACACGACCAAGGTGCTGTTGGCGATCGCGCTCACCGTGCCCGTCAGTTGGTGGGTATTCCGCAACCGTGAACGCGAACTTCGCAGCCCGGCCAACCATCGCAAGATCGCGATCATTTTGGCTATCTGCCTGGGTTGGCTTGGGGCGCACAAGTTTTATCTGGGCCAGATCGGCTGGGGCATCGCCTACCTCGTGATCCTGTGGTTCTTCCCGCCGTTGGTCATCGTACTGAGCCTGATCGACGCGATCCGGTACTTCTTCATGACCGATGAGCAGTTCACCATTGCCCGTAACGCCTGAGCGGGTGAGCGGCGAGGCGGTGCCTATGGCCGGCCCCTTCACCCTGCATCAGAATGCACCGGGTGAATGCGTCGATCCCCGTTACGACGAAGTCTTGATCGAACTCGCGGCCAAACAGGGTCCTACCGCCGGCATTTGGCAAAGTGGACGCGGACTGGTCGTGCCACGAAGCTACCGCCGCTTCGACACCTTCGAGCAAAGCTGCGCAGCGTTCGCACGAAAAGGTTGGCCGGTGACGGTGCGCCGGACCGGCGGCGGCATTGTCCCGCAGGGGCCCGGTATTGTGAACTTCAGCCTGGCATATAGGGTGGAAGGCCCGCCCATGCAGTATTCGGAAGCCGGTTACCGCCTGATCTGCGCTCGCCTCTCCGCGGCATTCGCCGATTTAGGCATCGATGCCTTTCCCGCCGCGGTGGAGGGATCGTTCTGCGACGGCCGCTACAACCTGGCTGTTCTGCGCGACGGCATCCCCGTTAAGATCGCCGGTACCGCACAAATGTGGCAGCGGATTCCCGGCACGGCAGACAGCCATATCGGCTTGGTTCATGCCCTGGTATTGCTCGACATCGATACGACGCACGCCACCGAAGCGGCCAACCAATTCGAAGCGTCGCTGGGCAGCGACCGCCGCTACCGGGCCGACCGCGTGATTTCGGCTAGTGAGTTGCTTCCATCGGCGCCCGGGCTGTATAGGCGCTTCCTGGCATCGCTTGAACACAATCTGCTGCAATCTGCGGAAATCTGACGGCGGTACAGATCATCCGCATTCCATTACAATGCCATTAGCATTGAATTTCACTACCCGCCATGGAAAGCAAGACAGCACGACTCACCGTATTGGTGGATCCCGAAAAGAAGAAAGCCTTCGAGCGGCTGTGTGCCAGCCAGGACCTTACACCATCCCAGGTGGTGCGCCGGCTCATCCGCGAGTATCTGGCAGAGCACGGGGTGCAATACGAGCCGGGGAACAGCAAGAACGCCAAGTAAACGCCTACGTGTCGGAGTCAGAGCGCGTCGGACCCCACTCCCTCAAGGTCGGGCGTCCAGACGGCGTAGCGGCGCTGTTCATTGCGCTTGATGGAATACAGGGCTTGGTCGGCGCGGTGCAACAGGACATGGATGTCGGTCCCGTGGTCTCGCGACAACGCTACACCCAAGCTGGCGCCCATTTCTACCACCAAGCCGTTGATCTTGTAGGGTTGAGACAATACGTGCGCCAGCCGCTCCGCAACGATCACGCAGTCCTGTAGATCGTGTACGTCTGTAATCAGTACGACGAATTCATCACCGCCTAATCGCGCGACGGTATCGCAATCCCGCATGAGACACCGCATGCGGGAGCCGACTTCCTTAAGCACTTGATCGCCCACCGCATGACCGTATCGATCGTTGACGGACTTGAAGAGATCCAGGTCAACGAATACCAGTCCGACACGCGTGCCGTTCCGCTGCGAGATTGCCAGTGCCTGTTGCCCCCGATCAAGAAAGAGCGCGCGATTGGGCAGGCCCGTGAGGCTGTCATGCAGCGCCAGCCGCTCGAGGCGTTCCTTGTACTTCTTCTGCCGCGAGATGTCCGTGAACACGCCAACGTGGTGTGTCACCCGTCCCATGCCGTCCCGCACTTCGCTTAAGCCCAATAGCATTGCGAATTCGCGTCCGTCGCGCCGCAGCGCCCACAATTCGCCCTTCCAGCGCCCGAAAGTGCGCAGTCGGCCGAGTATGCGCCGATAAATGGATTCGTCGTGACGCCCCGTCGGACGATTGAGCAAGGCGTCCAGCTGCCAGCCCTGCGCCTCGCCGGCGGTATAGCCCGTGATACGGGTGAAAGCGGGATTGGTCGAGAGAATGGCGCCCCGGGCATCGCAGATGACGATGGCCTCGCCCACGTGATCGATGGCGGTGGCGGCCAGCCTTAGGCGGTCTTCGAGCTGACGATACGAAGTGATGTCCTGTAGTGTGCCCGAAAGCCGTACGGGCTTGCCCGTCGCATCGAAGTCGGCCAGGCCGCGTATCACGATCACACGCATTTCGCCGTCCGCCGAGCGCAGGTTGTGTTCCAGCTCGATTCGGCCGATGTCCGGGTTCTGCAAGTCCGCCAGCGCGGATCGCAAGCGCGGGTGCTCATCCTGCGGCACCAGGGTGAAGTAGTCGTCAAGCGTGACCGGCAGCGAGTCGTGGGTCGTGCCCAGGGCCTCCCACATGTTGTCCGAGCTTCGGAGCCGCCCACCCACCACACTGCATTCCCAGTAGGCCAGCCGCGCGATACGCTGCGCTTCGGCCAACCTGGCATGGCGCGACTGCATGCGTGTTTCGTAGCGCCTCGCCTTCAGGAATCGACCCAATTCGCCGGCCACCGCTTCCAGCACAGCCCGATGTTCCGGCGGAGTGTCGCGCCCCTCGTAACCAAACAGTTCGATAGTGCCGTAGATCCGGTCGTCACAGCCCAAGGGCAACGCCACGGCTGAGCGCATGCCGATCTGGGCCGCACCCACCGTCCAGGCACATTGCTCAGCGCATTCGCGTTGTTCGCACCAACAAAGCCGTATATCCGTTGTAGTGCCACCTGAAGAGGCGCTAGGGGCGCGCACCCAGCGTCGGACAGACTTGCGAAAGGCCTGGACTGCCGGGCTTTGCTCGGCCTTGGGAGATACGAATTCCGTTGCGTAGTGCAGATGCTCGCCATCGGCGAGCCACGCTACTCCGATGTCCCATCCCTGCAGCATGACAATGCGCTCGAGCGCAAGCGACAGCCCCTCGCCCGCATCACGGCTGCGTGCAAGGGCACTGACAACTTTGTATTGAAGCGCAAGCGGATCCTCGCTTGCGCGAGCTGGGGGAACCATGGTTTATCCGGACAGTATTTCGCGACCCGCGGGAATCATACGCCGGGCAGCCCCACCGAATAACCGCAACCCCTGTCACTTGATACAGGTATCGATATCCATCAGAAACCCTAAAGTCCTTTACGGCTGCGGCGGGGGCTCGGGAGGACCCGCTTCGCCGGCATTCAGGCGCGCTATGGCTTCACCCAGGCTGTGCACGACGTTATCTTCACCAACGCGTTTGAGCAGGCCCATGCGCGCCATCTTGCCGCGCACACGCTCATTCGCCTCCGTGAAGATCACGGCGACATTACGTGATCGCAGCTGATCCACTACGTCTTCCAAGGTTTGCAGCCCAGTCGCGTCCACGAACGGAACATGACGCAAGCGAATAATCAGCACGCGAGGATCCGTACGCGTATTCGACAAGGCTCGCTCGAAGGCCTCTACCGCGGCAAAGAAGAAAGGACCTTCCACCGAATACACGAGTACGTCCGGAGGCAACATGCCCTGCCCTTCGAGCGCAAGTTCGCGTTGCACGCGGGCGTCGTCCTGCTGCCTAACGACCACGCTTTCGGCCATGCGGCGCAGAAAGTGCAGCATGGCGAGCACCACCCCGATGTTCACGGCAACGACCAAGTCGGCAAACACCGTCAATAGGAACGTCACCAGCAGAATCGCGACGTCCGCGCGCGGGGCACCCTTTACGAGCTTCACCACATGCCGCACGTCGCTCATGTTCCAGGCCACCACGAACAGGATGGCAGCTAACGTGGCCAAGGGAATATTGGCCGCCAGCGGCGCAAGGAACAACAGGATGAACACGAGGCACAAGGCGTGGACAACACCCGCGATGGGGCTGTTGCCGCCGTTGCGCACGTTGGTCGCGGTACGGGCGATGGCCCCGGTAGCGGCGATGCCTCCGAATAGCGGCGCCACGATATTCGCTAGGCCCTGGCCGACCAACTCCTGATTAGAACTGTGCCGGGTGCCGGCCATGCCGTCGGCCACGACCGCGGACAGCAAAGATTCGATGGCACCCAACATGGCGATGGCGAACGCCGGTCCGATCAGTTCAACCAATGTGCTGAGAGTGATTTCCGGGACCTGCAAGGCGGGCAAGCCGCGCGGGATCTCGCCATAGGTGCTGCCGATGGTTGCTACCGACTCGAAACCGAATATCGCCTGTACGAGGGTGACCACGACCAGGGCGATGAGCGGCCCCGGCACCCTGGAAAGCATATGTACACGCGGCGCGAAGATGACCAGCCCCAGCGAAAGCAGCGCCAGCGCCGTGGTAGCGAGGTCCAGCTGCGGAAACACCTGCAGGAGGCCCCAGAGCTTTTCATGGAAGTGCGCGCCCTGCACCGCCGGTAGACCAAAGAAGTCCTTCCATTGCCCCACCCAGATCACGACCCCGATACCGGCCGTGAAACCGACGATCACCGGCGCGGGAATGAACTTGATCACGGCACCCATGCGGGCCAAGCCGAACAGCAGCAGTATCACCCCCGCCATGAGCGTGGCGATCTGCAGCCCGATCACCCCGTGTTCCGCGACAATTCCCGCCAGAATCACGATGAAGGCGCCGGTAGGCCCCGCAATCTGGATGCGGCTACCCCCGAAAAGCGAGACGATGACGCCGGCGATGATTGCTGTATAGATGCCCTGTTCCGGCTTGACGCCGGAGGCAATGGCAAAAGCCATGGCCAGCGGCAGAGCGACGACCCCGACAATGAGGCCGGCAACGATATTGGGTACCCAGTGCCGACGCGCCAGCACGCCGGCCCGATACGATTCCACAATGGCTAGCATCGATTACCCGTGAGTGTGAATAGAATGAAATGTGGATTAAATTATAATCCTATGTGCATTCATGCGTTACCGTTCGAAGCGCAGGATCCGCCCGCGCCTTGCCGACGCGTATAGAATGAAATGGCAATCAGCAACGGGAGCCCCTCATGAAGATTGGCGAACTTGCCCGGGCGGCGAACTGCAGCGCCGAGACCATCCGGTACTACGAAAAGGCAGGCCTGCTTCCGCCGGCGATCCGTGGGCAGAACAACTATCGTTACTATACGGCTGCACATCTTGAACGGCTGCGGCTGGTGCGAAATTGCCGCAGTCTCGACATGACGCACGATGAAATCCGCAGCCTGCTGCGAGCGGTCGAGACGTCCGCCGAAGACTGCGGACCGGTCAACGGCCTGCTCGACGATCACATTGGGCACGTGGACGAACGCATCCGTGAACTGGGGGAACTCCGCCGGCAGCTCGTCAACCTGCGCGAGCGCTGCTCCGAAGGACGAGCCGTCGCGCACTGCGGCATCATCGAAGGCTTGAATGCCATGGAACCGCTGCCGGGCCCTTCACACCACAGCCACTTGGGCTGATAAAAAAACCGCCCTTACGGGCGGTTCGAAGAGGACTGCGCTGAGCCCTGTGAGACTTATTCCGCGGGAGCGGGCGACACAGCCACGGTTTCGGCGCTGCGACGGCCACCGCCGAACACACCGATGACCACCTGCCACGCCATGGCAAAACCACCCACGATGAAGATCACGTCGCCGAAGGTACGGACCCAACGCAGCGTCTGGAGCAGCGGCTGCTGCATGAACTCTTCGCTACGTGCGTACCACATGCCTTCCGTGATGCTGGCATAAGCCTGGATAATGCCGACCGGCAGCAGGCTGCTGGCGATCATCGTCACCAAGCCGAGGTTCAGGCCCCAGAAGCCGATGCGCATCAGTTTTTCGTTAAATACGAAACCTGGAACGATGTAGCGCAGCACCAGCATCGTGAAGCCCAGTGCCAGGAAGCCATAGACCCCGAACAGTGCTGCGTGCGCATGAACCGGCGTCGTGTTCAGACCCTGGATGTAGTACAGCGAGATCGGCGGATTCACCATGAAGCCGAAGACCCCAGCGCCCAGCGTGTTCCAGAATGCCACGGCCACGAAGCACATCACCGGCCACTTGACGGCTTCCATCCAGGGAGCGCGCTGCTTGAGGCGCCAGTTCTCGAATGCCTCATAGCCCAGGACGATGAGCGGCACCACTTCCAGAGCACTGAAGCTCGCGCCAATGGCCATGACGGGAGTCGTCGTACCGGCGAAGTACAGGTGATGCAGCGTACCCGGCACGCCGCCCAGCATGAACAGCGAAGCCGAAGCCAGGCTGGCGATGGTGGCGCCGCGGTGCGACACGAGACCCATCGAAGAGAAGATGAACGCCAGCGCCGTGGTCGCGAACACTTCGAAGAAGCCTTCGACCCACAGGTGGACCACCCACCAGCGCCAGTATTCCATGATGGTGATGTGCGTGCGCTCGCCGTAGAACAGGCCGGTGCCATAGAACAGGCCCACGGCCACGATCGACCCGGTGAGCAGCGCCAGCAGGTTCTTGTCGCCCTCTTTCTTGAAGGCAGGCAGAATGCCGCG
>DATGNX010000113.1:0-9334 GCA_035306485.1 Burkholderiaceae bacterium
CCCGCACCCTCGGGCAGGAGATACGCGGCGATGCCGGCACCTGCCAGAAAATGTAGAAGCGGCCTGAGTATGCGATCGCTCATGCGGTCTCTCGGTGTCTTGTCGTGGGATCCATTGCAGACGATATATCGCGTCGCCAGCGCACTGTCACTCGGTTTCATGGTTCAAAGCGCTCACGCCCCGTTACGTCATGTCGCACGATCATAACAACTTCGTGACCAAGTCTGTGCGCCCACGAGATATGAAGCCTTGCAACGCCGACAGAAATGCAACGGATCACGTAACAGTCGATTCAGGCTGCTTCGACCAGATGGCCCACACGGGCATGGGCTGATCGTCCTAGGGTGATTACTAATACGAACGCTTCTTTTATTAAAAGCTGAAGTCAGCGCGTCTCGTTACAGCCCGCCCGCTCTGGTTACAGGCGCCCTGCGGGACTTTGCTACAGTGAATCCGCCAACTGATTGAACCGTGTTGCAGATACACGCCCCCAACGCTGTTACGAGGACGAACACGTGTTGCTTGAGAGACTAGGCACAAATATTCCCCGCATCCGCCGGCTAAAGGCCTGTCGCCTTTTCGATTAGCGGATCGCTCCGAACACGCGATATCACTCGCGGTCAATGACGCAACGCCATGTCCCGCCATGGCGGCCCGCGCCGCAGCAAGTTCCCTGTCCCGACGAATGGCATGGAGACGGCTTGCCCCGAAAAACCGGCCAGTGGACCCCTTCGTCGCCCGTCCATCCTACTAAATGAATTAATGAGAGTCTTCATCCCAACTGTGATTCGGACACGCTATAGCCGTTACGCCAGACTAGGCGCCGTTGCGCTGCTGGCGACGATATTGTCCGCCTGCGCCCTGTCGCCCGGTATGTACATGGGCCACCCTTCCGGGGTGGAGTCGACAATGAAGCGAGACGACGCGCCCCCGGGCGTGCTGACCAAGATCACACCCGAAGTGCTCAGACGGCAGCGCTTGGCCCAGGGCCACGACGTAAAAGATGACATCAAGGCCTTGTTCGGCTCTCCTTCTTTGTACCGGATGGGACCCGGGGACATCGTTAACGTAGTCGTGTGGGGTCATCCGGAACTGGCGTTGAACCCGGCCACCTCGAATCGCAGCACCGGTTCCGCAAGCCAGGCCGATGTAGGTAACGGCTACAACATCAACCACGATGGCACCATCCAATTCCCGATGGTTGGACCCGTCAAAGTCGCGGGGCTGACGGAGAACGAGGTTCGTGACCGCCTGACGCGCCTGCTGTCCGAGTACGTGCGCAATCCGCAGGTCACTGTTCGTATGCAGGCCTATCGGCACCAGCGCATCTATGTCGATGGCGAGGTCAATCAGCCTGGACTGCAAACCATGGACGACATCCCCATGACGCTGCCTGAGGCTATCAACCGCGCGGGCGGCTTCACCGGCGCTGCCGACCGCTCCTCCATCGTTCTGACCCGAAAGAACCGGTCCATAGAGATCAACTTGCCGGAGCTGACGCGCAAGGGTGTGAACCCCGGCAGGATCTTGTTGGCCAACGGCGATCTGGTGCGCGTGCGCAATCGCGATGAATCCCGGATCTTCGTTCTGGGTGAAGTCATGGCACCGGGCGCACTCGACATGCGAGATGGTCAGCTGACGCTCACGGAAGCCCTGGGCGAGGCTGCCGGCGCCAGCCCCTATACCTCGGAAGCGCGACAGATTTATGTCATCCGCAAACCTGCGGCGCAACAAGGCGACGAAATCGATATGGCGAAGGCCGAGATTTTTCACCTGGATGCGGGGTCTCCGGCCGCCTACCTTCTGGCCAACGACTTCAAGCTGCAGCCGCGCGACGTCGTGTTCGTGGATCCCGCTCCGGTCGTGCGTTGGCAGCGCGTAGTCAGCAATGTCCTGCCGAGCTACGACTCCATGTTCATCAACACCCGCAACACGACAAGGTAACGCACACCATGGAAACGATACTCGTCGTCTGCGTTGGCAACATCTGCCGTAGTCCGGTCGCCGCCGCGTTGCTCAAGGCGCAGTTTCCGGAGAAGAACGTTTTCTCCGCGGGAATTGCCGCCCTGGAGGGTGCGGGCGCGGATGCGACCGCTCAGGACATCGCCTCGCGCCATGGAATTGATCTGTCGGGCCATCGTGCCCAGCAATTATCCGGTTGGATGTGCGAACAGGCCGACCTGATCCTGGTCATGGAAACCGGCCACCAGCGCCTGCTGGAACGGAAATATCCCTCCGCGCGGGGAAAGATTTTTTGCCTGGGCCGATACGGCGACGACGGTCCATTCGAGATCGAGGACCCCTACCGGCAGGGCCTCGCCGCCTTTGAAAAGGCCCACACCCTGATAGATCGAGGCATCCGGCACTGGGTCCATCGCATCGAATCCCTCGCCACCCGGTCCGGATCACTCAATACATGAAGACAGTTGACAGCACACCCCCCGCCCTGGACGCCAACGACAGCGGTGACATTGACTTCGTAGGCCTGCTGGACGTCATCATCGAAGCGCGCTGGTTGATTGCATCCGTGGCGCTCGTTACGACCTTAATGGCCGCCGCCTATGCCTTTCTGAGCCAGCCAGTCTACCAGGCGGACAGTCTCATACAGGTCGAGCAGAGCCAGGGTGACAACAGCAATCTGCTGAGCGAGATGTACAGCCTGTTCGATGTGCAGTCACCGGCCACGGCAGAGATGGAGATCCTACGCTCGCGCCTGGTCATCGGTCAGGCTGTGGACGATCTTCAGCTATATATCAGCGCAAGTCCGAAATACCTGCCGATCATCGGACCTTGGTTGGCCCGGCGAGCAACGGGCCTGTCCGAGCCAGGCGTATTTGGTTTTGGCGGCTACGTCTCTGGAAGGGAATCCATCAAAATCGGGCGGCTCGACGTACCGACGCACCTGGAAGGCAAGGAACTCACCCTGATCACGACGCAGGACGGATACGAACTGCGCGATCCCGATGGCGCCACACTTGTCGAGGGGAAAGTCGGACAGGTCCAGCGATTCGCCGTCGGCGATGAGGAAGGCCGGATTCTGGTGGAGGACCTGCAGGCAAAGCCTGGCGCGGCATTCACGCTGCAGCGGCGCTCCCGACTGGGCATGATCAAAGGGCTGCAAGGCGCACTGGGCATCACGGAGCGGGGCAAGCAAAGCGGCGTACTCTCCGTCACGCTCGAAGGCACGGACAAGCAACGCATCACCCGCATCCTCAATGCCGTGGGGTCGGCCTACGTCAGGCAGAACACGGAGCGCAAAGCGGCGGAGGCCGAGAAGTCGCTCGCTTTCCTGGATGACTTCCTGCCCGAACTGAAGAAGAAGATGGACGAGGCGGCGAATCGCTACACGGAATTCCGCAATTCGAATGGCACGTTCGACCTGACCACGGAGGGTTCGCTGTCGCTGAACACGTCGGTGGGCCTCGAGACGCGACTGTTCGAATTGCAGCAGAAGCGACGCGAGCTGATGGCACAGTTCACCGCCTCGCATCCCGAGGTGGTGGTGCTGGACGAGCAGATCGCTGCAGTCGAAAAGGAGCTGGAAGGCGTCTCCGACCGCATCAAGACCCTGCCCGACATGGAGCAGCAGCTGCTCGAACTGACGCGCGATGTGAAAGTGAACGGTGAGCTGTACGTCAACCTGCTCAATAGCGCGCAGCAACTACGCCTGGTGAAGGAAGGCAAGGTCGGCAATGTGCGCATTGTGGACGCAGCCGTGGTCCCCCTGCACCCGATCAAGCCGGACCGGGCGCTGGTGATCGCCATTGGCGTCCTCATGGGCCTGGTGATCGGCACCGGACTCGCACTCTTGCGCAACATGATGCGCCCAGGCTTGAAGGACCCGAGCGATATCGAGTCCGTCCTCGGCCTGCACGTATTCGCCACGATCCCCCATGCGCCGGAGCAAAACGCCTTGCACGCCGCGATCTCCGACCGCAAGGCCGGAAACCACGTGCTGGCACTGCGCGCGCCCACCGACCCGGCGGTCGAGAGCTTGCGCAGCCTGCGCACCGCATTGCAATTCATCTTGCTGGATGCTCCCAACAACATCGTCCTGTTTACGGGTCCCACTCCGGGCATCGGAAAATCGTTCACTAGCGTGAATTTCGCGGCGGTGCTCGGCGCAGCGAACAAGCGCGTGCTGCTCGTGGACACCGACTTGCGCAAAGGCTACGTGCACCAATACTTCGGCCTGCCGCGCGGACCCGGCGTAAGCGAACTGATCGTCGGCAGCAAAACCCTGGATCAGGTGCTGCACAAAGACGTCATGCCGAACGTGGACCTACTGACCACGGGCGCACTTCCACCCAACCCCGCCGAGCTGCTGCTCTCCGAATCCGGCAGACGCCAGGTGCAGGCATGGGCGGCCGACTATGACCTCGTCCTGCTGGACAGCACGCCGATCCTGGCGGTCTCCGATGCGATGGCTCTGGCGCCCGACGCGGGCACGGTTTTCCTGATGGCCCGCGCAGGCGTGACGACGCTGGGAGAACTGGAAGAGTCGGCGAAGCAGCTGCGGGATGCCGGCGCCGACGTGAAGGGTGTGATCTTCAACGATCTCGTGCCCAGCACACGGCGGTACGGCAGCAAGTACGGCAGCTACCGCTATACCAACTACAACTACGCGCCGCGGGACGCAGGCCAATGACGGACTTGCGCAAGAAAATGGGTGTCGGTGTGGCATGGAACCTGGCCAATATGCTGGTCAGCCGGGGTGCCACGATCGTATTCACGCTGTTTCTTGCGCGCATTCTGGCGCCCGAATCGTTCGGCCTGATGGCCATGGTGACCATCTGCTATGCGCTGGCCGACGCTGTAATGACCTCCGGCTTCGGGCAGGCGATCATCCGCCAGAAGCACATCGAGGCGGTCGACCTCTCCACCGCGTTCTACATGAACCTGGGGTTGAGCGCCCTGCTCTACCCCCTGCTTTACCTGACTGCGCCCTGGGTGGCGGACTATTACGAGCATCCCCAGCTCACTGCACTGATACGCGTCATCGGCCTGGTGCTGTTCATCAATGCGTTCAAGGTCGTGCAACATGCGCTGCTGCAACGAGAGATGGACTTCAAGTCGCTGATGCGTATCAACTCCGTCGCCACGGTCGGTTCCGGGCTCTTGGCGCTGGGGATGGCTTACGCGGGGTATGGCGTATGGAGCCTGGTCGCGCAATTCACCGCCATGGCGGTCATCTCGACCTTAATGCTGTGGATGCACAGCGACTGGCGGCCTCAATGGACATTCAGCACGGCCTCGCTGCAAAGGATGTTCGGCTTCGGCTCCAAGCTCACGCTGGAAGGCATTCTGAACGTGCTTTACGAGAACTCATACGTACTCGTGATCGGCAAACTGTTCACACCTGAGGTCACCGGCCTCTATTACTTCGCCAAGCGCATACGGGATCTGATCGTCAACCAGGTCAACACGGCCGTCCAGCAGGCCACTTACCCGGCAATGGCCCAGCTGCAGGATCAACCCGAAGAATTGAAGTCGAGTTATCGCATTATCGTGCAGTTGCTGTTCTACAGCATCACGCCCGGCCTTATGGCACTTGCCGTGTTCGCGACGCCGTTGTTCGAGCTCGCGTTGAACGAACGCTGGCTGCCGGCAGTGCCTTACCTGCAGCTGTTGTGCATAGCCGGCATCCTGTTCCCCATCCACATGGTCAGCCTCAACATGCTTAAGGTGAAGGGCCGGACCGACCTGGTGCTATCCGTGGGTACCGTCAGAAAGGGGCTGCACCTGGTGCTATTGGCGGCCACGGCGCCCTTCGGAATGATCCCGATTCTCGTCGGGCAAATCGTAGCGGCAGCGCTCTCCTGCCTGCCCTACATGCACTATTCGCAAACCCTTCTGAGCTATCGCTACTCCGAACAACTGCAGGACATCTTCAAGCCCACTGTCGCCGCGCTGATCGCTGCCGCCGCCACCTGGAGCCTGGTCTCCTATCTGGACCCCTCGCCTGCAATCACGGTGCTGATCGGCATCCCCGCTTATGCGTTCGTCTACCTGCTTTGCGGGGAAGGTTTGGCCGTGGATGGGCAGGCCTTCCTGAAGCGCCGGCTCCAGCTCCTGAGACTGCGGCGTCAGGAGAGACGAAATCAGGTTGGAGCGTAAATCAGTCATGAGTAAGAACATTCCTGGAATCACCCTGTTCGCCGGCGAGTACTCCTCCCGCAATGTTGGCGATGGCATCATCAAGCTCGCTATCGAATCGCTATGCCACGATCATGGTGTGGTGGCCGAGTACCGCGACTTCTTCGGCAATCCACTAAAGGACGGCGGTGAAACCGCGCCCAAGCGCGACACCACTCCCGGCCGGCTAAAACAGGCATTGCTGCGTAGCGGGCCGTTCAAGCGCGCCATCGCGACGCTGTTCTATCTCACGCGCTACAAAAAGATCGCGTCACGGTACGAGGTGCGCAAATACCGGCGCGTTGTGATCGGCGGCGGCAATTTGCTGATGGACAATTTCTGGAACTTTCCGCTGCTGATTCTGCGGGTCGTCAAGGAATGCGAAGCGGCGTCCATCCCTGTTTCCCTGTTCGCCGTGGGCGCAGGTCGCCACTTCAGCCCTCAGGGCAAGCGTATCGTAGGCCGCATCTTGCGTTCGACAGCGGTGACTCACGTCGTCTGCCGGGACCAACACTCGTATGAACTGGTCAGCGACGCGGCGGGTCCGCGGCATGCGCACAAGGTGGCGCTGGGCTTCGATTGCGGGCTGTATCTACTAGGGAGCGCCGGCCATGAGGGCCGGCCGGAGAAGATCGGCCTGGGTGTCATCGCACCTGAAGTGTTGCGCACCTTCATCCCCGAACACCCCATGGCGGATGAGCAGCAGGCGCTGACATGGTGGCAGGATCTAGTGGATGCGCTCGTGAGCCAGGTCGGCATCGAGAATATCGAGATCCTCTCTAACGGTTCACCGCCCGATAACCGATACGCCGAAGAACTGGTCGCCGCGCTGCGGGCGGATCACCCGGGTCTGGCTCCCTGCTACAAGGCTTCCAGCCCCCAGGCATTGCTGGAACGGGTGGGCGACTATCGCGCCCTGGTCGCCTACCGCATGCACGCCGCCGTATCGGCCATGGCAATGGGCGTCCCAGTCGTTGGGGTGGAATGGGACCCCAAGCTCAAGGCGCTGTTCCGTTACTGCGGCAAGCCGAAAGACTGCGTGACCGTGGACGCGTTCACTGCGCACCGGCCGGCCGACATTGCAGGCGCCCTGCTCGGGGCCACGCCTGCCGACCTGTCCGCCATCCGGGCACAGCTCTCGCGGGATTTCGTCGCGGCAATCGGGTCGCCCATGCCGGATGCGCGTTCGACAGCGCGTCTGGCGCGCCCGCAGGAGCAAGCGGGATGAGCACGGTGCCCTTGCGCAAGCTATCGCTCTTCATCCCCTCGCTCAATGGTGGCGGGGCCGAACGCGTCATGGTCTCGCTGGCCAACGGCCTGGTGCGCCGTGGCATCGATACCGATCTCGTGCTGCTCAAGAGCCGGGGCGTCTATCGGTCGCAAGTGGACGAACGCGTAAGAGTCGTGGATCTGAACCAGCGCCGGACGCTGACCAGCCTGTGGGCGCTGTCGCGTTACCTGCGTCGAGAACAACCGGACGCCCTGCTCTCGGCCATGAACTACGTCAATGTGGTCGCGGTCATGGCGCGCGGCCTCTCCGGCGCGCGCACCCGCCTTTTTCTGTCGGAACACGCTCACTTGTCCCGTGCGATGGACGATTGCGGCAGACTGCTCGCCGCCGGCTTGCCGCGAGCCATGAAACTGTCGTATCGCCGCGCGGACGGCGTGATCGCCGTATCCGGCGGCGTTGCGGACGATCTGGCCGTACGGCTCGCATATCCACGGGAGCGGATTACGGTCTGCCACAACCCCATCGAGACACTGGAACTTATTGAGAAAAGCCGCGAGCCGCTGGAGCACCCGTGGTTCGCACCCGGCCAGCCGCCGGTGGTCATTGGCGTCGGGCGCCTAAGCAAGGAAAAGGACTTCCCTACGCTTATCGCGGCATTCAACCGCCTGCGCCACGACTGCGCCGCACGCCTGGTGATCCTCGGTCAAGGCCCGGAGGCCGGCACCCTCGCCGAACTGGTCGCCCAATCGCCGTATAGCCAAGACATCTTGCTGCCCGGCTTCCAGACCAATCCCTACAACTGGATGCGCGGGGCCGCCGTGTTCGCGTTGTCTTCCCGACGGGAAGGCTTTGGCAACGTGCTCGTGGAAGCACTCGCATGCGGCACGCCCGTGGTCAGCACCGACTGCCCCAGCGGGCCCGCAGAAATCCTGGGCCACGGCCGGTGGGGACGCCTGGTACCAGTCGGAGATGCCGCTGCAATGGCCCGTGCCCTGAAAGAAACGCTTGAAGCCGGACAGCACGCCGACGGCACAACGCGCGCCGCCGACTTCAGTGTGGACACCGCCCTGGACGGCTACCTCGACGTGTTAAGTCGACAGCCCGCCTGACAAGGACAGCCCAAGCATGGAAATGATCGGTTCCACCACGCAGCTGTTCACCACGTCCTTCGTCGTGGCGATGGGGTTGTTCGTCACGCTGTGGGCCGGCTCCCGTTTCGGTCTAAGCCGTAAACGCAGCCTGCTGATCTACGCCTGGCACTCCATGTTCTGCGTGCTGTATGTGCTCTATACGATCGCAAACGGCGCCGACGCGCAGATCTATTACATGAAGGCCCTGAGCGGCGAACTGGCGTTCTCCCTGGGCACGAAGGCGGTCGTGAGTCTTGCGACCCTACTGGTCAACGGCTTGAACCTGTCTTTCCTGGGCGCCTGCCTGCTCTTCAACATATTCGGCACGATCGGCCTGCAGGCTTTCGATGCCAGCCTGCAATCCGCCTGCGCGGACAAATCCCGGCTGATGCGCCGGTTCGCGACACTGATCGTCTTTCTGCCCTCCATCAGTTTCTGGTCTTCAGCATTGGGCAAGGATTCCCTGTCCTTCATGGCGGCAGGCATCACCCTTTGG
Source organism: Burkholderiaceae bacterium (assembly GCA_035306485.1). Taxonomy (GTDB): domain Bacteria; phylum Pseudomonadota; class Gammaproteobacteria; order Burkholderiales; family Burkholderiaceae_B; genus Yanghanlia. Next base: position 8,993 of record DATGNX010000113.1, read on the forward strand.
TCAGTCATCGGGACGCGACCGCGCGTTGCACCCCTGGTGTTTGCGATTACGGTCATGCTGGTCGTCAGGCCCCACATCGCGGGCCTGATGGTGGGGGCGCTTGCGGGCTCGCTGATCGTGCAGAGAAAGATCCCCCTGGTTCAACGCATCATCTTCGGGTTCGCCGCCTTTGCCGCCGCCGCAGTCATGATTCCTCTGGCCATGAACTACGCAGGTCTCGGCGAAGAAGCCGGCACCGACGAACTGATGGAGTACGTCGAGGAGCGTCAGTCGCACAACACACAGGGCGGCAGCAGCATCGACATCGCGTCCATGAGCCCTCCCATGCAGCTCTTCAGCTAT
>DATGNX010000114.1:0-14077 GCA_035306485.1 Burkholderiaceae bacterium
ACAGCTCGCCACCGGTACGCTGATGATCCGAATTCATGGGGATCTGCATCTTGGCCAGGTTCTGATCGCCCAGGGCGACGTTCACTTCATCGATTTCGAGGGCGAGCCGGTCCGTTCACTTGAAGAGCGCCGTGCACTCTCGTTTCCGTGGCGAGACCTAGCCGGACTGCTGCGTTCATTCGACTACGCCGTTGCGGCTTTCGACTCGCAGCCCGGCGCGGGAACCGGAAGCTCGACGGCAGTGGCTGCCGAGGTAGAAGCACTGGCGATACCCGACACACCGGGCCTGGCGGAGAGCCGGCATGACCTCGTCACGCGTTTCTGTGTTGCAGCCACGCAGGCGCTAATGGAGAGCTATCGGGCGGAAGTCGAAGTCTGGGAACTGGCGAATGGACATGGTGCCTCTCTGTTACCAGACGACCCGATTGCAAGGCGCTCACTGTTGGATCTGGCCTTGCTGGAGAAGGCAGCCTACGAGATCTGCTACGAAGCGGCACACCGTCCCGACTGGATGGCTGTTCCGGTCCGCGGCCTGTCTCGCGTGGCGCAGCGATTGCTTCAGCCGCGCGAAGGCGGGACCGACAGCGGAGAGGAAACATGACGGCATCCAATGATTTGCTAGGGGAGCTGGATCTCCATCTGGTCGCAGAAGGTCGGCATTGGAATCTCGCGGACTGTCTTGGAGCCCATGCCATCGAGCACGAGGGTCGCCACGGCGTGCGCTTCGCCGTTTGGGCACCGAACGCGCGCAGTGTGTCGGTAGTGGGCGATTTCAACGGCTGGGATGCGGGAAGAAACCCGATGCGCCTGCGCCGCGAATGCGGCGTCTGGGAGGTCTTCATTCCGGAAGCCCGCGTTGGATCGCGCTACAAATATGCGGTGCACGATGCGCAGGGTCGCCTGCTGCCATTGAAAGCGGATCCACTGGCGCGACAGACGGAAATGCCGCCGGCCACCGCGTCCGTCGTGCCGGAAACCGAAGCGTTCACATGGAACGACGACGAGTGGATGCGCCAGCGGGGCGGGAGGCAGGCATTGGATGCCCCGCTGTCGATCTACGAGGTGCATTTTGGCTCTTGGCGTCGGATCCGCGGTCACCACGATGGCGACTGGGCCGCGACCGGCGACGCACTGATCCGCTATGCGGTGGAAATGGGGTACACGCATATCGAGCTGTTGCCCATTACCGAACACCCGTTCGGCGGCTCTTGGGGGTATCAGCCCCTGGGGCTATTTGCACCGACTGCCCGCCACGGCACTCCCGCCGGCTTTGCCGCATTCGTGGATGCCTGCCATGCGGCGGGCCTGGGCGTGATCCTGGACTGGGTGCCGGCACATTTCCCCACGGACGAACACGGTCTCGTGCGCTTCGACGGCACGGCACTGTACGAGCATGAGGACCCCCGCCAAGGATTTCACCCGGACTGGAACACGCTGATCTACAACTTCGGGCGCCACGAGGTGCGCAATTTTCTGCTGGCCAGCGCCCTGGAGTGGACGCGCCGCTACCACGTGGACGGACTGCGGGTCGATGCTGTGGCGTCCATGCTCTACCTCGACTACAGCCGCAAGCCAGGTCAGTGGCAGCCGAACGTTCATGGGGGAAGAGAGAATCTTGAAGCCGTCTCCTTCCTGCAGGAGCTCAACACGCTGTTGGCCTCCGAGGCGCCCGGCGCAATAGTCATTGCTGAAGAGTCGACCGCCTGGCCTGGCGTCACCGCGTCGGCTCATACCGGAGGCCTGGGCTTTCAGTACAAGTGGAACATGGGCTGGATGCACGACACGCTGCGTTATATGGCGTACGAGCCTATACACCGCCGCTATCACCACCACGACATGACGTTCGGCATGGTGTACGCCCGTAGTGAACACTTTGTGCTGCCGCTATCGCATGACGAAGTGGTGCATGGAAAGGGATCCCTGCTCACCCGCATGCCGGGTGACGACTGGCAGCGATTTGCGAGTCTGCGGGCCTATTTCGGGTTCATGTGGGGCCATCCGGGCAAGAAGCTGCTGTTCATGGGCGGCGACATCGCCCAGTGGAGCGAATGGAACCACGACGGCGAAGTGGATTGGCAGGCGCTCGGCTTCATTGGCCATTCAGGGGTTCAGGCTGTCGTCAGGGATCTCAATAGGCTCTACCGGCGGTATTCGCCCTTGCACGACGACACGGACCCAGAGGGTTTCGCCTGGGTGGTGGGTGACGACGTCGAGAACAGCGTGTTCGCCTTCGTGCGTCGCCACGGCGCCTGCAATGTGCTCGTGGTGTGCAACATGACCCCGGTTCCCCGACACAACTACCGTATCGGCGTACCGGCCGGCGGCTCTTGGCAAGAGATACTCAACACCGATGCGGACATATATGGCGGGTCGGGACTGGGCAACGGCGGCCGAGTCGAAGCCGAACACAATCCATCGCACGGATGGCAACACAGCCTGAGTCTCACGTTGCCACCCCTGGCAACCCTCATGCTGGTGCCGAATGACGCCTACCTGGGAGATCACGCATGAGTACGGCCTTTCACCGCCAAGGACTTGAGCCGGGACGGCCCTACCCTCTCGGCGCCACGTTCGATGGCTCCGGCGTCAATTTCGCCGTGTTCTCGGCGCACGCATCGCAGATCGACTTGTGCCTGTTCGACTCCCAGGGCCGGCGCGAACTGCAACGGCTGCCACTGCCGGAATGCACGGATGAGATCTGGCACGGCTATCTACCCGGAGCGGTACCGGGACAGGTCTATGGCTACCGGGCGCACGGTCCATACGACCCGCGGCGCGGTCATCGTTTCAACCCGCATAAGCTGCTGATCGACCCCTATGCGCGCCATCTGATCGGTGAACTGCGATGGAGCGATGCCGTTTTCGGATACCGCGTGAGCCACGCCAAGACGGATCTTTCCATGGACCGACGCGACTCCGCTGCGCTGGTACCCAAATGCGTGGTGAGCTCCGATATCTTCGATTGGGGACGCGGCGGCCGGCCCGACACGCCCTGGGAGGAGACCATCATTTACGAGGGCCATGTGAAGGGGCTTTCCATGATGCGCGACGACCTGCCGGAATCGCAGCGGGGCACCTGCGCCGCCTTGACGGACCCGCGTTTTCTGGAACACCTGAATCACATTGGCGTCACCACCATCGAGCTGCTTCCCGTCCATGCTTTTTTGCAGGACCATTTCCTTGTGGAACGTGGCCTACGGAATTACTGGGGTTACAACACGCTGGCCTATTTCGCACCGGAACCGGGGTATTTGCCGGGCGGAGACCCGAACAGCCTGCGAAAGACCATACGCGAACTGCAGGCCAACGGCTTCGAAGTGATTCTGGATGTGGTCTACAACCACACCGCCGAGGGCAACGAGCTGGGACCGACCCTCTCGTGGCGAGGACTGGATAACGCCAGCTACTACCGGCTACTGCCTGGTGAAGAGCGCTACTACATCAACGACACCGGCTGTGGCAATACGGTGAATTTATCCCACCCGCGCGTATTGCAGATGGTGATGGATTCGCTGCGTTACTGGGCCCAGAGTTATCGCGTCGACGGCTTCCGCTTCGATCTCGGCGTGACGCTCGGTCGGGAAGGCACGGGCTACGACCCGGGCTCCGGTTTTTTTGACGCCATTCTGCAGGACCCGGTGCTGTCGCGGCTCAAGCTGATCTCGGAACCCTGGGATATTGGCCCGGACGGTTACCAGCTGGGCAATCATCCCCCGAGCTTCGCCGAATGGAATGATCGCTTTCGCGATACGGTGCGGCGTTTCTGGCGGGGGGAGCCCGGCATGCGGCCGGAGCTGGCCACGCGCATGGCCGGCTCGCCCGATTTCTTTGACCGGCGGTTCCGGAGGCCCTGGGCATCCATCAACTACCTCGCTTCGCATGATGGCTTCACCGGCTACGACGTCGTCTGCTACGACGAAAAGCACAACGAGGCCAATGGCGACGGCAATTCCGACGGCCATTCCGAGAATTTCTCCCGCAACTGGGGGCACGAGGGTCCGTCGCGCGACCGGGCGGTCAACACCCGGCGCGAGCGCGTTTTACGCTCCATGCTGGCCACGGTGTTTCTGGCCAATGGGACGCCCATGCTGCTGGCGGGCGACGAAATGGGCAATTCTCAGCAGGGCAACAACAACGCCTACTGCCAGGACAACGAGCTGTCTTGGCTGGATTGGCGACATCTGGACATGGCGACGGGCCGGGAGCTCGCCAGCTTCGTGGGCCATATCGCGAGCCTGCGGCGCGCGCACCCGTCGTTGCGTATGGGGCGCTTCCTGGACAACAACGCAGAGGTGGCACCGGGCATACGGCGCCTGCAGTGGTATGACCTGGACGGTTCGGTGATGAGCGATGCGGCCTGGGAGTTCGGCGAGGGCCGCGTGCTGGGGCTGCGCCGCGCCTACGTTGACGAGAACGGTCGCGTGGAAATTTCTCTGGTACTGGTCAACGGCAGCGACGGGGACATCGACTTCCGGCTGCCCGAGTCGCCCTGCCCATGGCAACGCGTGCTGGATACGACCCATCCGCGTGCCGCGGCGGTGGCGGGGCAGGGGGAATTCGCCAAGGTATGCGCGCATGCGCTCGTGCTGCTGATGGGCTGCGTGGAGCCCGAGCATCAGGAGGCCTGAGATGACTGCCCAGCCACGATACAGCCACGGAGCGGAACGTCTGACCGATGGCCGCGTGCGGTTCCGCTTGTGGGCACCCGGCGCTACCGACGTGCTGCTGCATGTCGAGGGTGATGCCGTTCCCATGCAGAAGGAGGACGGCGGGTGGTTCGAGGCCTGGCGCGATTGCCCTGCAGGCACGCGGTATTGTTTTGAGCCGGCCGGAGTCGGCCGAGTGCCGGATCCGGCCTCGCGCCAGCAGGAAGACGACGTCGACGGGTGCAGTGTGGTGGTGGATCATGCCGGCTATGCCTGGGTCAACGAAGGCTGGCGGGGCCGCCCCTGGAGCGAGACGGTGCTGTACGAGGCGCATCCGGGATTGATGGGCGGATTCGAAGGGCTACGAGCCCGACTTCCCGAGCTCGCCGACTTAGGCATTACCGCACTGGAACTCATGCCGATCGCGGACTTCCCGGGGCCACGGAACTGGGGTTATGACGGCGTTTTTCCCTATGCACCCGACTCGGCCTATGGAACGCCCGATGCGTTGAAGGCCTTGGTGGATGCGGCTCACGGCCTCGGGATACAGGTATTTCTTGATGTGGTCTACAACCATTTCGGCCCGGTAGGCAATCGCTTGGCGTCCTACGCACCGGGGTTCTTTCGTAGTGACGTCGATACGCCGTGGGGAGAGGCCATTGATTTCCGCCGGTCCGCTGTGCGCACATTCTTTGCCGAGAACGCGCTCTATTGGCTACGCGAATATCGTTTCGATGGTCTGCGCTTCGATGCGGTGCACGCCATCGTGGACAAGGAAGATTGGCTTGGCGAACTGGCGGTGTGGCTGCGCGGGGCGCTTCCGGCCGACAGAACGGTACACCTGGTACTCGAGAACGATGACAACACGGCCTCGCTCCTGCGCCACGGCTACGACGCGCAGTGGAATGACGATGCGCACCATGTCGTGCATCACCTTCTGACAGGGGAGACGCGGGGGTATTACACGGCCTATGCACGGCGACCCACCGAGAAACTGGCGCGCGCGCTGGCACAGGGTTTCGTTTACCAGGGCGAACCCAGTCCAGCGCATGGGAACCGTCCTCGCGGCGAATCCTCCGCCATGCTTTCACCGACTTCTTTCGTTTTCTTCCTGCAGAACCATGACCAGGTGGGCAATCGCGCCCACGGCGAACGCCTAGCGGCCTTGTGCCGCGACAAGCCGGGCGCGCTCGAGGCGGCCGTGGCGCTGCAGCTGCTCAGCCCCTTCATTCCCTTGATTTTCATGGGAGAAGAACAGGGCGCCGATACGCCCTTCCTGTACTTCACTAGCTTCCCGGATCCCGAATTTGCCGCGTTGGTTAGAGAAGGTCGGCGTGCCGAGTTCGCCGGCTTTCACGAGGCGGACGACCGGGAGATACCTGACCCGAATGCGCAGGAAACTTGGGAGGCGAGTCGTTTGCAAACGGTGCCGGGCGATGCTGCGAATACCTGGCGGGACCGTTACCGCACCCTGCTGACGTTGCGCCGCGAGCATCTCATGCCCTGGTTAAAGGGCACGACCTGCGAGTCCGTGATGGTGTTGGCCGAAGGTTGCCTGATCGCCCGTTGGGTGTTGGGCAATGGGTGCCGATTGGCGCTTTACTGCAACCTCTCCGGCGAAAGGGTGAACGTGCCGGCAGGGTTACAGGACCCGGACGAAACGCTCATTCATGAAAGTGCCAAGGGAGGCGGCGCTTCGCTGCTGGCCGGCACGATGCCGGCGTATTGCACGGTGGCAACAATCCGGCACGCCGGTGAAACAGAGGAGGAACGAGCCTGATGAGCGCGCCTATCGATCCGACCCTACGCCAGCTGGCCGAGCAAGTCGGTTTACTGACGAGCTGGCGGGACGTGCATGGTCGGGATCACAAGGTCCATGCGGAGACCTTGCGCTCGGTACTGGAAGCGATGGATATTCCTTGCTCGACGCCGGAACAATGCAGTGAGAGTCTTGCGAGACTGGGACAAGAGGCGTCCGCCGACACCGGGAAATTGCTGGTGGTGAAGTCGGGCGCCCCAATTATCGTGCGGCGTGCGGGGTCGCCGCATTATCGTATCCAGCTGGAAGACGGCAGTCGCATCATGGGCACGGCCCGTGATCTGGACGGTGGCACGGTGGCGATCCCCGGTATACGGCGGCCCGGTTACCACAGGCTGGAGATGGGGCGCGTAAATACCGTGATTGCCGTCATTCCCCAGCGCAGTCCTTCGGCTGCCGAGATCACCGGACATCCGCGCTCGTGGGTATTGAGCGCTCAGGTCTACAGCTTGCGGCGTAGTGGTGACGGAGCCATCGGGTCGCCTGATGGTGTCGTGGCGCCCGGGTGGGAGATTGGCGGAGACTACTCGGCGGTCGGGCGCTTGGCGCGGCACGCCGCTACCGAAGGCGCCGCAGGCATGGCAATCAGTCCCGTCCATGCTCTGTTTACTGCGGACCCGGATCGCTACAGCCCGTACTCGCCTTCAAGCCGCCTGTTCCTGAATGCCATGTATGTCGATCCCGCCGGCCTCTTTGATGCCGATGATCTGGCGCCGCTGATGGAGCAGGAAGGTGTCGCGATGACGGACACGAGTGCCTGCATGGACTGGCCGGCGATACAGATGAGGCGACGGGCCCAGCTACGTCGGCTGTTCGAGGCATTCCGTCACAAGCGGCCCGAACGCTTGCTGCGGGATTTCGAGGCTTTCTGCCGGCAGGGCGGAGACGCCCTGCACGGCCATGCCTGCTACGAGGCACTGCACGCGCACCACGTTCCGGAGCTCGGCCCTGGGCATGGGTGGCGCGACTGGGCCTCCGAATATCGCGATCCGGCCGGCGTTGCCGTGCAGCGGTTCGCCCAGGCGCACGAAGTTGAAGTTGAGTTCCATGCCTTCCTGCAATGGCTGGCAGCCAGAGGCCTGGCTGATGCGCATGCCGCGGGCTGCGCGGCCGGCATGCCGATCGGCCTCATCACCGATATGGCAATCGGGACGGACCCCCGCGGTAGTGACGCATGGTGCCGCCAGACGCAGATCATGACCGGAGTGTCGGTGGGCGCGCCGCCCGACTTGTTTCAGCCCGGGGGGCAAGACTGGGGGCTGACGGCGTTTTCACCACGCGCATTGCAGTTGTGCGGCTACGAAGGCTATATCGCCACTCTTCGTGCCGCGCTCGCACATTCCGGCGGCATCCGCGTAGATCATGTTTTGGGATTGGGACGGATGTGGTTGGTGCCCGAAGGAGCCCGGGCAGCGGACGGGGTGTATCTCCGGTATCCGCGCGACGAGATGATGGATGTGCTGTCATTGGAAGCCTGGCGACACCAGGCCGTGGTGATTGGTGAGGACCTCGGCACCGTGCCGGAAGATTTCAGCGCGGCGCTGGAGCAACGAGGTTTTCTAGGCATGAACGTGCTCTGGTTCCAGCAGGAATCGAGCGACCCGCCGGCTTTCATACCCAGAGAAGCCTGGCGGTCACGCGCCATGGCCATGGTGTCGACACACGACTTGCCTACGCTGCGCGGCTGGTGGCAGGCGCAAGATGTCCATTGGCGCGAGCGCCTGGGACAGCTCACGACGGAAGAAGCGGAAGCGCAACGGCTTCAGCGGGAGCGGGAACGCCAGGCATTATGGGCAGCCCTGCAGAACGCCGGCCTGCTGGCGCTGGATGCCCCGGTGTCTGAAGACGCGCCCGTGGCCGAGGTGATCGCTTATGTCGCCGGCAGCCCTGCCACGCTATGCAGCATTGCGCTGGAGGACCTGTTGGGCCAGCTGGATCAACCCAATCTGCCGGCGTCCGGCTCCGGCGGTGCTCAAGAGGGTGGGCACCCCAACTGGTGCCGGGTGTTGAATGTGAGTGTGGACGAGGTACTGCAGGCGGGCGATGTTCCGGCCTTGTTGCGTCTGGTCCGGCAAGCACGCGGCGACAACGAAACATCAGGAGCTGCGGAATGAGCACCGTTGCTTCGGACGGAATCTCACAACGCCGCGGCAGCGCGCCGCGCCGCGAGCGCCGCGCAACGCTGCGGCTGCAACTGCATGCGGGTTACACCCTGAACGATGCGCAATCGGACTTACCATACTTCGCACGATTGGGCGTGAGTCATCTTTACCTGTCGCCGGTGTCACAGGCCGTTCCAGGTTCCACGCATGGCTACGATGTAATCGACCATAGCACCGTGGATAACGAGCGGGGCGGGGAGGCCGCGCTCAGGGAGCTGGCCAACGAAGCGGCAGCGAGGGGCATGGGGCTGCTCCTGGACATCGTGCCTAATCACATGGCGACGGACCCACGCAACGCGTGGTGGGCCGACGTCCTGAAGCACGGCAGGCACAGTGCGTGGGCCGACTGGTTCGATATCGACTGGGATGCCCCGCTCATGCCGGGGAAGGTGCTTGCTCCGTTCCTGGAGAAACACTATGCGGATGCTTTGCGCGCCGGTGACATTGCGCTCAGGCACGACGAAAGCGAGGGGCTCTACATAGCGGTGCACGGGGTTCCCTACCCCATAGCGCCCGATTCGCTTTCCTTGACGGAAGGGCCGCAGGCGCTGATTGCCGCACACGACCCGGCACTGCCCGAAGGGCGCCAGCGACTCCACGAGTTGCTGGAGCGTCAGCATTACCGTTTGGCATGGTGGCGCTGTGCGGCGGACATCATCAACTGGCGACGCTTCTTCGAAGTGAGCGGGCTTATCGGAGTGCGTGTGGAACGCAACGAGGTGTTCGAGGCCGTGCATCGCCTTCCATTGCAGCTTTACGCCGACGGCGTGGTCGACGGGCTTCGTATCGATCACGTCGATGGCCTGGCGCTACCGCTGAGCTACTGTCGACGCCTTCGCGACGCCATGCAGCGGTTGCGTGCGGGGCGAGCTTCGGCAGCGCCCGACCACGCACCGTGGATTGTCGTGGAAAAGATTTTGGCGCATGGCGAAGCACTGGACGAGCGTTGGGCGGTCAGTGGCACGAGTGGCTATGACTTCATGGCAGACGTGGGCGCACTACTGCACGACGAAGGGGGCGAAGCCTGTCTGCGGGAGGGCTGGTCTCGTATTGCGAACGACGCGCGTCCACCGCAAGCCTGGCTGGTGGAGGCAAGGCGAGAAATGCTCGAACGGCACTTTGCCGCGGAGCGGGGACGATTGCTGGATGCCCTGATGTCGCTGGCCCAGAACGATATAGCCACGCGCGACTGGACTCGGCCGGCGATCGGACGGGTATTGGACGCATTGCTTTGTCATTTTCCTACCTATCGCAGCTATGTGGAGGATACGGCGCGGACCTCAATCGACCAGGAATGGTTCGACCGGGCGCTGAAAGGCGCGGCCGTTGCAGCGGAAGAGGACGATGGCCTGCATGCGGCGCTGCTGCCGGTGCTGGATCGTTGGCTCGGCGGTACGGCGCCAGAGTCTGAATCGGCGAGGCGGGTGCTGGGGCGTTTTCAGCAATTGACGCCGCCGCTCGCGGCTAAATCGCTGGAAGACACCGTGTTTTATCGCTATGGCTGCTTGTTGTCCCGTAACGAAGTCGGTTCCGATCCGGAAGTCTTTGCCTTGAGTGCGGCGGCATTTCATGCGGCCAATGTGCGGCGAGCGGCGGGTGCTCCGCAGGGCTTGCTGGCGACGGCCACCCATGACCATAAGCGCGGCGAGGATGTACGGGCGCGACTGGCGGTACTGTCCGAGATTCCCGAAGAGTGGCTGCGTCTGTGCCGATCTTGGCTACGTGCCGACGCCGACAGCGCACCTGTCGGCGGTCCTGGCCTAGCCTTTCGCTACATGTTGATGCAGATGCTGGTGGGTGCTTGGCCTTACGGCCTGAGGGCTGATGATGCCCCCGGTATGGATGAATACCTGGAACGCATCGGCGAATGGGCGGTCAAGGCGCTGCGCGAAGGCAAGCAGCATTCGAGTTGGTTCGAACCCAATCCCGAGTGGGAAGCGGCCTGCGTATCGTGGTTGCGGAGCATGGCTCCCGGAGGGCCGCAGCATTCCGTTCTTCGGCAGATGGAGTCGTTCGTCACCCGCATTGAGCCGGCTGCGATCGGAAACGGCTTGGTACAAGCGGCCTTGCGTATGTCCTGCCCCGGGATACCCGACCTCTATCAGGGTACGGAGTTGCGCGATTTCTCGCTGGTGGATCCGGATAACCGGCGACCGGTGGACTACGAAGCCCGCGCGCGTGCGCTGGCCGAGTTCGAGTCGCAGTCGGCGGCACCGTTAGAGGCGGGACGATGGCCCCTGGAGGCGTGGTCGGACGGCCGTGTGAAGCAGGCCCTCATTGCCGTGCTCATGAAACTGCGACGTGAACGTTCGGATGCTTTCGCAGGGAGCTATGCCGCCTTGGACGTGACCGGCGCACGGGCGGACAAACTGCTGGCTTTTGCGCGAGCTGACGATGTCGTGGTGGTGGCCGGCATCAAGTGCGCCTCGGAGCTGATCGGCAACGGCGATGGGCTGCCGGCGCTACCTGCAGATTATTGGTCGGATGCCACGGTGTGCCTGCCCGGCGAGTCGGGCGAGTGGTGCGATGTGTTGCGAGGCCGGACACTGCTGGCCGAGGCGCCCCGTGTGAGGGCGGCCGACCTGCTACTGGGATTTCCGCTGGCGGTGTTATGCCGCCAGGGTCGCTGAAGACGTCATTGCAGCCCGGGGGCCGCGACGCAAGAGATCAGGGATAGAGACCGCGCACTTCGCGCGCTTCCAGAATGCGCGAGCATGCTGCGATGAAGGCCGCGGTACGCAACGTCACCTTGTGCTGGGCCGCGACGCCCGCCACCGACGAGTAGGCCGCGTTCATCATGCGCTCGAGTCGGTGATTGATTTCCTCTTCCGTCCAGAAGAAGCTGGAGAAGTCCTGCACCCATTCGAAATAGCTCACGGTCACGCCGCCGGCGTTGGCCAGCACGTCCGGAACAATCAGGATGCCCTTGTCGGTCAAGATATCGTCGGCCTCAGGTGTCGTGGGGCCATTGGCGCCTTCGATGACGATGCGCGCGCGGATTCGGTCGGCATTGCCTTCGTGAATCTGTCCTTCCAGAGCGGCGGGAATGAGGATGTCCGTTTCCAGTTCCCAGAATGCGTCGGTGGGAATGGATTCCGATTCGGGTGCGCCGGCCACGCCGCCGGTTTCTTCCACATGCTTCAGGAGGCGCAGCACGTCGAGCCCGTTGGAGTTGTGGATTGTTCCCGTGTGGTCCTGAACGGCGATGATCTTGGCCCCGGCGTCATGGAACAGGCGCGCAGCCGTGCCACCCACGTTACCGAAACCCTGTACGCAGACACGGGCGCCTTCGACAGGAATGCCATGCTGCTTGGCCGCCGCAGTGCCCACAACGAACACGCCGCGTCCCGTTGCTTCGACACGCCCCAGGCTACCGCCCAGGGAGATCGGCTTGCCCGTTACCACGCCGGTGGAGGTGGAGCCGTGGTTCATGGAGTACGTATCCATCATCCACGCCATGGTTTGGGCGTTGGTGTTGACGTCCGGTGCCGGAATATCTTTGTGCGGCCCGATAATCACGCCGATCTCGCTGGTATAGCGGCGCGTGATGCGTTCGAGCTCGGCCTTGGAGTAGTTGCGCGGGTCGATGCGCACGCCGCCCTTGGCGCCGCCAAAGGGCAGGTTCACTGCCGCTGCCTTGACCGACATCCATGCGGCCAATGCCATGACTTCGGAGAGTGTTACGTCTTGGTGGTAACGCACGCCGCCCTTGCCGGGTCCGCGCGAGACGTTGTGCTGTACCCGGTAGCCTTCGAAGTGGGCGATGGTGCCGTCGTCCAGCTCGACGGGAACGTCCACGACAAGTACGCGCTTCGGTCGCTTGAGCGTCTCCACCCACTTGGCCAGGTGACCCAGATACGGGGTGACCCGGTCGACCTGTTCAAGGTAAATGCCCCAAGGCCCCACATGGCCCGGGTCCAGATAGGAGGGAAGTACGTGCGTGTTTTGTTGTGCCATTTCCGGTCTCGCCGTGATAGGTATGCGTGTCGCCCACGATGGGCGGATATACGTAGTAGATAGAAAAATTAGAAGGAAAATGCCGACCCGCCAGCGCGGGCGGGTTTATCCGAGACTTTACTACTTCCCCTGCGTTCACGCACCGAAGGAATTCAGGCCTTCGAGGTCCAGTATGTGCACGGCGCCGTACTCTACGCGGACCAGTTCCGCGCTTTCGAGGGCGCGCAGGGCCTGGTTGGTGCGCTGTCGGGAAATGCGCGCGAGATAGCCGATTTCCTCTTGTGTAATGTCGAGCCGCATGGGGCGGCCGGCATACAGCAGCGGGTTCACCAGCTCCAGCAGGCAGCGCGCCACGCGCGCTTCCGGGTCCAGCAGCCGGTCGGATTCGGCCTTGCCTACAAATTGCCCAACGCGTTCATTGAGCTGATGCAGCAGATAGCGATTGAAGGGTATGCTGCGATCCAGTAGCCAGTCGAACGTGGTCTCCGGCATGCGCAGAATCGTGGAGGCACGTAGGGCGACGACGTCGTATTTGCGTCGTTCGCGCTTCAGGAGCGAACCTTCACCGAACCAGCCGCCGGCGGGCACACCCATCAGCGATGCCAGCTTGCCTTCCTGGGTGCCGACGGACACCTTGACCAGTCCGCTGGACACCCCCAGCCACGCGGTGGCGCGTTCGCCCTTGCGTTCGATCATGGCACCCGGTGCGTAATCCGTGCTGCTTACATCGCGCACGATGCGTTCGCATTCGTCGGGCTCCAGTAACGGAAACCAGGCTGCAGAGGCCTGAAGCGATTGCTCAATGCTCATGAGGAATTACCCCTAGGGCGGAATTGAATGTCACACCAGCGACAGTTAGGCTGGACCTCAGACGATACCTTATGTATGTCGAGGTCGACATTGTCGCATTTCGATACAAATAAAGAAGGGCTTCGCAAGGACGAGGCCTCCACAAGGCTGAAGGAGACAAGGTGGCACATCAATCACCGGCCGATACGTCGGGCCTGCCCGCAACCTTTCCCGCTTGGGTGGAATACCACGCCAAACATCGCGGGGCGCGCCCCGCGATGCGTGAAAAAGACCTTGGGATCTGGCAGACGATCACATGGACGGAAGTGGCCCGGCAAGCTGCCGAGCTAGCCAATGGATTGGCTGCTCTCGGCGTGCGCAAGGGCGATCACGTAGCGATTATCGGCGAGAACCGTCCCCGACTCTATCTCGCGATGATCGCCGTGCAATACCTGGGCGGTATTCCCGTGCCGCTGTACCAGGACGCCATTGCCGCGGAAATGCTCTATGTGTTGCAGGATGCGGGCATCGCGGTGGCGGTCGTCGAAGATCAGGAACAGGTCGACAAGATGCTGGAGGCGCAAGAAAGCTGCCCCATCTTGCGCCATATCGTTTACGACGACCCGCGCGGCCTGCGCAACTACACCGATGAAGGCCTCTTGAGCTTCGAGGGGCTGCTGGAGCGCGGTCGGGAGTTCCTGGCC
>DATGNX010000115.1:0-4746 GCA_035306485.1 Burkholderiaceae bacterium
TTACCGAAGCCATGCTGCGCTTCGCCGTCAGGCACGAATATGCCCGTACGGTCGAAGACGTGCTTGCGCGCCGTTCGCGCCTGTTGTTCCTGGACGCCGCGCTGGCCGCCCAGGTGGCGCCAGAGGCCGCACGCATTATCCGGGAGGAAACCGGAACGGATCCCCAGCTGGACGCCTTCCTGGATCTCGCACGCCAGTATCGCCTCGCGCCTGCGAATTAACGTCTCGTCCCAGCGGCTGCGCTGGCCGGCTTGACTTGGTGTGCCACCTCATTTGGTCTGCAAGCCACTTGAGGTGGGGCCTGAGCCGCGGTCGCGGCGACGCCGCTAGCGACCAGCGAACAAGGTTCCAGCCGAGTCAAACCGCTTGGCAAAGTAGGGGTTGTCCATCCGGTCGATGCGGACGCGTCCGCCTGACGACGGCGCGTTCACAAAGCGTCCGTCACCAATATAGATACCTACATGCGAGTTCGGCCTGCCCAAGGTGTTGAAAAACACCAGGTCGCCTTCGCGTAGCTCTCGGCGCGCCACCCGTCGCGTGGCCGCCGCCTGGCTCGCTGCCGTGCGCGGCAAGCGTGCCTGGGCGGCCTGCTCGAACACGTAACTGACCAAGCCGCTGCAGTCGAAGCCGCGGGCCGGGTCGCGTCCGCCGCCGCGATAAGGGCTGCCAATTAGCCCCAGGGCGGTCATGACGACTTCCTGGCGATGCTGCGGCGCCAGGCTGTACTGGCCGCCGCCATCTTCCCGATGCGGCGCCGGGCCGCTGCACCCTGTCAGAGCCAGCAAAAAGCCCAATATCATGATCTCGCGCAGACGCCAATCGGCAAAAAAGCGACAAAATAGGTGGATATATCGCCTATATATGTAACGCGAACGCCACAATTCGTAATCAGACATATATTTTGATACTATTCCTCGTGTGCTTCATTCGGTTTTTGCATGGAACACCGGACTACTAGTCCAAATAACGGTGCTTTAGCAGTTGTAATGTTTGCTCAACGGAACCCATAAAAATGGTTAAGCAAAAGGATGGTGTGATGACCGTCTCCGACAATAACGTACTCAGCGACATCCAGGAAGTGAACCTTTCCTACTTGATGCTCGCTCAACGGCTCCTACGCGATAACTACGCGGCAGGCATGTACCGCCTCGGCTTCGACTCCGACGTGGCCGACATCGTGCTTGGGCTTTCACCGGCCCAGCTGGTCAAGCTTGCCAGCAGCAACGCCCTCATTTGCGGGTTCCGCCTGAACGACTACCAGCTTCTCTCCACTCTGGGGCAGGACGTGCTGGGAGGCGTGCTTCAGCAGGCGCATTCCACCATCCTCATGGCTCAGCGCTCTCCCGAGCAACTTGCCTGACTCATCCAGCACCATGACAAAGAAAAGTGTCGCCAAAGAGGCGGCGGAGATTCTGCTGGCCACGGACATGATCAAGCTGGGTGCTCGCCTGCAAGTGCTGCAAGCGGAAACCAGCCTCAGCTATGACCGGCTTGCCCGTCTGTATCGCGAGATCCGGGGATGCTCGCCCCCCAAGGGCATGCTGCCGTTCTCCGTCGATTGGTTCATGACCTGGCTGCCGAACATACATTCCACGGTGTTCTACAGCATCTACCGCTACGTCGACACGAACACCCCCGCCAAGAAGTCGCGCGCTCTGGTGGAGGCGTACAGCCTTTATGCCGAGCAGGCCGATGCCGGCCTGGGTACCCCGCCGGGGGAAGAGCGGGTCCTGAGCTTTACGCGGGCATGGATGCTCATCCGCTTCTTTGACAGCAACCTGCTGCAGCTTTCGTATTGCGAGCGGTGTCAGGGTGGCTTCGTCGCCCATGCACACGATCCCCAACAAGGGTTTGTGTGTGCGATCTGCCGTCCGCCACCCCGCGCGGGCAAAACCCGCAGCCGCCGTCAGGCGAGCGCGACGAGCCGCGCGGTGGGCGCAAGCAGTAAAGCAGGTACCACCGCGGCGCGCACGCCCGCCGCTGAGCGGCGGGGCAAGGCCAAGTCTGGTTCCGAGACCAGTGCCGCGGCTCAGGGGGCGGACTCGTTCGCCCCCAGCGGTATGAGCTGAAACCGTAAGTTTCAGAATTTGTTTTATTGTGAATATGCGCCGATCTGGGTTAAAAAGCGGCCATTGATACAGCGATCCTCCAGCACGACTCCAGGTCAATATACGCATCTGGACCAGCTTGACTAGGGCAACCCCGTGTTCATTCTTCTCGGATACCTCATTGTTTTCCTTTCCGTCATCGGCGCGTACATCCTCATGGGTGGCGCGATGGGGGCCTTGTATCAACCCTTCGAGTTCCTGCTGATCGGCGGGGCGGCAGCCGGGGCGTACATCTCCTCGAGCAGCGGGCAGTCCATGAGGATGATGGCCAAGGCGATTCCGGGTGCGATGAAGCGCAACCCGTATGGCCGCGAAACCTATATGGAGCTCATGGCCTTGTTGTACGTGCTGCTCAATAAGGCGCGTCGCGACGGCTTGATGTCGATTGAAGCGGATATCGAAGAACCGCATTCCAGCCCGATCTTCGCTGAATACCCCAGCGTGCTGAACGATCCGGTGCTGAGCGAATTCATCTCCGACTATCTGCGCCTCATCATCAGCGGCAACATGAGCTCCTTCGAGATCGAGACGCTGATGGATCAGGAAATTGAGACCCATCTGCACGAACGTAATATTCCTGCACTGGCTTTGCGCAGTGTGGCCGACGCCTTGCCCGCTTTCGGTATCGTGGCGGCCGTGCTGGGTGTGATCAAAGCACTGGCCGCAGTGGATCAGCCGCCTGCCATTCTTGCGGATCTCATCTCCAAGGCCATGGTGGGTACGTTCCTGGGTGTTTTGCTGGCCTACGGTTTCGTAGCGCCGCTGGCATCCAGCATCGAGCGTCGTGCGATCTCGTCCGTCAAGGTTCTTGAGTGCATCAAAGTGACCTTGCTGGCCAGCATGAACGGCTACCCGCCGCAGCTTGCCGTCGAGTTCGGCCGCAAGGTCTTGTATTCCCACCTGCGTCCCTCCTTCATGGAGCTGGAAGATCATGTGAAACAGGTGCGCGCGGGCGCACGCCGCGGTTGATTGAGCCATGAGCAAGGCCGATCCGCGCGTCGTAGTCCGCCGCAAGAAGCTGCATCACCAACAGCCGCACGGAGGCAGCTGGAAGATTGCTTACGCCGACTTTATGACGGCGATGATGGCCTTCTTCCTTGTCATGTGGCTGTTGTCGCTGATTCCCGTACATGAGCTCACACTGGTGGCGGAATACTTCCGCAAGCCGCTGGTGGAAGCGATTCGTTCCGAGAACGTCAATCGGCCTCTCGGGACGGAGAACATCGTGCCGGGTGGGGCACCCAGCATCATTCCCAATTTCCAGCTGGCGCCGCGTAACCCGCAAGAGAAGGGCGATATCCAGGACATTGAGCGTCTGGAGAATCTCAAGCAGATGCTTGATGAGCTGATTGAACATGACCCTGTCATGTCTGATTACCGGCCGCAGATGCTGATGGATATGACGCCCGACGGGCTGCGCGTGCAGATCGTGGATCGCGAAAATCGCCCGATGTTCGACACGGGCAGCGCCAAGTTGCAGCGTGAAATGAGCATCATCCTTCGGCAACTGGGTCCCGTCCTGAACCGCATGCCGAATTCACTGAGCATCACCGGCCACACAGACGCCCGCCAATACGCCACGGGCGAACGTGAGTATTCCAATTGGGAACTATCGGCCGACCGTGCGAACGCCGCAAGGCGTGAACTGGTGGCCGGCGGCATGGACGAAACTAAGGTTCGACGCGTGCTTGGTTTGTCGTCCACCGTGAATCTGGTGGAGGATCCCTACGCCGACGCCAACCGCCGCATCAGCATTCTGGTTCTGAACCGGCGGGCCGAACGCCGGATGGATGAACAGGACGCGACCTACGCCAGCCCGATCGATCTCGACGAGGTGCTGGGCCCGCAAAGCGCGGATCAGCTTGGGGTGGAGCGGGGCGACCCGGACGCCCTCCTTGGCACTCCGCAATCCATCGATATGCAGGGAACGTCCGGCGCCCCGGTAATGCCGGACTGGGCCACACAAGGCGACGGCACTCCGCCCCGTCCGGGAGACCCCGCGATCATTCCAATGTCCCAGGGCGCGCCGGCTTCGAATTTCCCGACGACCGATACGCCCTTGATGCCCCGTGGACCGGGTTCCCTGGTGGAAACTGTGGTGCCTGTGCCCGGAGCGACCGCCCGTCCTTAGACCGCGGCAAGCAGAACGCGTAACATTGGGTAATAATGTTGTATCACCCGGAATCACCGGGAAACGATGCATCGTGACACTGAAGTGTGTAAAGGGAATCGATTATGAGTGCAGGCGTGGACCTGAGTCAGTTTTTCGATACGTTCTTTGATGAAGCCGACGAGCTGCTCACCGATATGGAGCAGCTGCTTCTGAACCTGGATATCGACAATCCGGATATCGATCAGCTGAATGGTATTTTCCGGGCCGCCCACTCCATTAAGGGTGGCGCGGGTACCTTCGGCTGCTTCGGCATATTGGCCGATACCACGCACTTGCTGGAGAACCTCCTCGACTACATCCGCCGCGGGGAGATGACGCTACGCAAGGACATGATTGACCTCTTTCTCGAGACCAAAGACGTGCTGACCGACCAAGTAGCCGCCTATCGCAATCAACAGGAGCCCAGCCAGGAAGCCTACGAGCGCATCTGCGCTCAGTTACGGGCATTGGCTGAAGAACGGCTGA
>DATGNX010000116.1:0-9677 GCA_035306485.1 Burkholderiaceae bacterium
TCGGCCGGGCGCAGCAGGATCTGCTGCAGGAAGGCGTCGGCGATGGAATCCTTGACGGTGATCTCGCGACCCGTCTTGGGATTCTTGAACTTGCACCACGGGCCGCCGTCGATAGGCTGAGCGCCGAATTCCTGCTGGGCCAGCTCATAGCCCCAGTCACGGAAGCCGCCTTCCGTGAACTTCATGATGTTGCCCTTGTGAACCAGCGTCACGGAGGAGCGGTCGTTGTCGATGGCGTACTGGATGGCCTTGCGCACCAGACGCTGCGTGCCTTCACGCGACACAGGCTTGACGCCGATGCCGGAGGTTTCCGGGAAGCGGATCTGCGTGACGCCCAGTTCCTTCTGCAGGAAATCGATCAGCTTGCGTGCATTGGGGCTGCCGGATTCGAATTCGATACCGGCGTAGATGTCTTCAGAGTTCTCGCGGAAAATGACCATGTTGGTCTTTTCCGGCTCGCGCACGGGCGAAGGCACACCCTTGAAGTACTGGATCGGACGCAGGCAGACGTAGAGGTCCAGCTGTTGGCGCAGGGCCACGTTCAGGGAACGGATACCACCGCCCACGGGCGTGGTCAGCGGGCCCTTGATAGATACAACGTAGTCACGGACGGCTTCCAGCGTTTCTTCGGGCAGCCAGACGTCGGGACCGTACACCTTGGTGGACTTTTCACCGGCGAAGACTTCCATCCAGTGGATCTTGCGCTTGCCGCCATAGGCCTTGGCCACGGCAGCGTCCACCACCTTGAGCATGACCGGCGTAATGTCGGCGCCAGTGCCATCGCCCTCGATATAAGGAATGATGGGCTCATCGGGAACGTTCAGCGAAAAGTCGGCATTGACCGTGATTTTCTGGCCCCCCGCGGGAACCTTGATATGCTGATAGGACATGAATGCTCCAGGATAGAAATCTGACGACCGACCCAGCCTCGCTAGGTCTTATATAAGAGTACCAAGTAGTTTAGCCTACTTTTTCCTCAGTTAAGAGGGGAAGGCTAAAATACATCTTTACCCGCCCGCAAGGGCAGACATTACTGAATATGTTCAATCCATCTCGCGAGCAGGTGCGGCAGTTCTTCACCGACGCGTGGACCCGGCACAAAGCCGGCGGCGTCCTGACCCCGCTGGAGACCATTGCCGCGCGCATCATGGAAGCGCATCCCGAGTATCGGGCGGATCTCGAAGACCCGCAAGCCGAGCAGCGCGACTACACCGTAGAGGAAGGCCGTACGAATCCCTTCCTTCATATGTCCATGCATCTCGCGATCCAGGAGCAGATCTCGATCGATCACCCTCCGGGCATCCGCGCAGCACACGAAAAATTGTCCGCCCGCCTGGGCCCGCATGAAACCGAACATGTGATCATGGAAGCCCTGGGCCAGGTAATTTGGGAGGCCCAGCGGCTTGGAACGCCGCCGGACAACGACCGCTACCTGGACTTGATCTTGCGCCACACCACCCGCGACTGAGCGGGGTCGCTTCAGTGGCAACCCCCGCTAATTAGCGACGCACCGCCAGATCGGAGGGCAGTTGCGCGAGCCATGCCGCGATATTGCGCATGTCGGCGTCGCTCAGCTGCTGCGCCATGGCGGTCATCACGGCATTGTTGCGCGCGTTGACGGTGGTACTGCCGGTGGCGCCACGCTTGTACGCCCGCAATGCGTGCAAGAGATAGTCTTCGTGCTGGCCGGCGAGTATGGGATAGCTGGGCATGACCGATGTCTTACCGTCGGCGCCATGGCAGGAAACACAAGCGAACTTCTCGAACGCGGCCTTGCCGGCGTTGACGTCGCCTGCGGCAGCGTTGCCGGCCGCCAAGGAAAGTACTAACGCGGCGGCGGCCGCGAACGGAATCGATTTCAACTGCTTCTTCACGTTCTTCCCCTTACTTCAGGCTGGAATAGTAGGCGGCAAGATCGGCCATGTCCTGAGGGGACAGGCTTTGCGCAATGGCTTCCATGGACGGAAACGTACGCGCGCCGGAGGCATAATCCTGGAGCGCAGCAATAATGTATTCCGCGTTCTGCCCGGCGATCTTGGGAACGTGGTAAACCTCTGGAAAGCTGGCTTTATAGCCCTGGATGCCGTGGCACCCGATGCACATCGACACTTTGGACCTTGCGGCCTCCGCGTCTCCTTTGATGGCGGTGTCTCCTGCCTGATCCTGCGCCACTGCTGCACAGGACATTGTCGCGGCCAGCACTACAAAGGCGCGAGTAAGGGTGCTTCGCAACTTCATGACGAATTGGCTCTTATGAAAAGTTATAGATAGTTGATTTTTATCAATCGAACCGCGAAAAAATGTCAGTGTACGATAATCGAAACTCCGCCGGGTGGCTAGTCCGGGCGGACACCATGTAACTGTCAGAAGGACGATAATGAGCCCCGTTTCAGCCATGCCGACGCCCCGCTTCGAGGGCACGGAACGTTACGTCGCCACGGACGATCTCAAGATGGCGGTCAACGCCGCCCTGGCGCTTCAACGCCCGCTGCTCATCAAAGGCGAACCCGGAACCGGCAAGACCATGCTCGCCGAGGAAGTCGCCCAAGCGCTAGGCCGCCCGCTGCTCCAATGGCACATCAAGTCCACCACCAAGGCGCACCAGGGTCTCTATGAATACGATGCCGTTTCGCGCCTGCGCGATTCTCAGCTGGGCGATGAAAAGGTACGCGATATCCGCAACTACATCGTGCAGGGCGTACTGTGGCAGGCCTTTGAATCCGAGACGCCGACCGTAGTGCTGATCGACGAAATCGACAAGGCGGATATCGAGTTTCCCAACGATTTGCTTCGCGAACTCGACCGCATGGAGTTCCATGTCTACGAGACCCGCCAGACCATCAAGGCGCGGCATCGCCCCCTGATCATCATTACCTCCAACAACGAGAAAGACCTGCCGGACGCCTTTCTGCGCCGCTGCTTCTTCCACTACATCGCCTTCCCTGATCGCGCAACGCTGCAGGCCATCGTGGATGTGCATTTTCCCGGCATTCGAGAAGATGTCCTGCGCGCCGCGCTCGACACTTTCTTCACCCTGCGCGACGTCCCGGGCCTGAAGAAGAAGCCCTCCACCTCCGAATTCCTGGATTGGCTGCAGTTGTTGGTCAGCGAGTCCGTACCTGCCGATCGTATTGGCGGTGCCGACGGCGATCTTCCGCAACTCGCGGGTGCGTTGCTAAAGAACGAGCAGGACCTCACCCTGCTTGAACGCCTTGGGGCCATGACTCGCGCCACGCGCCGTCCGTGATGTTGCTTGATTTCTTCTACCACCTGCGCAGGAGCGGCTTGAAGGTCTCCGTACAGGAGTACCTCACCTTGCTGGAAACGCTGCGCGCCGGGGCCATGCAGCCATCGGTGGACGACTTCTACCACCTCGCGCGCATGACACTAGTGAAGGACGAGAGCCTGTTCGACCGATACGACCGCGCCTTTGCTGCGTTCTACGGCCAGGTCGCGGCCCTCTATCCGGAAGGACGGGACATCCCTCTGGAATGGCTGGTGAAGGAATTCCAGAAAAAGCTCACGCCGGAAGAAAAAGCCGCGCTGGAGAAGCACGGCTGGGACAAGCTCATGGAGATGTTTCGCGAACGCCTACAGGAGCAGAAAGGACGCCACGCTGGCGGAAGCAAATGGATCGGTACGGGCGGCAGCTCACCCTTCGGCCACGGCGGCTACCATCCCGAGGGCATACGCATCGGCGGTCCGTCGGCCGGCAACCGCACGGCGATCAAGGTATGGGAACGCCGCGAGTTCCGCGACTACGACGATCAGCAGGAACTCGGCACGCGCAATTTCAAGGTGGCATTGCGGCGCCTGCGCCGCTTCGCGCGAGAAGGCGCCGAAACAGAGCTTGACCTGGACGATACGATCGCCAGCACCGCACGCAACGCCGGCATGCTGGACATCCGCATGGTGCCCGAACGCCACAATGCGGTGAAGGTACTGATGCTGCTGGATGTCGGCGGCAGCATGGACGACCACATCGCGCGCGTTGAAGAGCTGTTCTCCGCGGCACGCAGCGAGTTCCGCAACCTGGAGGTCTTCTACTTCCATAACTGCCCCTACGAAAACCTCTGGCGCAGCAACGCACGGCGACGGACTGAACGCTTCGATACCTGGGACGTACTCCGACGCTACAACGAGGACTGGCGACTGATCCTGGTGGGCGATGCAACAATGAGCCCCTACGAGATCCTTCAGCCCGGCGGTTCGGTGGAGCACTACAACAAGGAAACGGGCGCCACCTGGATGCAACGCCTGTTGCAGACCTGGCCCAAGGCAGTGTGGCTCAACCCGGAACCGCAAGGTTATTGGCAATACCGCCAGTCGATCGCGATCTTGCGCGACATCATGCACGACAGGATGTATCCCATAACAGTCGAGGGGCTAGAACGGGCAATGCGGATGCTTTCGAAATAAGCGTAGCGCCCATCGCCAGGGAACGAATCCCCGAATCGGCAATCAGAAGAAAACATGAGAATACAGATACCGAACCTACACAGACTCTCTCCCGGGCGCTTAAGCCGCGCCCTGCTGCCGGCGATACTTTCCGCCGTCATGCTCGCGCCACTGAGTGCGGTCCACGCTCAGGCGGCCGCCGTCCCCGCTGCCGCCAATGTCGGTCAGGCATCCGCCGATCAGGCACCGCAAGCCCTGGTACTGCCCGCCGGCATCGAACAAGGCCCCAGCATCGAGGGCGTTACTGAATATCGGCTGCAAAACGGGCTGCGCGTGGTACTGGCGCCGGATCCCTCCAAGGCCAACACCACGGTCAACATGACCTACCTCGTGGGCTCTCGCCACGAGAACTACGGCCAGACCGGCATGGCTCACCTGCTGGAACATATGCTGTTCCGCGGCACGCCCAGTTTGCGCAACGCGCTGGCCGAGTTCTCGCGCCGGGGCTTGGCGGCCAACGGCACGACCAATCCTGACCGTACCAATTACTACGCCACTTTCGCTACCGACGCAGACACCCTGGAGTGGTATCTGCGGTGGCAGGCCGACGTCATGGTGAACGCGCTGATTGACGGCGACGATCTCCAGGCGGAAATGCCGGTGGTGCGCAACGAGATGGAGCGCGGCGAAAACAACCCGTTCCAGGTGCTCATGCAGCAGATGCAGGCCAGCGCCTTCCGCTGGCACAACTACGGCAAGAGTACGATAGGCGCACGCTCGGACGTCGAGAACGTCGACATCCAGCAGCTGCGGGCCTTCTATCACGAGTACTATCAGCCGGATAACGCCGTGCTGATAGTCTCCGGCAAATTCGATGTGGCGGACACCCTGGCCGTCATATCGGACGCCTTCGGCGCCATTCCCGCCCCGGAGCGCAAGCTGCCACCCGAGTACACCATCGAACCGGTGCAGGATGGCGAGCGCAGCGTCACGCTGCGCCGCCAGGGTGGAACCCCGCTCGTGGCCACCCTGTATCGGGCGCCTGCTGTCGCCGACCCTGCCTTCACTGCGCTGGAGCTGGGCGTGGACATCCTCTCCGATACACCGTCTGGGCGGCTCTACCAAGAACTGGTGCGCAAGAATCTGGCCGCCGAGACGTTTGGCTTCAGCGCCACCATGCGGCAGCCAGGTTATGTGTTCTTCGGCGCTGTGCTCGAACCCGGCATGGACGCCGACCAGGCATTGCAGACGCTCACCACGACACTGGAGAGCGTCGCGTCCCAACCCTTGCAAGATACCGACCTGGAACGCGCCCGCAATAAGTGGCTGACCGGCTGGCAGCGCGCTTACGCCAATCCGGCTAGCCTGGCCGCGGCACTTTCCGAGGCCGCTTCCGAAGGCGACTGGCGCCTGTTCTTCCTGCGCCGCGACCAGGTCGAGTCCGTGAGTCTCGACGATGTCCAGAAGGTGACTGCCGCTTGGCTCACCGCCAGCAACCGCACCGCCGGCCGCTACATCCCGACCGACTCACCCGAACGAGCCCCGGCGGCCATCGAGCCCGATGTCGAGGCGCTGCTGGCCGACTACACGGGCCGCGATGAAGCCGCTGCGGTCGACGCCTTCGACGCCTCGCCCGCCAACATTGACGCGTCCACCTTGCGGGAAACCGTCAAGCTGCCCAACGGCGAACTCCGACTCGCGCTGTTGCCCAAGCCAACCCGCGGTGAGCGCGTGGAAGCGCGTATGGTCGTCCGTTTCGGCGACGAGGAAGACATGAAGGGGCAACGCAGCGTGTCTGAAGCAGTGGCCTCGCTGCTGCATCATGGCACGAGCAAGATGACCCGCCAGGAAATCGAAGACCGGTTCAACGCCCTCCGCGCCACGGTGGACGTAAACGGCGGCGGCAATACGGTGGTGGTTTCCATGTCCACCGTTGCCGAACATTTGCCTGCCTTGGTAGAGACCGTGGTTCACATGCTGCGCGACGCGAACTTCCCCGAGGAATCCATCGACGAATACCGCAAGCAGATGAATACGGCGATCGCCGATTCCGAATCGCAGCCCGGCCCGCTGGCCTCGCGCGCCCTGGCTCGCCACGACAATCCCTGGCCGGCTGACGACATCCGCTACACCCCCACCTTCGAGGAATGGCGCAAGGAGGTCCAGTCGCTCAATCGCGCCGCCCTACAAGCCTTCCACGAGCGTTTCTATGGTGCGGGTCGTATCGAGTTCAGTGCAGTGGGCGCATTCCAACCGGAAGCCGTACGCAAGGCGCTGGAGGCGTCCCTGGCTGGATGGAAGCAAGCACCAGCGTACACGCGCATTCCCGATCCTTACCGCCCGGTGCCGCCGGAGAAGTTCCAGATCAACACGCCCGACAAGGCGAATGCGGTGCTGCTGTCCGCCCTGCCCCTGAATCTACGCGACGATGACCCGCGCTATCCGGCGCTCATCCTGGCCAACTACATGCTGGGCGGGTCGGAAACTTCGCGGCTGTGGACCCGTGTCCGGGTTGAGGAAGGCCTGTCCTACTCGGTGTACAGCAATGCCACGGTGTCCGCCTACGAACCGGCCGGCAGCTGGTCCATTTACGCGATTCACGCTCCGGAAAACAGTCGCAGGCTCGAACGCGTGATCTCCGAAGAGCTGAAGAAGGTGCTGGAGCACGGCTTCACCCAGCAAGAGGTCGAGGAAAGCATCCGTTCCCTGTTGAACTACCGCAAGTTGGGCCGTACCAACGACGGCGCCTTGGCGTCCGTCTGGCTGCGCTATCTCGATCTGGATCGCACCTTCGCCTGGGCGGCGGAGCAAGACGAGAAGATCGCAGCCCTGACCGCCGATACCGTCAACAGCACGTTGCGGGAACTGCTTAAGCCTGGCCTCTTCAGTACCGCGATCGCGGCGGATCAGGCCAAGCAAAAGGAAGCGGCAAAGAAGAAGTGATCAGGTCATCGGCTCCGCAGGAGCCGATGAGCCTCAATGGGCGAGTCCACTTGGCTTCGTCTCAGAACGGAAAACGCCCTGTGCGCAAATGCGAACAGGGCGTTTTTCGTCGGGCGTGCCAAACGACGAATCAGGAGAAGAAGTTCTTCACCCGATCCCGCCATGACTGGCTATTCGGCGAATGTTTCTCGCCGCCTTGTTGCAACGACGCCTCGAACTGCCGCAGGATCTTCTTCTGTTCCTCGGTCAGTCGCACCGGCGTTTCAACGGCCACGTGGCAATACAGGTCGCCGGGGTAGCTGGACCTCAGCCCGCGTATGCCCTTACCGCGCAGACGGAATGTCTTGCCGGTTTGAGTGCCCTCGGGAATGGTGATCGCACCGCGCCCGGTCAACGTGGGGACTTCAAGTTCGCCGCCCAACGCCGCTGTAGTGAACGGAATGGTCAGCTCGCAATGCAGGTCATCGCCCTCGCGCTGGAAGATGCCATGCTGCTTGAGGTGAATCTCGACATACAGGTCGCCCGGCGGCCCGCCATTGACCCCCGGTTCGCCGTTGCCGGCTGAACGGATACGCATGCCGTCGTCGATGCCCGCCGGGATCTTTACCTGCAAAGTCTTATTGCGGCGGATGCGGCCCACGCCGTCGCAGGACGTGCAGGGATCCGTGATCTCCTTGCCGGTACCGTGACAGGTCGGGCAATTCTGCTGAACGCTAAAGAATCCCTGCTGCATGCGCACCACCCCCGCGCCATCGCAGGTGTGGCAGGTGCGTGGGTGGGTACCCGGCTTGGCACCGTTACCATGACAGACATCGCAGGTTTCCCAGCTCGGTACCCGGATCTCGGTGTCGAAGCCGTTGGCCGCCTGCTCCAGCGTGATATCCAGCGTGTACTTGAGGTCGGCGCCACGATAGACCTGTGGCCCGCCGCCCCGACGGCCGGCCGCACCGAAGATTTCACCGAAGATGTCGCCAAACGCATCGGCAAAT
Source organism: Burkholderiaceae bacterium (assembly GCA_035306485.1). GTDB lineage: Bacteria > Pseudomonadota > Gammaproteobacteria > Burkholderiales > Burkholderiaceae_B > Yanghanlia. Next base: position 8,331 of record DATGNX010000116.1, read on the forward strand.
CCCCCGGCGCCGCCCATGCCTCCGCCCATGCCGGCGTTCGGATCCACGCCTGCATGACCGTAACGGTCGTAGGCCGCCCGTTTCTGCTCGTCGGACAGCATTTCGTAAGCCTCTTTGACTTCCTTGAACTTCTCTTCGGCTTCCTTGCTGTCCGGATTGCGGTCCGGGTGGTACTTCATTGCCAACTTGCGATAAGCCTTCTTGAGCTCATCGTCGGAGGCGTTCTTGGCTACCCCCAGGATCTCGTAGTAATCGCGTTTTGCCATTTGAGTTGCTTGCGTCTGTGACGTGCTCCGTGTCTGAACGAGAATGCCCGATTTCCGGCTTCAAGGCCGAAAACCGGGCTACGAGGCGCTCCGGAAGGCCCTTGCGGGCCTTCCATCGCAGACGCTACTGATCGCGTTTCACTTCCTTGAAATCGGCATCCACGACGTCGTCGTCGGCCGGTCGCGATGCACCTTCCTGAGCCGCGGCCTGGGCCTGCATGTCCGCATACATCTTCTCGCCGAGCTTCTGCGAGGCGGCGCTGACGGCTTCGACCTTGGCGTCGATCTCTTCCTTCGTGCCGGTCTGCAGGATATCCTCAAGTTCCTTGACGGCGGTCTCGATCGCTTCCTTCTCGGAGGCTTCCAGCTTGTCGCCGTATTCGGACAGCGACTTGCGGGTAGCGTGCACCAGCGCGTCGGCTTGGTTACGTGCCTGCGCGAGTTCGGCGACACGACGGTCTTCCTCGGCGTTGGCTTCCGCATCCTTCACCATGCGCTCGATCTCTTCTTCGCTCAAGCCAGAGTTCGCCTTGATGGTGATCTTGTTTTCCTTGCCCGTGCCCTTGTCCTTGGCAGACACGTGCAGGATGCCGTTGGCGTCGATGTCGAAGGTGACTTCGATCTGCGGAACACCGCGAGCTGCGGGCGGAATGCCTTCCAGGTTGAACTCGCCGAGCGCCTTATTGGCGGCGGCAATCTCACGTTCGCCCTGATAGACCTTGATGGTCACTGCCGGCTGGTTGTCGTCGGCGGTCGAGAACACCTGCGAGAACCGCGTGGGGATCGTGGTGTTCTTCTTGATCATCTTGGTCATCACGCCGCCCAGGGTCTCGATACCCAGGGACAGCGGCGTCACGTCGAGCAGCAGGACGTCCTTGCGGTCGCCCGAGAGCACGGAGCCCTGAATCGCGGCACCCGCTGCAACGGCTTCGTCAGGGTTGACGTCCTTGCGCGGTTCCCGACCGAAGAATTCCTTCACCTTCTCCTGGACCTTGGGCATGCGGGTCATGCCGCCGACCAGGATCACGTCGTCGATATCGCCGGCCTTGATCCCGGCATCCTTGATGGCGATGCGGCAGGG
>DATGNX010000117.1:0-50909 GCA_035306485.1 Burkholderiaceae bacterium
TGCCTCGCCGGGAAAGATCTTCCCAGCTGTCGATACTCCGATCGTCCATTTGTGTGCGCGACCAGCGGGCAGTGCCTTCCGGCACCGTGTCCGCCGCGCTGCCCTGAACCTCGATCGCGCCCAGGCGCGGTACAACCGTCGCTGTCGCAGCACCGTCCGCTTCCGCTGCAACTGCGCATCGGCCGGCCACCGAAAACACCACCAGCAGAACGCCGCTAATCTTGAATGAGGTCTGCATGACCCGCTTCCTCCCTTTTTCTTCTCAAGAGCGAGCTTCATAAGAAACGGAATGATAACCATTCTTATTACTATCTACAAGAGAAGATTGATGTGAATCAAGACGGGACGATAAGGACAACCGGAGGAACAAAAAAAAACCGCTGCCACCGTAAGGGTGCAGCGGTTCTCAAAACCACCGCAGGCGTAACGCCTGCGGGGCGTGCAAGGTTTAGTTCTTGCTTTGGTCGACCAACTTGTTAGCGGCGATCCAGGGCATCATCGCACGCAGCTTGGCACCGACCTGCTCGATCTCGGATTCCGCATTCAGGCGACGGCGGGAGATGAGGGTGGGCGCACCGGCGGCGTTTTCCAGAATGAAGTTCTTGGCATATTCGCCGGTCTGGATGTCCTTCAAGCACTGGCGCATAGCGGCGCGGGTCTCGTCGGTGACGACGCGCGGGCCGGTGACGTACTCGCCGTATTCCGCGTTGTTGGAAATGGAGTAGTTCATGTTGGCGATGCCGCCCTCGTAGATCAGGTCCACGATCAGCTTCAGTTCATGCAGGCACTCGAAGTACGCCATTTCAGGTGCGTACCCGGCTTCAGTCAGCGTTTCGAAACCGGCCTTGATGAGTTCCACGGCACCGCCGCACAGCACGGCCTGTTCGCCGAACAGGTCGGTTTCGGTCTCTTCGCGGAAGGTCGTTTCGATGATGCCGGCGCGGCCGCTGCCGATAGCACATGCGTACGACAGCGCGACGTCACGCGCGGCACCCGACTTGTCCTGGTGAATGGCGACCAGGGCCGGCACGCCGCCGCCTTGGTTATAGGTGCCACGCACAGTGTGACCGGGCGCCTTGGGGGCGATCATGATGACGTCGATGTCTTCGCGCGGCTGGACCTGGCCATAGTGCACGTTGAAGCCATGGGCGAACGCCAGGGCGGCACCCGCCTTGATGTTGCCGGCCACGTGATCGCGATACACCTGAGCAATGTTCTCGTCGGGCAACAGAATCATGACCAGATCGGCGCCCTTGACGGCCTCAGCCACTTCCTGAACCTTCAGGCCGGCGTTCTCAGCCTTGGACCAGGATGCGCCGCCCTTGCGCAGACCCACCACCACGTTCACGCCGGAATCGTGCAGGTTGAGCGCGTGCGCGTGGCCTTGCGAGCCGTAGCCGATAATGGCGACCGTCTTGCCCTTGATCAGCGAAAGATCGCAGTCCTTGTCGTAGTAAACCTTCATTGTGTGCTCCAAGTATTCAGTGGGGTTTTCGTTAAAGTTTCAGTACACGTTCGCCACGGCCGATGCCCGACACGCCTGTGCGCACGGTTTCGAGAATGGCGCTGCGATCGAGTGCACAGATGAAGGCCTCGATCTTTTCCTGGTCGCCCGTCAGTTCAATGGTATAGACCTTGTCAGTCACGTCGACGATATGGCCGCGGAAGATATCGGCCATGCGCTTCATTTCTTCGCGCTCCTTGCCGACTGCACGCACCTTGATGAGCATGAGCTCACGTTCAATGTGCGGGCCTTCCGAGAGATCGACCACCTTCACCACATCGACCAGTCGATTCAGATGCTTGGTGATCTGCTCGATGATTTCGTCCGAGCCCGTCGTGACGATGGTCATGCGCGACAAAGTGGCGTCTTCGGTCGGGGCGACGGTGAGCGTCTCGATGTTGTATCCACGTGCCGAGAACAGCCCCACCACTCGCGACAGGGCCCCGGGTTCGTTTTCCAGAAGGATGGAGATTACATGTTTCATTCTTCTTCTCCTTACAGGTCTTCCGAACCCAGCAACATTTCCGTCAGGCCGCGACCCGCCTTCACCATGGGCCAGACGTTTTCAGTCTGGTCAGTAATGAAGTCGAGGAAGACGAGACGCTCCTTGTGCTTGGTAAAGGCTTCGCGCAATGCCGGCTCGACGTCAGCGGGGTTCTCGACCCGGATGCCGACGTGACCGTAGCTTTCCACCAGCTTGACGAAGTCAGGCAGGGCGTCGACATAGGATTCCGAATAGCGCGAACCATATTCGATCTGCTGCCATTGCCGCACCATGCCCAGGTAGCGGTTGTTCAGGCAGAGGATCTTCGGCGTGAGACGGTACTGCTTGCAGGTAGACAGCTCCTGGATGTTCATCTGGATGGAGCCTTCGCCTGTCACCACGGCAATGTCGACGTCCGGATTGGCCATCTGTGCACCCATGGCGTAGGGCAGCCCCACGCCCATGGTGCCCAGGCCGCCGGAGTTCAGCCAGCGCCGCGGTTCGTCGAATTTGTAGTACTGCGCCGCCCACATCTGATGCTGGCCGACGTCGGAGGTGACGATGGCCTTGCCGCCAGTCACTTCCCAGAGCTTCTCGATCACGAACTGAGGTTTGATGATGCTGTCGGAGCTTTCGTAGCCCAGGCAGTTCTTAGACCGCCAGCTTTCAACCTGCTCCCACCACTTGGACAGTGCGGCGCCATCGCGGGGCGTCTCGGCAGCCGCCTGCTCATAGAGCGGCAGCATGTCGTCGAGCACGTCCTTGATATTGCCCACGATCGGCACATCAACCCGCACGCGCTTGGAGATGGTGGAAGGATCGATATCGATATGGATGATTTTGCGCGGGTTCTGCGAAAAGTGACGCGGATTGCCGATCACCCGGTCGTCGAAGCGCGCGCCCACCGCCAGCAGAACGTCGCAGTTCTGCATCGCCAAGTTGGCCTCGTAGGTGCCGTGCATGCCAGGCATCCCCACGTGGCGCGGGTCTGTCGCTGGGAAGGCTCCCAGCGCCATGAGGGTCGTGGTGCATGGCGCACCCACCATGTCGACCAGGCGATGCAGTTCCTGATGTGCACCCGACGCGATCACGCCGCCGCCTACGTAAATCATGGGGCGTTCGGCGGCCAGCAGCATCTGCACGGCCTTCTTGATCTGCCCCTGATGGCCCTTGGTGATGGGCGCGTAAGAGCGCATCTTGATTTCGCCGCGCTTGGGCATGAACTTGCAGGTGGCGACCGTGATGTCCTTCGGAATATCCACCAGGACGGGGCCCGGCCGGCCCGTGCGAGCGATGTAGAACGCACGCCGCATGGTTTCCGCGAGATCCTTGACGTCGCGCACCAGGAAGTTGTGCTTAACGCAGGGCCGAGTAATACCGACCGTGTCGCATTCCTGGAAAGCGTCTTCACCAATCGCAGCCGTAGGCACCTGGCCACTGAGGATCACCATGGGAATGGAGTCCATGTAGGCCGTGGCGATGCCGGTCACTGCGTTCGTGACGCCTGGGCCGCTAGTAACCAGCGCCACGCCGACCTTGTCGGACGAACGTGAATAGGCATCCGCCGCGTGAATCGCCGCCTGTTCGTGGCGTACCAGCACGTGCGTGAAATTGTCTTGCTTGTAGATTGCGTCGTAGATGTAAAGCACTGCGCCGCCGGGATAGCCGAACACGTGGTCGACACCTTCTTCGGCAAGGCAGCGCACGACGATATCGGCGCCTGAGAGTTCCATGTTGTTCATTCCTTTCGAAACCAATACCCATGCCCCGGCCGGCAATGCCTGAACAACGGGCGGCGATGACAACATGCCCTGGCGCTTCGTGGCTCACGGAGCCATTCCACCCAGACACCTTGCCACCCCGACGCGTGCTCTCCGAAACACGGTATTCGCGCTGATTTCAGCGCTGAGGTAGAAACGAAAAGCCCGGCAACACGCGCTTGTGACGCGGCCAGCGGCAGGTGTAGAAAGGGCGCAAAAAACCGGGCGGATAGCCCGGGCAAAAGAGCCTATGTCGATTCCTGTGAGGATATGACCAAAAATCGACCAGCTACTTTAACCTTTTGCGAACGGCCAGGCAACTTGGCGACGCGAAGCCCGTTGACTTCCAGCCACTCCGTTGACATCCAGCCACTCTATACTCTGCACATCGCACATTGCCCCAAACATTGCGCACCGGGTTCCGTTTGCATGATCTCGCCCCTTCCCCGCCTCGAACGCTTTCTGTATAGCCATCATTTATTCGGCGGAGTCCGTCAAGCGGTAGGAGTGGTGCTGCCTCCGTTGGTGCTGGGCGGGCTGATGGGCCGTTATGAACAAGGCATCACCGCCGCAGTGGGCGCGTCGTGCATTGCGATCCTGGACCAACCGGGCGGCCCTCGGCGCTATGGCATCCAAGGCATGGGCACCGCGGTGTTACTGGGCTCGCTCACCGTCGCAGCCGTAGGATTTGCCGGCTTCCACCCCTTGCTGATGTGGCTGCTCGTACCCCTCCTGTGCTTCATTTTCTCCATGTTCACCGTGTTCGGGAAGCAAGGCGGCTTGCTCGGCTTCGCCTGCCTGCTCATCATGACGCTGACCATGCGCTCCCACCTGCAGCCATCGGAAGTCTGGATATATACGCTGTATTCACTAGGCGGCAGCCTGTTCTATTTTGCATACAGCACCGCCATACACCGCGTGTCATGGCATCGCGAAGAGCAGCAGGCGCTGTCCGCCGCCCTGTTCGCGACCGCCGACTACATGAAGGCGCGCTCGGCCTTGTACGACACGGAGGTCGATCTCGACAGTGCCTACCGGAGCATGGTGAGAACGCAGCTGGAAATGACGGAAGCGCAACAGGGCGCCCGCGACACCGTGCTGCGTGAGCTGCCCCGCGGCAACAGTCGCAGCGACCGCTCCCGCGCGGCGTCGCTGAACCTATTCATCGATATGGTCGCGCTGCTGGACACCCTGGTCGCCACTCACACAGACTACGTCACCCTTCGGCGGCATTTCGGCGAAGGAGACGCCCTGCTCTTTCCTCGCGATGCGTTACGTAAGCTGGCTGCAAACCTGGAGCTCATCGCGTTGAACGTAGCCAGAAATCGGCGCCAGCGGGTGCGCAACAGCATCAAGCCAGAACTGCGTGCGCTGGAATTCGAACTGCAGGAACTGCGCCAGCAAGGATTCGCCGACCAGGCGCCGGAAGTCTACGCCTTGTTGCTGCAGGTGTTGCGTCGCCTGCGGCGCGCAGGCGATCTGGTGATTCGCATGGCCGACCACACCCGTCGCGGCGATACCACCGAGCTGGTGGACCGCAAGCTGGATCAGGCGCTGGACCGTTTCCTGTCGCGACGCAAGTGGCGCTTGGGGATGTTGACCAGTAACCTGCGTATGGACTCGCCCCACTTTCGCTACGCGCTACGCGTCACCGTAGCCGCATCCGCCGGCATTACACTTAGCACCGTAGCGGGAGAATGGCTGGCGCGCTACGTCGTCCCCGGCTGGGTCATACATGATTACTGGGTGCTGCTCACGATCCTGGTGATCATGAAACCGGGCTTCGCCCTGACGCGGCAGCGCAATGGCTGGCGCCTGACCGGCACGCTGATCGGCTGCGCACTGGCACTGGTGATCCTGAATCGTTTCCAGAGCAGCTATACCTTGTTTGGCATGCTGCTGCTGGCGGGGGTGCTTTGGTATGCCCTGCTGCAGGTGCATTTCATGCTCGCAGCTACCGCCAACACCATATTCGTGCTGCTCGCCTTCCATTTCATGGGGCCGCAACAACCTTTCGTGATCGGTGAGCGCGTCGTCGACACCCTGCTCGCCAGTGGCATCGCCCTGCTATGCAGCCGCTATGTCTTGCCCTGGTGGGAAAGCAATTACATGGGCTCGCTGGCAGCGGCTCTGCGGCGGGCCAACCTTCGTTTTCTGCGCAGCGGACTGCGCTTTGCCGAGCTGAGCCGGCAGCTGCGCAATGCCGCAAACGATGCTCAAGGCCGTGCTTTGCAAACCGCGCAGCACGATGCCGAGATGCAGTGGCGGGTGGATCGAAAGAACATGCACATTGCCTTCAGCAACTTTGCCGGTGCGTTCTATCGCATGATGGCCGAACCGGTACGACAGCAGCGCAACGTCAAGTCGCTGAACACGCTACTGACCCAGCATCACACCTTGGCTTCGCACATCAGCGCCGCGGTGCCGCTGCTGGCGGAGTTGGACGAGGTGCCTCCGGAGATGACTGAACGGCTACGGCAAATCGAGGCACGGCTGGCGGGCGACGCCGAAGCGTTCTCCCCGCCTGCACTGGAGCCGGCCGGCCCCGGGTTGGCCTGGCAGGCACAGCTCGCCTACCCGCTCAGGCAGATGCAGGCGGCGGCAGACCTGATTGCAGATCTCGATCAGGTCATTACCGCCGACGGTCAACGGCGAAAGACTAGCCGCTCCGGCGTCGAGGCATCCGCCGCATAGGCGTAGCCTTCCTCGGCGAACGTCTTCAGCCCTTCGGCATCGTCGATGCGCTGATCAATCACGTGACGGGCCATGAGGCCCCGAGCACGCTTGGCATAGAAGCTGATGACCTTCCACGCATCGCCTTTACGCTCCTGGAAGACGCACTGGATGACCCGCGCACGCAGCGTTTTAAGGTCGACCGCCTTGAAGTACTCATCGGACGCCAGGTTGACGACGACATCGTCTCCCCGCTCGTTTAGGTACTCGGCAATCCGGCTGCCCCAAAAGGCATAGAGGTTTGCGCCGCGTTCGGTCGCGAGACGCGTACCCATTTCCAGGCGATACGGGCGCATCAGGTCCAGTGGCCGCAACGCGCCGTAAAGACCGCTAAGCATCACTACGTGGTCCTGGGCCCACTTGAGGTCGGCATCGGACAGCTCGGGCGCACGCAGGCCCTCGTAGACGTCGCCGTTAAACGCCAGGAATGCCTGCCGGGCAGTCTGGGTGTCGAAGGTCGGTTCCCATTCCGCGTACCGGCTGACGTTGAGTTCCGCCAGCGCGTCGCTCAGCTTCATGAGCTGCGCAATCTCGCCGGCTGATTTATTGCGCAGCACGGCGATGAGCTCGGTGGCCTGTTCAACGAACAGGGGTTGGGACTGCAAAGTCGTGCGAACAGGGGTGTCGTAATCCAGCTTCTTGGCTGGTGAAAGCAGCAACAGCATGAGGTGACTCCGTTAGCGAGCGGTCCAGCCGCCGTCCATGCTCAGATGAGCGCCGGTCATTTGAGCGGCGGCATCGGAACACAGGAATACAGCCGCCTGTCCCAATTGATCCGGCGTAACGAAATCGAGCGACGGTTGCTTCTCGGCGAGTAGCTCACGTGCGGCAGTCTCGATATCGCTGCCGTTCTTTTGTGCCAGCGCTTCGATCTGACGCTCCACCAGGGCGGTGCGTACCCAGCCCGGGCAGATAGCGTTGCAGGTGATGCCTTGACCAGCGGTCTCCAGGGCCGTGACCTTGGTCAGACCCATGACGCCATGCTTGGCCGCCACGTAGGCCGACTTTCGCTCCGATGCCACCAGCCCATGAGCCGATGCAATATTGATGATGCGCCCCCAGCCCTGTTTCTTCATGTGAGGCAGCGCCGCCGCCGTACCATGAAAGACCGCCGACAGGTTCAGCGCGATGATGGCGTCCCAGCGATCAACGGGGAAATCCTCGACAAGGGCAGTGTGCTGGATGCCTGCGTTGTTCACCAGTATGTCAATGCCGCCCAGCGCGCGGACGGCATCCTCGACGAAACGGCGGGTTTCCTCGCCCTTGGACAGGTCGGCAGCAATGAAATGAGCGCGGACGGAATACGTCTTTTCAATGTCCGAGCGAGTGCGTTCAATTTCATCGGCGTCGCCAAACCCGTTGATGACGACGTCTGCGCCATTGGCGGCCAATTGACGGGCAATGGCGAGGCCAATGCCGCTGGTCGACCCGGTGACGACTGCTTTCCTGCCTTTGAGCATGGGGACTCCTTTCGTGTCTAAGGGATAGATGCAAGGGAATGCAATGCCACGAGTTTAGCGCCGCATTCCGGTTTAGGCGCTTAGCGGAATGCCTCACGCAGGCTGAACACCGCCTGCTTGAATACGCCCATGTCGGTGCCCACCGCCACAAAGTTGAATCCCCAATCCAGGTATCGTCTGGCGTCGTCCTGGATCGGCGCCAGAATGCCAGTGGCTTTACCATGCGCCTGCGTACGCTCATGCAAGTCGCGTATGACCCGCTGGACGTCGGGATGGTTGGGGTTGCCCAGATGCCCCAGGGAAGCGGAGAGATCCGACGGGCCAATGAAGATGCCGTCCACACCGTCCACCGCGACGATATCGTCGAAGGCTTCGATACCCGCCCTGCTTTCGATCTGCACGATCACGCTGATATTGTCATTGACCGACTCGTTGTAGCCGGCCAATGTGCCGTAGCGGTTGCTACGGTGCAGCCCCGCCACACCGCGGATCCCTTCCGGAGGATAGCGCGTCGCTGCCACCGCCTTACGGGCATCGTCGCCGGACTCTACGAACGGTATCAGCAAGTTGTAGAAGCCGACGTCCAGTAACTGCTTGATCATTACCACGTTGTTCTCGGCGGGCCTGCCCACAATGGCCACAGGAGAACCGTTGAGCGCCTGCAACTGAGCCGCCATCAGGGGCAAGGAAGTCGGTGCATGTTCACCGTCCAGTAGCAGCCAGTCATACCCTGCCAGTCCCGCGATTTCCACGGTGGTGCTGTTGGTCATGCTGCTCCAGAAACCGATCAGGCGCTCCCGGCCGTGCAAACGCTGCCGAAAGGTGTTCCACATACTGCTTGATACCGTCATTTCCACTCCTCTGGATTCAGTCCATCTTGGCGCCGGATTTCTTCACCGTGTCGCCCCATTTTGCGATCTCGTCCTGGATAAAGCGTGAGAACTCCTCGGGACGATTAGCCACCACCACGAAGCCCACTTCCTCGAGTTTCGAGCGGATAGAGGGATCGTTCATGGCCGCGACCGTCTCTCGATTCAGCTTCTCCATGACCTCGGGCGGTGTGCCCGCAGGCGCGGTCAGCCCGAAAAACGACTCGGCAGAATAGCCGGGATATCCTGACTCGGCCACAGTTGGCACGTCGGGATAGGCGGGATTGCGCTTGAGACTGGTGACCGCCAGTGCCCTGAGTTTGCCGGCCTGCACGTGGGGAAGCAGATTGTCCTGATTCAGCACTAGCGCCTGCACTTGATCGCCCATGACTGCGGTGACGGCCGCCGCCCCGCCCTTGTAGGGTGCATGCACGATATCCAGCCCCGCGACCTGCTTGAGCATCTCCATTGAGAGATGGCCGGATGACCCGCTGCCCGAACTGGCGTAGGTGAACTTGCCCGGGTTCTCCTTCACGATCCGGATGAAGTCCTCGAAGGTCTTCGCTTGAAAATTCGGATTCACCACCAGCACATTAGGGCCCGTCGCCAACAACGAAACATGGGCGAATTCAGCGTCCTGGTAGGCGATATTGTCATAAAGCGAATAACCGATGGCATTCGAGCCCACGCCCGAGACCAGCAAGGTGTAGCCGTCCGGATCTGCCTTGGCCACTACGTTGGAACCGATAGTGCCGCTGGCGCCGCCGCGATTCTCGATCACCACGCTTTGCCCCAGACGGTCCGCCAGCAGATTGCCCAACATGCGCCCTACCGCATCGGTACTGCCGCCAGGCGGGAAGGGCACCACCATACGGATCGGCTTGTTCGGCCAGTCCGTTTCCTGTGCGTGTGCGGTGGGCAGCGCCATCGCCGATACGGCGGTGACCACGGCCATGGCGGCCAACCCGGTACGCCGCCGCAGCGCCAAGGTTAGGCGCGCGCGTGGGAGTGACGTTTTCATCGGTGTCTCCTGTATGGTTGTATTTGAAGGAAAACGCGTGATATATGATGTCATACATCTTCACGATGTGCGATACGGTATCGTACGCACATCCCAATGACCTTCACTCGATACGCTTCCATGAAAGATTCTTCCCTGTCTCGGCCCGAACTGCTCGTAATGCGGGAATTGATGCCCGCGCAAATGGAACAGCTCGAACGCGAATTCACCCTGCATCGCCTCGATCAGACGGACGACCCCGCAGCGATGCTCGCTGCGGTCGGGGCCCGCGTACGCGGCGTGGTGACGACCGGGGGCTTCGGCTTCAAACAGAATCTTCTCTCCGCCCTTCCCCGCGTCGAGATCGTGGCGTCCTCCGGTGTCGGTACCGACAGCATCGACGTCGCGGCATGTCTGGACAGCGGTGTGCATGTCACCAATACGCCCGACGTGCTGAACGACGATGTCGCGGACCTGGGCATGGGACTGATCCTGAACGCCTTACGGCGCTTGGGCGACGGTCATGCATACACCCGGGCCGGCAATTGGAGCCGCCTCGGCATGATGCCCCTGACGACGTCCCTGGCCGGCAAACGGCTAGGCATCGTAGGCCTGGGGCGGATCGGCCACGAGCTCGCCAACCGCGCCCGAGCGTTCAAGATGCAGATCGCCTATACCGGCCGCCGCAAGCAGGACGTACCGTATGTGTTCCATGAGCGGCTGACCGACTTGGCGGCGAACGTTGACGTCTTGGCACTGACTTGTCCCGGCGGCCCAGAAACGCGTCACCTGATCAACGCAAGCGTGCTTGAAGCCTTGGGCCCCAAAGCGTGGATCATCAACCTGGCGCGGGGCTCGGTCATCGACGAGAACGCTCTCATCGAGTCCTTGCAGCAACGCCGTATCGCCGGCGCCGCCCTGGATGTTTTCGAGAACGAACCCAATATCGATCCGCGCTTTCTTGAACTGGAAAACGTAATCCTGTACCCACATCATGCAAGCGGCACCACGGAAACACGTCATGCCATGTCGCAACTGGTCGTGGACAACCTGCTCGCGCACTTCCAGGGTCGCCCCCTGCTAACGCCCGTTACTATCTGAACCGCCTGATCTCGTTACTGTCATGAGTGCTTCCGCTACTCCGCTACCCACCCTGCGCCGACGCTCCTCGCGGACCTTGGCGCAAGAAGCTGTGGATGCGCTGACTGCGCTCATCAATGCCGGCACACTGCATCCCGGAGACAAGCTTCCCACCGAATCGGAGCTCATGCAGCAATTGGGCGTGAGCAGAACGGTGGTACGGGAAGCCATGTCGCGGCTGCAAGCCAGCGGTCTGGTGGAGACGCGCCACGGCATCGGGACGTTCGTGGCCCACCCGCCCGAGGAATCCTTTTCCATTCCTATCACTTCCGTCAATACGGCCATCGACGCCATGGCCTTGCTGGAAGTGCGCGTCGCCGTAGAGGTGGAGGCCGCGGCTCTGGCGGCCCAGCGCCGCAGTGCCGATCAGCTGGCGGCCATCCGCGAGGCACTCGATCGGCTGATAACTTTGGAGACACGTAGCGGTTCATCCATGGACGCTTCAATCCAGGCGGACTTTGCGTTTCATCACAGCATCGCCCTGGCGACCGGCAACGCATACTTCCCGAAGTATCTTGCGCACCTCGGCAAGGACTCCATTCCCCGCAGCCGCCTGCTGATGGACGAAGCCGCGCATCAGCGGTACTTGCACAAGCTCAACCAGGAGCACCGCCTGATCTATCTGGCGATCCAGGCACAAGACCCACTGGCCGCCAGCGAAGCGGCTCGCAACCACCTGCTCAATAGCAAACTCCGCCTGCAACGGGCGCTGGACGAGCAACAAAACAAGGAATCGACATGGAGGACCTGAGCAGACCCTCATTCACTGTAAGAAAGAAGAGGCAGAGTCATACGACGTCTGACAAGTAAGAAAAACACGTGTTGCGTTCTGGGTGCAGACTGCCATAGCGGCTGATCGCCTGAAAGTGTTTTCCCTGACTCCATCGGCCAAAAAATCGAGCCGCCATCTCCAGTGGCGGACAAATGCCGGAATGGCCAAGATCCTGAAGACGAAAGATGTGTGGGAGTCGTTGCTTGCCGAGCGGCCGGAGCCGCTGGAATTGACGCTTGCGCAGTTCGACGATCAGGCACACCACCAGCGGGCGAATGAGCTGTCGTACTGAGGGAAGTCGCTGATCAAAAGAAAGGAGTGGCGGACAGGGTGGGATTCGAACCCACGGTACGCTTGCACGTACGCCTGATTTCGAGTCAGGTACATTCGACCACTCTGCCACCTGTCCGCGATCTTCATCCGTCCGTCCATGCCGGAAGTGAAGATTCGGGAATATAGCAGATTTCTTGGGCGCCCGCATGAGCGCCACCCCCTCTCCCCTTTTCGGAAAACCAGCGTAGAGCCTTGGGCGTATGCCTTATAGCTGATGGCTGGTGCCTGCCACAGGCGGTTATTTCTATCGCATCTCGTAACCGTCCTGAGGAATTTCGATGCAACGCGAAGCAGGGGAAGCCGCCGAGCCGACACGCTGGTACCTGGCCTATACAGAGCCGCGCCGCGAAGTCCTGGCAAGAGAGCACCTGGATCGCCAGGGCTACGACACCTACCTGCCCCTCTATGGCGGTAATGGTCCGATGTTTCCCAGGTACCTGTTCTTTCGACCGGCACGCGCCTCCCAGTCGATCGCTCCGGTGCGCTCGACGCGTGGCGTCCAGGCAGTTGTCCGATTCGGGAGTCTGTACGCGCACGTATCGCCCGAATTGATCGCCGCCATACGCGAACAAGAATTACTGAAGAGACAAGAAGGATCCACGGGTCGACGGCCGCAGCCGGGCCAACGGGTCCGGGTGCAAGCGAACGCGACGGCGCTTGCCGGCCTTGAGGGGCTCGTTCACTCCTCGGCCGCCCATCGCGTCGTCGTATTGATGGACATTCTTGGTCGGCAGACCCCAGTCAGGCTGCCGGCCGAAACCCTGGAAGTCATCTGACCTAGTCAGTCATTTGACGCCAAACGCAACACTGGCGCGCCTTCGGGCGTGTCGCGCGTTGCGGCATTACCCAAGCAGTGCACCTCAGGGTCTGCGTCAGGTGGCGCAGACCCCGGCGGTAGCCTGTCCGCAAAACTCCTGGAATGGCAGTGGATCCAATGAAAAAGATCAGTGAACTTGAACGAGATCCGCAAGGATCCCGGTGGAAGGCGCTATGCGCGGCCTTCCTGGCCAGCCTGTTTCTGGCCGCCTGCAGCATGTCGCCCGGTGTTTACATGGGCACGCCGGAAGATGTCAGCCGTTCTCTAGAAGAGGACGGGGCGCCGGCCGGCGCGCTCAAGCCAATCACGGCCGATCTGATACGCAGCTACGAGGAGGTCGACACGGCAGCCACCCGCTCCGCGATCCAGCATCTTGTTGGACAGGCGGAACCCTACCGCGTGGGACCGGGCGACATACTTAATATAGTGGTCTGGAATCATCCCGAGCTCGCGCTGACGCCGGCGGGATCGTCGACCACCTCGGTGGTGACCGGCGTAAACGAGCTGGGTAACGGCTACAACGTCGGACCGGACGGGAACATCCAGTTTCCCTTCACCGGACTGGTCCATGTCGCCGGGCTGAACGAATTCCAGATCCGCGACCGCCTCGTCCAGCGACTCTCCGGGTACATCTCGTCTCCGCAGATCACCGTGCGCGTGCAAGCCTATCGGGCATCACGCATCTACGTGGACGGCGAAGTGCGCAACCCCGGTGTGCTGCCCATCACCGACCTGCCCATGACATTGCCTGAAGCGATCAACCGGGCGGGCGGCATGACACCGGAAGCGGATCGCTCCGCCATTCTGCTCACGCGCAACGGCATCACCACGTCGATCGACCTGCCGCAGCTTACGCGCAGCAACGTGGACCCATCGAGCATTCTTCTGAGAAACGGGGACCTGCTCCGAGTAGGTAGCCGAGAGAACGCCAAGGTCTACCTGATGGGTGATGTATTTGCACCCACCGCCCACGTGATGCACGACGGCAATGTGACGCTGGCCCAGGCGTTGGGCGAGGCAGGCGGTGTGAATCCGGAGTCCGGCGACCCGCAACAGGTGTATGTCATACGCCGCGGCACGGACGGGAATCCTGAGATCTTCCATATGGATGCCGGCAGACCAGCCTCCTATGTGTTGGCCGGTGCCTTCCAGCTCAAGCCCCGCGACATCGTGTTCGTCGACCCCGCTCCGATCGTTCGCTGGAACCGCGTCATCAGCAATCTGCTGCCTAGCTACGACGCCGTCTACACAACCCGCGTCATGACTCGTTAAGGGTTACGCCATGAACAGACCTCATGCACTTATGCACTACGAACCCATGCCGCCCGCCGTGCCGGCCGCTCCCTACGGATTCACCGCGACCGCGCGCGAAAACGAGGAAGTGGACCTCCTGGGCTTCATGGACGTCCTTGCCAATTCGCGTTGGCTCATCTTCGGAACCCTGCTGATCGCGTTGACGCTCGGCATCGGTTACGCCTTCCTCAGCCAGCCGACGTACCGCGCCGACGCGCTCATACAGGTAGAGCAACAAGCCGCGCCCGACGCCAAGAACGACGTCCTCGGCGAGCTGTCCTCGGTCTTTCACGTGCAGTCCACCGCCACCGCGGAGATGGAGATCCTGCGCTCCAGACTGGTGGTAGGCGAAGCGGCCGACGAACTCCAGCTGTACGTGACTGCGCATCCCAATCACCTGCCGTTCATCGGCCGGTGGCTGTCGGAACGCGCTATCGGGCTCTCCCGGCCAGTGATTCCGGGCCTGTTTGGTTACGTGTTCGGCACCGAATCCATCAAGGTCGGCCGGATAGATGTGCCCGTCGAGCTCGAGAACAAAGTCCTCACTGTCGTTGCCACAAAGGCCGGATTCGACCTTCTGGACCACCATGGCAACCGCATCGCCCGGGGCGAGGTCGGCAGTCCCGTAACCTTCAACTACGGCACCGGAACCGGCACCGTACTGCTGGAGGAACTGAAAGGGAACCCGGGCGCCCGCTACACGCTGGTTCGCCATTCCCGTCTTGCGGTGATCGAACAGTTGCAGGCGGACATGGTGATCGATGAGAAGAGCAAGCCCTCGGGCGTGCTCTCCCTGTCCCTGGAGGGGGCTGACCCGAGCGGGACGGCCGGCATTGTCAACGCTATTGGGGCGGCCTACGTTCGACAGAACATCGAGCGCCGTGCCGCCGAGGCCGACAAATCGCTGCGCTTCCTCGACGACTTCCTGCCGCAGCTGCGCCAGCAGATGGATGAAGCGGACAATCGATACACCGCCTTCCGTGACCAGCATGGAACCTTTGACCTGGGTACGGAAGGACGTCTATCGCTGGAAACGTCGGTCGCCATGCAAACTCGGCTGTTCGAGCTGCAGCAGCGCCGCCGGGAGATGTCCGCACTCTATGGCCCGCAACATCCCAACATTCAGTCGCTGGACCGCCAAATTGCCGCGCTGAATTCCGAAGTGGAGCGGCTGACCACACGGATCAAGGATCTGCCCGCACTGGAGCAGCAGCTGCTGAACCTGGTGCGAGACGTCAAGGTCAATGGCGAACTCTACGCAGGTCTATTGAACAGCGCCCAGCAATTGCGACTGGTTAAGGAAGGCAAGGTCGGCAGCGTACGCCTGGTCGACCCGGCCATCGTGCCGGAAGTGCCGGTGAAGCCGTACAAGGCACTGGCCATCGCGATCTCCGCAATTGCGGGCCTGGTACTGGGCATCGCACTGGCCGTATTGCGCAACCTGTTCCGCCCGGGTCTGCGTACCCCGGCCGATGTCGAGCAGAACCTCGGGTTTGACGTGCTCGCGACGGTACCCAAGGTATTGCCCGCAGCGGTCAAGCAAGCACGCGGACGTTCGCGCCGCAGCAACGTGCTGGCGGACTTTGCCCCCGATGCCCCGGCGGTAGAAAGCCTTAGGGGTCTGCGCAGCGCCTTGCGCTTTGGTCTGGAAGAAGGCGGCAACAACATTGTCATGATCACCGGACCATCTGCCGGCATCGGGAAAACCTTCGCCAGCGTCAACCTGGCTGCGGTCATCGGTGCGGCCGACAAGCGCGTCCTGCTGGTGGATACGGACTTCCGCAATGGCGGCATCCATCAATACTTCGGACAGGAACGCGGCAAGGGCTTCAGCGAACTCATTCGGGGTCGCTGCGGGCTGGACGATGCCATTCGCCGCAATGTACTGCCCAACGTGGACCTCATCACCACGGGAACGCTGCCGCGCTATCCGGCGGAAGTCCTGCTATCCCCGCGCACGGGTCAATTGCTTGAGGAATGGGCGCGGGATTACGACATGGTCGTCTTGGACACGGCACCTGTCCTGACGCTGTCCGACCCCCTCGCCTTGGCGCCCTACGCCGGAACCCTCTTCCTGCTGGCCAGAGCAGAGGTCACCACCTCGGCAGAGCTGGATGAGTCCGCGCGACGCCTCACCCGCGCCGGCGCCCGGATCAGCGGGGTCATCTTCAATGACTTTAACAACGAGCACCATCGGTTCAGCGCCCGTTACGGCGCCTATCGGGCCGCCTACGGAGGGTATCCAGCAAAATGAAGAACTTCGCACTGATCGGCGCGGCGGGCTACATCGCTCCTCGCCATATGCAGGCCATCAAGGCCACCGGCCACCGGCTGGTGGCGGCCCTCGACCCCAACGATTCCATCGGCATCATCGACAGCCATTTCCCCGAGGCGGAATTCTTCACGGAATTCGAACGCTTCGATCGCCACATCGACAAGTTGCGGCGGGCTAACCATGCGAAGAGTGTCGACTACGTATCGATCTGCTCGCCCAACTACCTACATGATTCCCACATCCGCTTCGCGTTGCGCTCGAACGCGGATGCCATTTGTGAGAAGCCCTTGGTGCTCAACCCCTGGAACATCGACGGGTTGCAGGAGATCGAGCGCGATACCGGCCGCAAGGTGAATACGATTCTGCAGCTGCGGCTGCATCCGGCGATTCAAGCCCTGCGTGAGCAGGTGCGCCAAGGTCGCCAGGATACCCGTCACGACGTGGATCTGACCTATATCACGGCGCGTGGCCAATGGTATCTGCGCTCGTGGAAGGGCGATGCCAAAAAGTCGGGCGGCATCGCGACGAATATCGGCGTGCACTTCTTCGATATGCTGCATCACGTCTTTGGCGAGCTCCAGGAAAACTCCGTCCATCTGGCGACGCCGCACAAAGCGGCCGGCTATCTGGAATATGAGAAAGCGCGGGTGCGGTGGTTCCTTTCCGTGGACGTGAACGATATCCCCTCGCGCGTCCTGGCCACCGGCCAGCGCACCTGGCGCTCGATCACGGTGGACGGTAATGAGGTCGAGTTCTCGGGCGGTTTCACCGACCTGCATCAGCGCAGCTACGAGGAGATCCTGGCCGGCCGCGGTTTCGGGTTGGAAGACAACCGCTGCGCCATCGAGACCGTCGCCGCCATTCGACATGCAGCCATCAACCCCTTGCGAGGCGACCGTCACCCGTTCTTCAGCAACGGCGTACTGCTGGCAAGTGCAGGCACCCCCGCGATGCAGCTCGCAGCCACGACTCACTGACGCCATGAGTTATTACGCCCATCCCAGCGCGGTCGTCGACGACGGTTCTCACATCGGTCCCGGTACGCGTATCTGGCATTTCACGCATATCTGCGCCGGCGCGCGGATCGGCCACGACGTGTCCATTGGACAGAACGTTTTCGTGGGGGCCCGTGCGGTCGTCGGGGACAACTGCAAGATCCAGAACAATGTGTCGGTCTATGACACGGTGGTGCTTGAAGAGGACGTCTTTTGCGGGCCGAGCGTCGTGTTCACCAATGTGTACAACCCCCGGGCACGCGTGGAGCGCAAGCACGAATACCGCCCCACCCTGATCAAACGCGGCGCCACGCTGGGGGCGAACGCCACCATCGTCTGCGGTGTGACCGTGGGCGCGCATGCCTTCGTGGGTGCAGGCGCCGTCGTCAATGACGATGTACCCGACCACGCATTGGTTGTCGGCGTTCCAGCTCGCCAGATCGGCTGGATGAGTGAGTTCGGCGAGCGTCTGCCCTTGCCGCTTTCAGGCCGCGCCCACGCTTCCTGCCCACACACCGGGACCACCTACTTTCTCAACGGCACTACGCTTACTCGACAGGATGGAAGCCATGATGGACTTCATCGATCTGAAGACACAACAGAAACGAATACGTGATTCGCTTGATGAGCGCATCGCCGCCGTACTGGCACACGGTCAGTACATTCTGGGGCCTGAGGTGGAGCAATTGGAGGACGCTCTGGCCAGGTTCACCGGCGCGCTGTACTGCATCAGTTGCGCCAACGGCACGGACGCCTTGCAGATTTCCTTAATGGGCCTGGGCATCGGTCCCGGAGACGAGGTGATCACGCCAGGCTTCGCCTATATCGCCACGGCCGAGGCGATCACGATGGTAGGTGCCCGTCCTGTCTATGCGGACATCGACGAACGTACCTACACGGTCGACCCGGCCTCCGTCGAGGCGCTGGTGAGCCCCCGCACACGGGCGATCATGCCTGTGTCCCTGTACGGACAGTGCGCGGATATGGACGCGCTGGAAGCCATCGCCGAGCGGTACAACCTGGCCATCATCGAGGACGCGGCACAGAGCTTCGGCGCGACCTATAAAGGTAGGCGCTCCTGCCGTCTCAGCACCGTGGCCTGCACCAGCTTCTTTCCGAGTAAGCCGCTCGGCTGCTATGGCGACGGCGGCGCCCTTTTCACCAGCGATGCGCAGCTGGCCGCCCGCCTGCGGCAGATCGCCCGGCATGGGCAGGATCGGCGCTATCACCACGTACGTCTGGGGATGAACAGCCGTCTCGATACCCTGCAAGCGGCGGTGCTTCTGGCCAAGCTGGAAATTTTCGAAGATGAAATCGAGCAACGGCAGAAGGCGGCGACCCGTTATGGGACGCTACTCGAACAAGCCGGCATCCGCAGCGCGCCGCAGATAGCGGAGCACAACACCAGCGTATACGCGCAATACACGATCCGCTCGCTGGAGCGGCAGCGCCTGCAACAACGCCTGAAGAACGCCGGCATTCCTACCGTCGTTCACTACCCTTTACCGCTGCACCGCCAACCGGCCGTTGCATGCAAATACAGCAATCTGCCTGTCAGCGAAACCGTCGCACAACAAGTCGTAAGCCTTCCCATGCACCCTTATCTCTCGCATCGGCAGCAGCAGATCATCGTCGAAGCCTTGCAGGACTCAGAAGTGTTCTGCTGATTCGGGATCGACGACCGTTACACCATGAAGCGGGGAGACAACCGTGCAAGACACAAAAGAAACTTATCGGCGCCTGTGCGAGCAGGAGCCTTCGATTCCTCTTTTCTCTCAGCCCTGGTGGCTGGATTCCACAGCTGGACCCGACCGTTGGGACGTCGCCCTGCTGGAGAAGGGCGGTCTGGTGCTCGCCACCATGCCATTCATCAAGAGCCGCCGTGCCGGCTTCCGTATTTCCACCCAGCCGTGGCTGACGCTAGCGCTCGGACCCTGGCTGCGTCCTTCGAACGCGAAGACGCCGCGGCGCATCGCTCAACAGAAAGAATTGCTGCAGGGGCTGATCGAGCAGTTGCCGCCGTTCGATCATTTCGAGCAGAAGTGGCATTACGACCAGACGAACTGGCTGCCCTTCCGCTGGCACGGCTTCACCCAGACGACCGACTACAGCTACGTCATCCCCGACCTGAGCGATTTGACCGTCGTATGGAACGGCTTCCAGGAGAACATCCGCAAGGAGATACGCAAGGCCAGCGGACGCTCGCAGCTATGTGTGCGCGATGATCGTCCGTTCAGCGACCTGTTGCGGCTGCATCGCATGTCGTTCGGCCGCCAAGGCAGGGCCCTGCCTTATCCGGAGTCGTTCATCCGAAAGATCGACGAAGCCTGCGACAGCCGGAATCAGCGCCGGCTGTTCATTGCGGAGGACGTCCAGGGACGGCAGCACGCCGCGGTCTACATCGTTTGGGATTCCAACAGCGCCTATTACCTGCTGGGCGGCGGAGATCCCGCCCTTCGCAACAGCGGAGCGGCCAGCCTATGCATGTGGGAGGCCATTCGCTTCGCATCCACTGTCACTCGACGCTTCGATTTCTGCGGCTCCATGGCTGAACCCATCGAGCATTTCGTCCGCGCTTTCGGAGGCAGCCAATGTCCCTACTTCTCCGTGTCGAAAACGCCCTCCAAGGTGCTGGCGAGCTATCTGTTCCTCACCTCGTTCAGGCCCGCGCCTCGGGCGGCGTAGACGGCGTGGCTCAGACCGGCTTACCGCCAGCGGTGCTGGCTTGGCTGCAGGGCATCTTAAGAGAGCGCCTGCATGGGGACATCGTGCTTGAGCAGATGCGGCCGGACGTCTGCACCCTGGCCCTCCCGGGCACGGACCGGCGCATATTGCTGCGGTCCGACTTCAATGTATTTGAACGGGCCACGGGCGATCTTGCCTGCGGACATTGGGCGCCGCCGGAACGGGCGTGGCTGCCCGCAGGACAGGAACGCCTGCCCACGCCGGGGCTCGCTAATCCGCCCCGTCAACTGGTGACAGTCGACGACCAGGGTTGTCATCTGCATTACGACGTCCTGGGCCTCGCGTACTGGATGCTCAGCCGAAAAGAGGAAATCGGATCCGGCATGTTGGATTGCAATGGCCGCTACCCCGCGGTCGCATCGCACGCCTGGCGCCACGGTTACCTCGACCGCCCCATCGTGGACGAATGGTTCGAACTGCTACGCGGACTCATGCGCAGCACCTGGCCCGGACTGCGCCTTCGTGGGCAACGCCCCACGATGCTGCTTTCGCACGATGTCGATACGCCGGCCCGCTACGGACTGATCAGCCCCTGGCGATTGATCGGCGCGATGGCGATCGACCTGTTCCGTGACCGCGAACGGGATCGCGCGGCATTACGTCGCGCCCCATGGATCTGGGCTGCCTCTAAACGCAAGTTGGATCCACAGGACCCGTTCAACAGCTTCGACTGGATCATGGATCGCGCAGAAGAAGCCGGTATGCGTAACGCCTTCTATTTCATATGCGGGCACACGGACAAACGCCGCGACGGGCATTACTTCCCCGAGGACCCCGCCATCATCGACCTCATGCAGCGCATCCATGCACGTGGGCACGAG
Organism: Burkholderiaceae bacterium; assembly: GCA_035306485.1. Lineage (GTDB taxonomy): Bacteria > Pseudomonadota > Gammaproteobacteria > Burkholderiales > Burkholderiaceae_B > Yanghanlia. Next base: position 21,002 of record DATGNX010000117.1, read on the forward strand.
ATCGGACTGCACCCCAGCTACCACACCTATCGTGATCCGGCCGCCTTGCGTGCCGAAGCCGACCGTCTGCGCCGGACGTGCGCGCAGGCAGGCATTCCGCTGCAACAAGTGGGCGCCCGCATGCACTATCTGCGCTGGGAAACCCCGACCACTCTGCACGGCCTGGAATCGGCGGGCATCGCCTACGACACGACGCTCGGTTACGCCGACCAACCAGGTTTCCGTTGCGGAACCTGTCATGAGTATCCCGCCTTTGATCCGGTCCAGTGCAAGGCTCTGACATTGCGCATCCGGCCATTGATCGTCATGGAGTGCACCGTAATGCGAGCGCCGCCGGCACGAGCGCGCACCGATGTGGCCAGCCGTCTACGCCATTACATGAACGCATGCCACCGGGTGAACGGCTGCTTCACCCTGCTCTGGCACAACACCCTGCTCGAACACGGGCATCAGCGCCGCCTGTACGAGCGCGTCATCCGCCACCACCAGGAAAACAAGAAGTGAAGAAAATCATCACCGTGCTCGGCGCCCGTCCCCAATTCATCAAGGCCGCAGCCGTCTCGCGCGCCATCTCGCGCGAGCCAGGACTGACGGAACGGATCATCCACACCGGTCAACACTACGACCCCGGCATGTCGGACATCTTCTTCGAAGAAATGGACATACCTCGCCCCGCGCACTCGTTGGGTATCGGTAGCGGAGGGCACGGCGCCATGACCGGCGAGCAGCTTCGCCGCATCGAAGCGATCCTGCTGGAGGAGATGCCGGACCAGGTGCTGGTCTACGGCGACACCAACTCAACATTGTCGGGCGCACTCGCCGCTGCGAAGCTGCACATTCCTGTCGCCCATGTGGAAGCGGGCCTGCGCTCATTCAACCGTCGGATGCCGGAAGAGATCAACCGGGTGCTCACCGATCACCTTTCGGACACCCTGTTCGCCCCGACCGAGGCCGCACAACGGCAGCTGGAGCGCGAAGGGATTTCCGGCGAGCATGTCCACATTACAGGCGACGTGATGGTGGACGCCGCACTGCATTATCGTGATCGCGCCCGGCGTCCCAGCTGGTTCGACGGGCTCGGCGTCCGCCCCGACGAATTCCTGCTGTGCACAATCCATCGTGCAGAGAACACCGATGACCCGGCCCGCCTTCAAGGCATCCTGCAAGGACTTGCCGCATCGGAGCGGCCCATCGTCTTGCCCTTGCACCCCCGTACGCGCAAGACGCTGGAGCGCCTGCATATGCACACTGCTCCGCAGATACACCTCGTAGATCCGGTCGGGTACTTGGAAATGGTGTGGCTGGAAATGCACTGCCTAGCGGTCGTCACAGACTCCGGTGGAGTGCAGAAGGAAGCCTACTTTCACGGCAAACCTTGCATCACCTTACGCGACGAGACCGAATGGACTGAGCTGGTAGAGCTGGGGGTCAACACGCTGGTCGGTGCGGACGCCGAGTTGATCGCCGAGCAGATCAACCGGCCCGTCAGCGCACCCTCGCGGGGCGACGTGTACGGCGACGGCCGGGCCGCGCAGCAGATTGCCCGCATCCTGGCCGAGTGGTGATCATGCGCATCCTACTCATCACTTGCTATTTCTACCCACAGAACCGGATCTCGGTGTTGCGAGTCGGGCAATGGGCCAAGTATTGGGCGCTGCAGGGGCACGAAGTCACGGTGCTGACGACGAAGAAATACCCCTTCATGGGGCCTTACGGTCTGAACCCTACCTTGCCCGATGGCGTGGACGTGGTCGAAGTGCCCTACGTACCGGACTGGCTGCGCCGGCGACTCGAGGGACGGGGACGAACCCGGCACGGACGTCAACCGGACGAAAGCTCCGGCCAGCGGCTGCGTAAGCGTGTCAGACAATTGCGCAACTACATCGGCTCTCTATTCGACATACACGATCTATGGACTGCGCCGGCCACCCGCAAGGGCCTGGAGATCATGAGCGCCAGTCATGTCGACGCCATAGTGAGCTCCTTTTCTCCGCCGGCCGTGCACATGGTTGCCAGCCGCCTGAAGGCTGCGCATCCCAAAACCGTATGGCTCGCCGACTTCCGTGATCTTTGGGCGCACAACCACATCACCTCCGCACGCGGCATCCTGCGGCTCATGGAGAACAGCCTGGAGCGGCGCACGTTGCAAGGCCGAGCGGACGCCCTGATCACGGTATCCGAGCCGCTTGCGGCCAGCCTAAGGGAACGCTACCCGGCGCTACCGGTATGGGTAGTGGAAAACGGATTTGACCCCGACGAATTCCCGGATTGGGCGACACGCCTCCGCACGCCGCCAGGCACCTGCGGAATGTTGCGTATCTGTTATGCCGGCACGCTTTACCCGGGTCGGCGCGACCCGACACCGTTGTTCGAAGCAGTCAACAGGCTGATCGATCTCGGCATTCTGGATCGCCACCGGGTGTCCATCGACTTCTACGGCCAGAATGAAAAGGAACTGGGCGCCATTCTCGAACGTTGCCATGGCAATCGGCATGGCGTCGTACACGCGCATGGTTTCGTGTCTCGCAGCGATTCCCTCGCGGCACAGGCGCGCAGCAGTCTGCTGCTTCTGCTGGAGTCGTCCGAACCGGCCGCCCGCGGGGTACTGACAGGCAAGCTGTTCGAGTATCTGGTTAGCGGCATCCCCGTGTTGGCTGTGGGTATTGATTCAAGCAACGCAGCGGGCGAGCTCCTGTTGCGCACCGGCACCGGCTTCTGCGCCCGTACATCCGATGAGATCGCCGACATGCTTACGCAGGCCGTCAACACGGGACGCTTTGATTTCTACGCGCCCAAGGCCGACCTGATCACCTCTTTTTCGCGGGATCGCCAAGCTTACGGCATCGCGGAACGACTCAACCTCTTGAGAGAGGCGCAACCATGCTGATGACCCTCCAACTCTATTACGTGGGCGTGTCCAGCGCGCTGTTCCTCTATGCGCTATACCGGCCTGACTACGCCATGCGCGCCTTCGTGCTAGGCATGGCCGTGAACATCTTCCCGCTGGCCCTGCAGCCCTACATGAATATGGACGTGGCGCGCCTGGCGGGCATGCCGCTGGTCTACTTGCCGGTGACGGCCGTCGGGGTGGCCATGATCCTACGCAATGGCCTGCGGCTTGTACGTCGGCATGAGTCACTGTACGTGCTCTGCAGTATCTACCTGATATATACATTTGTTACGACGGTACTGATGGGCGGGCTCACAGCGCAGAACTTCATCTACTGGTTTGCGTGGCCGCTGAATTTCCTTATGTTCATTGCTGCGGCGGGAATCGCCTCGCGCGTGTCGTCCGCCACCATGGACCGGGTCCTGCTGCGCTGCGTGCATCTGCTGGTGGCGGCGTCCATCGTGGGGCTGTTGCGTTTTACAGCGGGTATCGAGCCCGATGCGAACTTCGTCCCCCTGATGAACCGCAATGGCACTGTGGTGCTCATCGCGCTGCTGTTCCCCATGGTGCTGCATGTCCATGCAACGCAAGGCAAGTCCCGCAGCTGGCTGCTCCTGTGCGGCGGCACGATCGCGCTGTGCGTGGCCCTCACCTTTTCGCGCTCGGGCATGATCGGCCTCATGGCCGGGGTTGTGCTGTACTACTGGCGCTTCTCTGTGATGGGGATGGTGAAGTTCGCCGCCGCCGTGATCGTGGTGGCGCTTTTCCTGGCAAGCGGCATCGCAGAACGCACGACCGAGCGATTGCTCATGACCGGACGCACGATCTCCGCCTTGGTGGAAGGACGCGAGATCGACCGCAGTGCCGGCGACCACAACCGGGTGATGCTCGTCACCGGCGCGATGGCCACGGCCAAGGAGAACTTCTGGTTCGGTACCGGCTTGGGCATGGAGAACTATCGCAAGGGCTTGAGCACGGCCAGCCCGCTGGCGGTGACCTCCAAGGCGCACAACTTCTATCTGTCCTACTTCGCCGAGCTGGGTATCTTCGGATTCGCATTGCTACTGGCCATCCTGCAACGCATATACGCCGGACTGCTACCGCTTAAGTCGCGCTACCGCGCTTTTCGAGTGACCTTCCTCGTGATGGCGCTGATGATGACCATGAATGAGTACATTCTCCTGCCCGAGTTGTGGGTGTTCTTCGGCATGCTGGCGGGCATCTCGCAACGGCTGTCGGTCCCCGTCGCCAGGCTGACGCAAGCGCACGTACGCCCCGTATGGCAGGTGCGGGCCATGCCTGTCTACACGCACCCGTCGCAACTCGTCAGCAGTCCGCGAGAAGGTCATGGATAGGGTGAAGCCGTGGCGTGCACCGAATCAGTACGGCGCCGCGGAACGTTTCGTGGCCCGGCTGCTGGCAAGGTTTCCTCGGCTCAAAGCGTGGGTCAAGAACGCGTATGTCCATACCGCGTATCTGCTCAGCGGCGGCACGGAGTCCGCCTACACGGCGGAAAGCCGACCGGGAGAAATCGGCGAGGCCGGCGCTCAGACGTTCTTTGGTTACTACGACAAAACGCCGCTATCCCGAGCGGGTTGGCTGTTGTGCCACTCGGCCCGACATCCCAGCACGCGGGCGCCCCTGGCTGGAGACACCATTGCCGTACAGGTCTACGATTTTCAGGCGCGACGATACGCAAAGCCAATCCTGTCGATCCGTACCCGCGCCTATAACTGGCAACAGGGCTCGCGCGCGCATTGGCTGACTGAGGATCTGTTCATCTTCAATGATTACGATGCCTTCCGCCAGCGTTACGTCAGCCGAGTGTATTCCGTGGCGGCCGGCAAGGAGCTTCGCCGCTATCCGCTGCCGGTACAGGACTCATGGCGTCAGGAGTACTTTCTATCCATCAACTACCAGCGCCTGGCCGCCTTGCGGCCGGAATACGGCTACAGCAACCTGCAGCCACTGGATGACGCGGGCCTGAGGGCGCTGGATGAAGATGGCATATGGCGCGTGGAGCAGCATGATGGAAATACCCACCTGCTCTACTCGCTTGCGGAGATCTGCCGCGTCGAACCCTGCGATGAATTCCAGGAAGCGCGACACAAGGTCAATCACGTGATGATTGGGCCCGATGGCCGCCAGTTCATCTTCCTGCATCGCTACTTCGTGGGACAGCAGAAACGGGATCGACTCTTTGTCGCGGCATCCGACGGATCAATGCTGCGCCTGCTGGCCGCGCATGGCATGGTGAGCCACTGCTACTGGGTCAATTCCACCACGCTTGTGACTTACCTGCGCGGTCCCTCCGGTCGCGACGGCTATTACCTGGTCGATACCGCCAGCGGCCAGATGACGTCGCTGTTCGCCGGCGCCCTCGACGGCCTGGGTGATGGGCATCCGCACGTTTGCGGCCACTCACTCATCACCGACACCTACCCCGACAAGCGCCGCATGCAGCACCTGCTATGCGCCGACCTGCGTACCGGCACCATCCGCGAGCTTGGGCGGTTCCATCATTCCTTCGCATACGGCGGCACTACCCGTTGCGATCTGCATCCCCGCGTGGCACCCGACGGGCGCCACGTGTTCTTCGATTCCGTCTGTAGCGGAAGTCGCCGGCTCCACTTCCTCGAGCTGGCCTGAAAGCACGTCTCGGCCCTCGCGGCCAACTACTGGAGGAAACCCCGACATGCCGTTCTCTGTACTGATGTCCGTCTATCGGGCCGAACGGCCCGAGTTCCTGCGTATCGCGCTTGAAAGCCTGGCCGGGCAGACGTTGAAGGCCGATGAAGTCGTCCTGGTGGAAGATGGTCCCATCCCCGACACCTTGCTCGCAGTCATTGAATCGTTTCGCGAGACGCTGTCTATCGTTTCCGTCAAACTACCTTCCAACGTCGGCCTGGCCGCTGCGCTCAATGCCGGTTTGGCGCATTGCAGCCATGAGCTGGTGGCACGTATGGACAGCGACGACATCTCACTGCCTCAGCGTTTCGAGAAGCAGGTCGCGTTCATGGAGGCACACCCAGAGATCGCTGCCAGCAGCGCTGCGCTGGACGAGTTCGATGAGACGGGCGCGGTTTTCTCATCGAGAGTCCTGCCGCTGACCCACGAGGAACTGGTCGAGTTTGCCCGGCGTCGTAGCCCCTTAAGCCACGCGGTGGCGATCTTCCGGCGCTCCATCGTCTTGTCCGTAGGCGGCTACCCGCCCTTTAAACGCTCGCAGGACGTCGCCCTGTGGTCGCTGCTGATCGTTCGCGGCTACAAACTCGCCAACCTCCCGGACACGCTGTTCATGGTGCGCGCGGGCGCTGCCTTCATGACGCGCAACGGGTTGCGCAGTCTGCATCAGGAGTTCGCCGTCATCCGCTATCAGCGGCGCATCGGCTTCCTGTCGCCAACGGACATGTTGCGTAATCTCGCCATTCGGCTGGTACTTGCCTGCGTACCGCCCACCGTAAAAAAGCAGCTGTATACCCACAAGGCGCAACCGAGCGTCCTCGTCAATGCCATGCTCAAGCGCAGCTTCGACATCGTGTTTGCATTCATAGGGCTCGTCGTCTCGTCTCCACTGATTGCGTTGGGCTGGCTTGCGGCAGCACTCGAGACACGACGTAACGGCTTCTTTACTCAGGAACGTGTGGGCCGGGAAGGACGGATTTTTCGCATCGTCAAACTGCGCAGCATGCGCGACGACGCCTCGAACCTGGGCACCGTCACGGCGGCAGACGATCCGCGCATCACGCGTAGCGGCGCGTTCCTGCGTCGGACAAAGATCGACGAATTGCCGCAGCTATGGAACGTGCTGGTGGGCGACATGAGTTTTGTTGGGCCGCGCCCCGACGTCCCCGGCTATGCCGACCGACTCGAGGGCGATGATCGCATCATCCTCACCGTGCGTCCCGGCATCACGGGCCCGGCCACAGTGAAGTACCGCAATGAGGAAGAGCTGCTCAGCCGCCAGGCCGACGCACAACGCTACAACCGCGAGGTCATCTGGCCGGACAAAGTGCGCATCAACCGCGAATACGTCCGCAGCCGCAATTTCATGACCGACCTGAAGTACCTATTTCGCACGGTCATCGACTAACCGGAGAGGAAGATGCTGGATACCAACTTTACGCCGTGGCCGGCCTTCACCGAGGAAGAGGCCGACGCCGTTCGCGACGTGATCTTGTCAGGCAGGGTGAATTACTGGACCGGTACCGAGTGCCGACAGTTCGAAGCGGAGTTCGCGCAGGCTACCGCATGCACTCATGCGGTGGCTATCGCCAACGGGACACTGGCTCTGGAGATTGCCCTTCAGGCTCTGGACATAGGACCCGGCGATGAGGTGATCGTCACACCACGCAGCTTCATTGCTTCGGCGTCTTGTGTCGTCAATATGGGCGCGACGCCAGTGTTCGCTGACGTCTCGCCCGATAGCCAGAACATCACCGCGGAATCGATCGCCGCAGTGCTCAGCCCCCGAACCCGGGCTGTCATCTGCGTCCATTTGGCGGGCTGGCCCTGCGACATGGATGCGATCATGGAACTCGCCGAGCAACACGGCCTGGATGTGGTCGAGGACTGCGCCCAAGCCCACGGCGCGCTGTACAAGGGGCGACCGGTGGGCTCCCTGGGGCACATCGCGGCGTGGTCCTTCTGCCAGGACAAGATCCTGACCACTGGCGGGGAAGGCGGCATGATCACAACCAATGACCCGATCCTTGCCGCCCGCGCCTGGTCGCTGAAAGACCATGGAAAGACCCGCGAAGCCCTGGCCCGACCGGTCCACGGCAACAGGTTCCGCTGGCTGCACGACGGCTTCGGCACCAACGCCCGCATGATGGAAGTTCAGGCTGTAATCGGGCGCATCCAGTTGCGCAGGCTGCCGGCCTGGAGCGAACGCCGGCGCCACAACGCCATGCGAATCTGGGAAACGGCCGCCCACCTGCCGGGACTGCGGGTGCCGGTCATACCCGAGGACATCCGCCACGCAGCCTACAAATGCTATGTCTTCGTGAATCCCAATCAGTTGCACGAAGGGTGGGATCGGGATCGCATCCTGGCGTCCATCATCGAGCGAGGCGTACCTTGCTATGTGGGATCCTGCTCGGAAATTTACCGGGAGAACGCCTTCGACGGAACGGGATGGCGACCGGCGGGCGGGCTCCCGGTCACGCAGGATCTCGGCCTGAACGCATTGATGTTCCTGGTGCACCCCACACTGACAGACCATGAGATCACGCTCACATGTCAGGCACTGACCGAGGTCATGGAACAGGCCGGAAATGTGCATGCGGACCAACCAGAGCCCGCTCCGGAGACGGTCCCTATGCTGCATGCCATCCCGTGAGCGGCAACATGTTAATCGCGCAACGATTGCGACAACGGCTCTCAGACCTGCGCCAGCAGAAGTTCCTGGGCCACGTGGCCGCGCTGATGACCGGGGCGGTGATCGCACAGGCTGTACCGATACTCCTCAGCCCTGTCCTCACCCGGCTCTATGAGCCCGACGACTTTGCGGCCTTCGCCTTGTTCATGTCGGTCAATACCGTGGTGTCGGTCGTGGGTGCCGGCCGCTATGACCAGGCCATCCTGCTGCCGCGCGATGACGAGGACGCTCTGAATATCGTCGCACTGTCATGGGTCATTCTCGGCGCACTATGCGCGGTGATGGCGGTGGTGATCGGACTCTCGTACGGCGGTCTGCCGGAGGCGTGGATCGAGACGTTGCATGGAGACTGGCTGTATCTGCTGCCCGTCGCTGTGCTAGTGAGTGCCTCGTTCCAGATTCTCGCCAACTGGAACAATCGCTGCGGGCGTTTCCCGCGTCTCGCGGTGAGCCGGGCCACCCAGGGCAGCTCTGGCGGTGTCGCGCAGTGCGGGCTGGGCTACGCCAGCATGCATAGTACTGGCCTGATCTGGGGGTGGATGGGCGGCCAGTTACTCGGGCTATGGATGCTGCTTCGAACCAACCTCGCCTCGCTCAAGCAGGGAATGGAGCACGTGAGCTGGCAGCGCATGTCCATGAACGCCCGCCTGTATCGGCGCTTTCCCCTGCTTTCCACGTGGGGCTGTCTGTTCGATAACGGCGGCTCAATGATGGTTCTGCTCATCGTCAGCCACACCTTTACATCGACAATCACGGGTTTGTTCAGTTTCACCTTGCGCGTACTGGCCATCCCCCTGTTCCTGATCTCCAATGCCATCGCCCAAGTCCTGCATCAGCGCGTTGCGCAACTGAACAATGACGATGCCTCGGGAATTCTCCCCTATGTGCTGCGGGCGGCCGCCGCCCTGACGTCCATCGCCATTCCCTTTGTATTGATACTGGCCTTCTTCGGCGTGGAGCTCTTCACCTTCGTGTTCGGCGCCAAGTGGGCGGAGGCCGGTCGTTACGCGGGGCTGCTTTCCCTGGCAGTGGGAATTCGCTTCATCGTCAGCCCGCTGACCGTCGTGCTCATGCTCAATCACAACGTAAAGAGCTGTGTTCAATGGCAGGTGCTGTATTTCTTCAGCGTCAGCGCCACCTTGAGTCTAGGCAGCCACCTGCCGATTACGGACTTTCTCAAGCTCTACGTCGCGCATGAACTGATTCTGTTCGCGCTGTATTTCATCATCATCGTGCGGGGCTGCCAACGGCGCCCGGACGCGGGCACCGCCCCGTTGAATGACGAGACGGCGAGCCCCTGAGCGTCGCACAGCATGGGGCACGGCATCCCGCGCGCTCATGCCCCTTTTCCATCGATACATACGCAGGAGCAATTATGTGTGGCATTACAGGCGGATGGTGGTCCGCCCCACCCTTGGACCTTGAACGCCGCATGGCGGCGTCCCTGGATACGCTGCGCTTGCGCGGCCCCAACGACAGCGACTGCCGCTATCTGAGTGCAGGCGGCGGGCGTCTGGCGCTGGGCCACACCCGGCTGTCTATCATTGATTTGAGCACGCTGGCGCGGCAACCCATGCCTTCGCTTTGCGGCCGATATTGGCTTGTCTTCAATGGCGAGATCTACAACTATCGGGAACTGCGCCGCGAATTAGCCGGCCATGGCCATGTCTTCACCACGCAATCCGATACGGAAGTCCTGCTCGCCGCGTGGATACAGTGGAAGAAGGAGTGCCTCCGCAAACTGGAAGGCATGTTCGCCTTCGTCGTGTACGACACCGAAAACCAGACCCTAAGCGCCGCGCGCGACGGTTTCGGGATCAAGCCCCTTTACTACTCGCAGCAGCATGGACGCCTGCTTTTCGCATCGGAGCTGCCCGCACTACTCGCGTTGCGCCGTGAAGAGAAACCGCAAGCCAACTGGCAACGTTGCTACGACTATTTGGTTCACGGCGACTACGACAACACCTCACAGACCTTCGTGGAAGACGTGCTGTCGCTGCGGCCGGGACATTGCTTTGAGATCCGCCTGCCCGCAGGCGGCAGAATCGTACAGGAATGCTGGTGGCGGCCCGACACGCGCCAGCATGCCCACATGAGCTTCGATGATGCGGCCGCCGCCGTTCGCGAACAGTTTCTGCACAACGTGAAGCTGCACCTGCGCAGCGACGTGCCGCTGGGCGCAACACTGTCAGGAGGCGTTGACTCCTCGGCCATCGTTTGCGCCATGCGCCATCTGGAACCGGACCTGCCGCTGCATACCTTCAGCTACGTGGCAGCGGAGGACCACCGCTCCGAAGAAATCTGGGTGGACCGCGTCAACAAACATGTCCGCGCCATTCCACACAAGGTGATCGCAACCGGGAACGATCTCGCCAACGACCTGGAACGCCTGATCGGCTTGCAAGGCGAGCCTTTCATGAGCACTTCCGTCTATGCGCAGTACCGGGTCTATCAGTTGGCGCGCGAACAAGGAATCACCGTCACGCTGGAAGGCCAGGGTGCGGATGAAATGCTGGCGGGCTACGTGGGCTTTCCGGGCCAACGAATGCTTAGCATGCTGGAACAAGGCAATGTGCTCGGCGCCCAACGCTTTGCCTATCGCTGGTCGCGCTGGCCCGGACGCAGCTATGGTCGGGCCTGGCAATACCTTGCCGCCGCTGCCCTGCCCGATACGCTGTTCCATCTGGCGCGGCGCTACACGGGCCGAGCCACGGCACCGTCGTGGCTTAGAGCTGACGTCCTGATGGACGCCGACGTCGATCTGCAGTATGCGCGCCACGTTCCCCAGCCTGAGGCGCGCGGCCGCCGGGTGGCGGAGAGCATGGCGCATGCGCTGCAACAGCGTTTCCTGCCGGGCTATCTGCGCGAAGGGGACAGGAACTCCATGCAGTTCTCTGTGGAAAGCCGGCTGCCCTTCCTGACCTTGCCTATGGCGAACTTGCTGCTCTCGCTTCCGGAGGAATACCTGATTTCACCGCGCGGCGAGACCAAAAGCGTATTCCGGGCCGCAATGCGCGGCATCATGCCCGACGAAGTGCTCGACCGGCGCGACAAGATCGGCTTCGAAACGCCCGAAGACCGCTGGCTGGCCGGCATGGCCGACACCGTGCGTGATTGGCTGCGGCACGGCGAACGCATCCCCTTCCTGAATCATCCCGAGATCATGCGCCATTTCGAGGCGGTAATGGCCGGCAAGGCCCGTTGCACCACTCAGCTGTGGCGCTGGGTGAACTTCATCAAGTGGCACGAGCTCTCGGGCATCCAATAGCACTTCTTCCCGCCATTCTTCACAACCTCTGCATACGCGTGCAAGGAGGTTTTCATGCATTCCCTCGCTGACAAAACGCCCCGCCTAGATACTGCCGCGGCTGACGCTCGTCCATTCGACTTGCGGGCACGCCTGCTGGCGATGCCGCGCTACCGGAAACGCATGCTGCAAGTGAGCGTCGACATTCCACTGATCTGGCTGTCGCTCTGGCTGGCCTTCGCCTTACGTCTGGACGACCCGGCTGCCGCCCATCCCTTCGGCGCTCACGCCTGGCTGTTTGCACTGGCTCCCCTGCTCACGATCCCCGTCCTCGCCAGAGGCGGCCTTTACCGGGCCGTTCTGCGCTACCTCGGGATGCAGGCGCTCTGGACAATCGCCAAGGCCATCGGCGTGTCCGCCATCCTTCTCGCACTGGCCGTATGGTTATACGGTCCGAGCACTCCGCCGATTCCCCGCTCCATCGTCGCAATCCATGCCCTGTTAAACCTGATTTTGCTCGGCGGCCTGCGCCTGCTCCTGCGCTGCTACTTCCAAAGCGACTTGCCAGTACCCACGCCTAATCGACGGCTGGGAAACACGCCTGCCCAGGCTCGCGCCAACGTGGCAATCTACGGCGCAGGAGCAGCCGGCAACCAACTGTTGGTGACGTTGCACGGGGACCGTCGGCGCAGGGTCGTCGCCTTTCTCGATGACAATACCGAGCTACAGGGACGAACCATCAGCGGCCTGCCAGTTTACGACCCCGCCATGATAGGACGGCTGGCCGACCGGCTCGGCCTTAGCGAAGTCCTGCTGGCGATTCCCTCAGCGAGCCGCAGTCGGCGCCGCGCCATCATTGAGCGGCTGGCGTCCTACCCTTTCGCCGTACGAACAATTCCAGGCTTCCATGATCTGGCAAGCGGCAAGCTCACCGTCGACGACGTGCATGAAGTCGGTATTGCCGATCTGCTGGGGCGCGACCCGGTGCAGCCGGATATCGACCTGCTGGAGCGTTGCATCCGAGACCAGGTGGTCATGGTGACTGGAGCCGGCGGCTCCATCGGCTCGGAGCTATGCCGCCAGATCCTGCACAACGGTCCACGCACGCTGATCCTCTTTGAACAGTCGGAATACAACCTCTACAACATACAGTGCGATCTGGAGGATCGAGTGCGTCAGGCCGAGCTGGAAGTGCGGATCGTGCCCATTCTCAACTCCGTGCGTGACCAGCAACGCCTGTTCGATGTGATGTCAACCTGGAACGTCGATACGGTGTATCACGCCGCAGCCTACAAGCACGTGCCCATGGTCGAGCGCAACATGGCCGAGGGCATACTGAACAACGTCTTCGGAACGCTCTATTCCGCTCAGGCCGCGCTGCGTGCGGGCGTAACCAATTTCGTGCTGATCTCGACGGACAAGGCGGTGCGCCCCACCAACACCATGGGCTGCACCAAGCGCATGGCGGAACTGGTGTTGCAGGCGCTTGCGTGCGAATCCCATCCCAACCTGTACGGCGATCCGCCCGATATCGACTTGCCCAATCGCACACGATTCACCATGGTGCGCTTCGGCAACGTATTGGGGTCCTCCGGATCGGTCGTGCCGCGATTCCGCAGCCAGATCAAGTCCGGCGGGCCGGTCACGGTGACGCATCCGGACATCACCCGCTACTTCATGACCATACCGGAGGCAGCCATGCTCGTCATACAGGCGGGCTCCATGGGCCTGGGCGGGGACGTCTTCGTGCTGGACATGGGCGAACCGGTGAAGATCCGCGATCTGGCCGAGAAGATGATCCTGCTGTCCGGGTTGACGGTGCGCTCGCATGACAATCCGGATGGCGATATCGCGATCGAATATGTCGGCCTAAGACCAGGCGAAAAACTCTACGAGGAACTGCTGATCGGGGCGGATGTGCTGCCCACCCGGCATCCGATGATCATGCGAGCCAACGAAAACCGCATCGACTGGGAGACCTTGAAAGGCATTCTGGATGAACTGGCCGGCGCCATCGCCGACGACAATTACCCGCGCATCCGCGCCCTGTTCCTGGAAGTCGTGGACGGCTATCACCCCGAATGCGACATGGTGGATTGGATCCACCTTCATCACTCAGCGGAGTTCGCTGCTCTGGTTCAAGATTCGAGATAAAGCCCCGACAAACGGACACGTCGGAAACGCGTTGTAGCAGGTGTTTGCCCCAGGCTTGCTTTTGGAAGCCTTTACGGTGTTTGTGCCAACAATTGTGAAACAGGAAATGGACCACAATAGGCCAAACGACCAACAAGGGGTTCGCCATGAAACGCTTGCTAATGTTAGGGCTGGCGCTGTCCACAGCACTGTTTGCGCACAATGCCCGTGCCGACGTCGACGTACATATCGGCATCGGCGTACCGGGAGTGGTGATCGGGACCCACCGGGCACCGTACCATGAGCATCATCATCACCATTATCATCCCCCGGTGCGACATCACCACTACGGGCCGCCGGTGTACTACTACCCGGAAAAGGTCTACCGGAAGCACAACAAGCACCATAAGCACTATTACAAGCACGCGCGACCGCACGGCAATAAACACTTGCGCCATGGTCACCGGCCCCCGCCTCCCCACGCTTACGCACGAGGCCACTGGAGCCGGTGAAGCGGCTTAGGGAGTGAGCACTTCCAGGCCGCCCATATAAGGCTGCAAGGCCTTCGGGATCAGCACACTGCCGTCAGCTTGCTGGCCGTTTTCCAGCACTGCCACCAAGCAGCGCCCCACTGCCAAGCCCGAACCGTTCAATGTATGAACGTGTTCGGGCTTTCCTTTTTCGGCACGAAAGCGCGCGTGCATCCGGCGCGCCTGGAAGGCTTCGCAATTGGAGACCGAGGAAATCTCGCGCCAGGTATTCTGGGCCGGCAGCCACACTTCCAGGTCGTAGGTTTTGGCCGCGCCAAAACCCATATCGCCCCCGCACAACAATACGACGCGATAAGGCAGTTCGAGCGCCTGTAGCACCGCTTCGGCGTGGCCGACCATCTCTTCGAGCGCCTCGTAGGAATGGTCGGGATGAACGATCTGCACCATCTCTACCTTGTCGAACTGATGCTGGCGGATCATGCCGCGCACATCGCGTCCGCCGCTGCCCGCTTCGGAGCGGAAGCACGGCGTATGTGCGGTGAGGCGGATCGGAAGCTGGTCCACGGGCACAATGGCATCGCGCACGGATGCGGTAAGGGTGATCTCCGAAGTAGAAATCAGGTAGAGGTCTTCGCGATCTTCGTCGGCATCGTCTGCGCCCCCTTTCGTGACCCAGAACATGTCGTCCTTGAACTTCGGCAGCTGGCCCGTACCGAGGAGCGTTGAAGCATTCACGATATAAGGGGTGTAGCACTCCTGGTAGCCGTGACGCGTGGTGTGGAGATCGAGCATGAACTGGGCAAGGGCCCGATGCAGCCGCGCAATGTGAGAGCGCAGCATCATGAACCGAGAACCCGAGAGCTTGCGCGCCGTTTCGAAGTCCAGGCCCAATGGTTCACCCAAGGCCACGTGATCGCGCACTTCGAACTCCAGCGCAGGCGGGTTGCCCTCGTTGTCGGCCTGCATGCCCGGCGGAAGCCAGCGGCGGACCTCGACGTTGTCATCACTGGATTCGCCGGCCGGTACGCTTTCGTGCGGCAGGTTGGGGATCGTGAGCAACCAATCCGACAGCTCGGTCTGGATGGCAGCCAGACGCGCCTCGAGCTGTTTCAGCTGTTCCGGAATGGCCTGCGATTCTGCAAGCACCGCCGAAGCGTCCTCGCCGCGTGACTTCAGTTGGCCGATTTGCTTAGCCAGTGCATTGCGGCGCGCCTGCAGCGTCTCCGTTTCCACCTGCACCGCCTTGCGGTCGGCCTCGAGGCGGTTGAAGCGTTCCGTGTCGAAGGACAGCCCGCGCAGGGCCAGTGCCTTGAGTACGGTGGGAAGGTCTTTGCGCAATAGATTCTGGTCGAGCATGGATCTGCCAAGAGAGTTCGGTTTACGGGGATTGCGAAGCTGGGGCCGGCTACACGCCTGACGGTGGGAAGTCGTTATCGGGACTTGTTTTCTTCGTCGAGTTCACGCAAGAAAGCCAGCTTTTGCTGGATTTTACCTTCCAGGCCGCGATCTGTCGGCGCATAGAAAACTGTGTCCAGTCCGTCGGGGAAGTATTGCTCGCCGGCGGCATAGCCGTGCGGCTCGTCATGCGCATAGCGATACTGACGGCCGTAGCCGAGTTCCTTCATGAGCCGGGTCGGCGCGTTGCGCAGATGCAGGGGCACCGGCGCACTACCGTGCTGCTCGGCATACCGGCGTGCCGCCTTGTACGCGTTATAGACCGCGTTGGACTTGGGAGCGCATGCCAGGTAGACCACGGCCTGAGCGAGCGCCAACTCGCCTTCGGGCGATCCGAGGCGTTCGTAGATATCTGCGGCGTTCAAGGTCAGTTGGGTCGCACGCGGGTCCGCCAGCCCGATGTCTTCGACCGCCATGCGGACCAGGCGGCGAGACAGATACCGCGGGTCGGCACCGCCGTCCAACATGCGGCTGAACCAATAGAGCGAGGCATCGGGATCCGAACCGCGCACGGATTTGTGCAAGGCGCTGATCTGGTCATAGAAGGCTTCTCCGCCCTTGTCGAAGCGACGGAGGTTCTGCGATAACGCCGTTTCCAGCCACTCGGGATCCACTGTCCTGCGTTGCGCATTGCGTGCGGATTCAGCCACGATCTCCATGGCATTGATGAGCCGCCGTGCATCGCCGTCGGCCCAGCGGGCCAACTGCTCCCGCGCCGCCGGCTCGAAAGACAACGGTGCCTGGCTCTCGTCGCCGTTCAGCACTGCCACGGCACGATCCACGAGTTCGCCCAGCTCTTCAAAGCTCAGCGCCTGCAATACGTAGACGCGGGCCCGCGACAGCAGTGCGGAATTTACTTCAAACGATGGATTCTCGGTCGTGGCGCCGATAAAGGTGAACAGCCCGCTCTCCACATACGGCAGGAAGGCGTCCTGTTGTGCCTTGTTGAAGCGGTGGACTTCGTCAACGAACAGGATGGTGCGCCGGCCCCGCGCCTGGGCAGCCTGCGCAGCGACGACGGCTTCGCGGATATCCTTCACGCCACCGAGAACGGCCGAAATCGCAATGAACTGCGCATCGAAGCCCGCGACCATCAGCCTTGCCAGGGTGGTCTTGCCCACACCGGGCGGGCCCCAGAAGATCATGGAATGCGGGCGGCCGGACTCAAAGGCCACTCGTAGGGGTTTACCGGGCCCGAGCAGATGCGCCTGGCCTACCACTTCATCGAGTGTGGCCGGACGCATGCGCTCGGCCAGCGGCGCATGAACCGACTGGCCGTCGGCATCCCGGAACAGGTCGTTGCTGATGGGCATGCCGGCTACTGCATCTTCACGACGTCGACGTCGGGCGGCGCCTCGAAGGCGAACGCATCGGCGGGCAGTGTCGGACCGGCCACCATCTCGCTCAGTTGAATACGCGTTGTCTGCCCAAACGCGTCAAGCAGTTCGAGCCGCTGCGGTAGACCGTCGGCAAAGCCGATGTCCACGTGGGCGAAACCGGCGTCTCCGCTGCGCGGCTTGGCACGCAGCCACGAAAGGCCGTCCCGGTCTTTCAGATTGGCGACCTCGAAGGCGTCGTCGAGGCTGCCCGAACCAAACAGAATGGCGGCCGGCGAAGCACCAATGGATTCGTTTACGGGGCGCTCGGTGACTTGCGCCAAGTCGGGGTCGTACTGACGCAGCACCTTGCCGTCGGAGATCACGAGTTGTTCATAGGGTTGCAGCACATGCCAGCGGAACTGACCGGGGCGACGGAAGGCAAACTCGCCCTGCTGCGCCTGGCGCGGCTGCCCTTGGGCATCGGCCACCTGTTGGGTAAAGCGCCCGGTGGCGGAATCGACGTCGGACACGAAACGCTGCAGCTGGCTGCGGGCGTCGGCCGACCACGCCGGGGTGCATATCAATGCCACCACGGCGGTTGCAGCCCATTTGCGAAAATCAATCATCATCAGCTGTCTGCCCACTCTTCACGAGGATTTCACGATTGCCGTTGGACTGCATGGGAGACACAAGACCAGACTGTTCCATTTGCTCGAGCAGTCGCGCGGCACGGTTGTAGCCAATGCGCAGGTAGCGCTGGACGGAGGAGATAGACGCCCGGCGGTTCTTGAGCACCAACTCGACAGCCTGATCGTACAACGGGTCCGATTCCGTATCTGTAAACCCTGTAACCGAACCGACCCCGTCGCCCGTTTCGCCTTCGGTACTGCCCTCGAGCAGTCCATCTACGTAGTTCGGCTCGCCCTGTTCCTTCAGCGAACTGACGACGCGATGAACTTCATCGTCGTGCACGAAGGCGCCATGGACGCGTACCGGCAGCCCGGTGCCCGGCGGCATGTACAGCATGTCTCCCAGGCCCAGCAGCGTTTCGGCACCCATCTGGTCGAGAATCGTGCGCGAGTCCACGCGCGAGGACACCTGAAAGGCGATACGTGTGGGGATGTTGGCCTTGATCAGGCCGGTGATCACGTCCACACTGGGACGTTGCGTGGCCAGCACCAGATGTATGCCCGCCGCGCGCGCCTTCTGCGCCAGTCGAGCGATCAGTTCCTCGATCTTCTTGCCCACCACCATCATGAGATCGGCGAGTTCGTCGATGACCACCACGATGTACGGCATGGGTGTGAGAGGTTCGGGAGCGTCGGGCGTGAGGGAGAACGGATTGGGAATGGGTTCCTCGCGCTTCTGCGCCTCGCGTACCTTGGCGTTGAAGCCGGCAAGATTGCGCACGCCCAGCTTGCTCATGAGCCGGTAGCGCTTTTCCATTTCGGCGACGCACCAGTTCAATGCGTTGGCCGCCTGGCGCATGTCGGTCACCACCGGCGCCAGCAAGTGCGGTATCCCTTCATAGACGCTCATTTCCAGCATCTTCGGGTCGATCAGGATCATGCGCACCTGGGTCGGATCGGCCTTGTACAGCAAGGACAAGATCATGGCATTGATGCCGACTGACTTGCCCGAACCGGTCGTGCCCGCCACCAACAGGTGGGGCATTTTGGCCAGATCGGCCACCAGCGGATTGCCGGCGATGTCCTTGCCCAGCGCCAGGGTCAGCAGGGAATGGTTGGCGTGGTAGACCTGAGAACCAATGATCTCGGACAAGCGCACGACCTGCCGCTTGGGGTTGGGCAGCTCCAGCCCCATGAGGTTCTTACCCGGTATGGTCTCGACCACCCGGATGCTGACCAAGCTCAGCGCGCGGGCGAGATCCTTGGCGAGGTTGACGATCTGGCTGCCCTTTACGCCCGTAGCGGGTTCGATCTCGTAACGGGTGATCACCGGCCCCGCCTGTGCCGACACCACCGTCACCTTAACGCCGAAGTCGGACAGCTTCTTCTCAATAAGACGCGAGGTGAATTCGATGGTTTCGGGCGTAATGGTTTCCGTGTTCCCCGTGGGCGCATCCAGCAGGCCGATCGCCGGCAAGTCGCCGCCCGAGGAAGGATCGGCAGGCATCGTGAATAGCGTGCTTTGTTTTTCCTTCTCGGCGCGTACGGATTTCTGAACGGTGGTGACGGCAGGCTCGATACGTACGGGCTGCTCGTGCACCAGCTCTTCCTGCTTGGCAACTACGGTCTCTTCGCGCTTGGCCTTGCTGACCTGCCCCACGCGGCGATCGTCCCGGGCAGTCTTGAGTTCGACCAGGCGCTGGAAGCCCTTTTCAACGAACAGCCCCACCCTTTCGGCCACATTCAGCCAAGAGAAGCCAAAAAACAGACTGGCGCCCACCGCTGCAAGCACCAGAAGCCCGAGCGTGCAGCCGGCCACACCGAAGTTCGACGCCAGGACCTCGGCCAGCAGACGGCCCAGCTGCCCCCCCGCTCCGGCGGGGAGATCGGCGCCCAGTTGCCGTAAGTGCAAGGCCTCGACGCCCATGCACCCGATGAACAGCATGGAGAAACCAATGCCGGTTTCCCAACGCACGCGCGGCAGAAGTTCCGCCGGCGTTTCGTGATGTAGCGAACCGGTCAGGCGCAGGAAGCCTACGACCACGCGCTGCGACAACAGCACCACCCATAGCCAGGTGGAATGGCCGAACAGGAACAATAGGAAATCGGCAACGTGAGCGCCGAGTATGCCGCCACGGTTTTGCGTCACCGACGAATGCACGGAATGCGACCATGCCGGGTCGGTAGGATCCCAGGTTCCCAGCACCAGGGCCAGCCAGGCCGCGAGTGCCGCGAACACGATCCAGCGCGCCTCGCGTGCCAGCCCGGAGAGCCGGGTTTGCAGCGGCGAGGGACCATTACGTACGTTGCGGGAGGAACGGGAGGGGGTCGCGGGTAGCCTAGCCATGGCGGCCATTATAATTGGCTGTTCTCCAATAAAGGATGCATGCAATGACCACACCTCGCCACGCCAGAGTCCTCATCCTCGGTTCCGGTCCCGCCGGCTACAGTGCCGCCATCTATGCGGCGCGCGCCAACCTCGCGCCGATGCTGATCACTGGCCTGGAACAGGGCGGGCAGCTCATGACAACGACCGACGTGGACAACTGGCCCGCAGACGCCTCCGGCGTGCAGGGCCCGGAACTCATGCAGCGGTTCCTCGCACATGCCGAGCGATTCAACACCGAAATCGTCTTTGATCACATCACCGAGGTCGACCTTTCGCGCCGCCCCTTCGTCCTCAAGGGCGACAACGGCGGCGAATACACCTGCGACTCGCTCATCATCGCCACGGGCGCAGCCGCGCAATACCTGGGCCTGCCCTCCGAGCAAGCCTTCATGGGCCGCGGCGTTTCGGGTTGCGCCACCTGCGACGGCTTCTTCTACAAGAACCAGGACGTCATCGTAGTAGGCGGCGGCAATACGGCCGTTGAAGAGGCCCTGTACCTCTCGGGAATCTGCCGCACTGTCACGCTGGTGCATCGCCGCGACAAGTTCCGCGCCGAACCCATCCTGGTCGACCGACTGATGGAAAAGGTGGAAGGCGGCAACATCAAGCTGGCGCTGTTCCACGAACTGGACGAAGTCCTGGGCGACGATTCCGGCGTCACCGGCGTGCGTCTGCGCAACAATCAAACAGGCGAGACCACCGAACTGGCTGTCATGGGCGCGTTCATCGCCATCGGCCACAAGCCCAACACGGGCCTTTTCGAAGGTCAGCTGGACATGGAAGACGGCTACATCATTACCCGTGGCGGCCGCGAAGCACTCGCAACCATGACCTCCGTGCCGGGCGTCTTCGCCGCGGGCGACGTGCAGGACCACGTTTATCGCCAAGCCATCACCAGCGCCGGCACCGGCTGCATGGCCGCCCTGGACGCACAACGGTGGCTGGAGAATGCGGCGGAATAAGCTCGGCCTTGGCGACCTGAAGCAATTGAGGCGGCAAGAGGCGGAAACTTCCGAACCTGCCGCCCGACCGGCGCGTCCGTCCCGCAAGCGGGCGTTCCTGCCGCCCTCGTCCGGCCAAAAGCCTGCCGCGTTGCGGGGGGCGGTCACCGATCCTAAGGCCACCGCTGCAGGAGTCGCCGCGCCGGCCGCCGCCTTCACGGGGGCTGCGCCAGATGCGGCCGCCCCACTGAGCGACGAGGACCGCAAGCTCTTTCGATACGCGGTCCGTCACGTCGACAAACTGAAGGATCCCGGACGCGTACTGCTCGCAGCGCCGGCCACGGCTCAGGCGGCCATCTTGAAAGAGCGACGACTCCGGGCCGCCGGCCTGGACCCCGCCCAGGGCAAACGTCCATCGCCGGTTTCCGACCCCGCACCCTCTCCTCCCCGGCGTCAGCGGTCGCTGTCCGATACCTATGTGCCGGCCACGCACGATCACGACGACAGCCGCTACCTGAAGGCGGGCCACGGCACCGACGTCCTGCGCGACCTCAAGCGCGGGAAGTGGGCGATCGGGGCGAGCCTGGATCTGCACGGAAGCAGCCTCGAAGACGCGCGTGAACGGCTTGACCGTTTCCTGACTTCCTGCCTGACGCACGATGTGAAGTGCGTACGCATCGTGCACGGCAAAGGATACGGCTCACGCGACGGCGACGCCGTGCTCAAGACGGCCGTACGCCGCTGGCTGACCCAGATCGCGGAAGTGATCGCTTATGTGGAATGCGCCGAGGTAGACGGTGGATCGGGCGCCGTGCAGATTCTGTTGCGCAATGACTAAAGGCCGGCACACTGTGCCGGCCTTTTCGTTCTTTCTATTTTTTATCAGTACCGCTTTATTGTTGTTATTTAGATCCCGATAAATCGGTTTTGCTCATGCAGAGCCTGTCTCCTCACCTGCATGACCGGCATTGTGCATGAAAGATCCCGGTCCTACACCTAGGGAATGCACTAAGTCGAAGCATGCATGCACCAGCTTAGGGCATACGGCCTATACACTTTCCGGCCTACACACGCGTCTCTCAATCTGCAGAAGAAAAGGAAACACCAACATGAATCTGGAACTGGACGGCAAGGTGGTACTGATAACGGGCGGCAGCAAGGGTATCGGGCTTGCCTGCGCATCAGCCTTCCTGCGCGAAGGCGCGAAAGTGGCGATTGTCTCGCGGGATCCGGCCAATCTCCAGTCGGCGCGCGGTACGCTCGCGACCGACGGCGATGTCTATACGGTCGCCGCGGACTTGCGCGATCCCACCGCGGCGGCGGGCGCCGTACATGAAGTGGAAGCCGCTCTCGGTCCGATCAGCGTGCTGGTGAACTCCGCCGGGGCCGCCAAGCGACATCCGCCAGCTGAGCTAAACGCTCAGGCTTGGCGCGACGCGATGGACGCCAAGTTTTTCACCTATATCCATGCCATGGACGCCGTCCTGCCTCGCATGGCCGAGCGCGGGCATGGCGCCGTCGTCAATGTGATCGGCACTGGCGGCAAGGTTGCCAGTGCGGTGCATCTGCCCGGTGGCGCTGCCAACGCCGCGCTCATGCTGGCATCCGCCGGCCTGGCCAATGCTTGGGGCGGTAAAGGGATACGCGTCAACGCGATCAACCCTGGCGCGACGCTCACGGGCCGTGTACAGGGCCGGCTGGAAGCAGAAGCCGCCAGCACCGGAAAACCGGTAGATGAGCTGCGACAGAAAATGGAACAGGCGATCCCCCTGGGGCGCTTGGCGCGGCCGGAAGAAATCGCCGATGCGGTGCTATTCCTGGCTTCGGCGCGCGCCAGTTACGTTAACGGCGCCCAGGTCGCGATGGATGGTGGACTGAATCCCATCGTTATCTGACGATTTATCAATTATTTTTGATAATCGACAATTATTTTTAATTTCACAGATATATGTAAGTGGGGCACACTTGGGCGCATTCCATGCGACTCTATGTAACCCCATGAACACCTCGATCCCTTTCACTGCGCCCGCCCATTTCTTCCGCCCCAGCCGCTCGCGAGCGGTTGTTGTCGGCGGTGGAACCATGGGCGCCGACGTTGCCGTCGTTCTGTGCCGTGCCGGCTGTCACACCACCATCGTCGAGTCCGACGCGGATCGACGCGCCGGCCTGCCCGAGCGGGTAGGCCATGGCCTGCAGCAGCTGGGGGCAGGCGAACGGTTGGACCGTTTGCATACTGCGGCAGCGCTTGAGGACGTACATTGGCCCGACGTCGATGTCGTGATCGAATGCATTCCCGAACGCCTCGATATTAAGCAGAAACTGTTCGGCCAGCTGCAAGCTCTCGCCCGACCGGACACTCTGCTCGCCAGCAATAGCTCAAGCTTCCCCATCTCTGCGATCGCCGAGGGCCTGGATGGCGCGGAGCGCATGATCGGACTGCACTTCTTCATGCCCGCCCACCTCACGCCCCTGGTCGAAGTCGTGTGCGGGGAACGCACCGCTCTCGATCACGCTCGCAATCTGCACAGCTTCATGCGGCAATGCGGTATGGTGCCGGTGCTGGTGAATAAGGACCTGCCCGGTTTCCTCGCCAACCGACTTCAACACGCATTGGCACGGGAAGCGTTCTCGCTGATTGATGCGGGTGTGGCCAGCCCGGAAGACGTGGATGCTGCGGTACGTTTCGGGTTCGGCTTCCGCTTTCTCGCAGCGGGTCCGGTGCTTCAACGTGACCACGCCGGCCTGGAAGTGCATTGTGCCGCCGGCGCCACTATGTACCCGTCACTCGCCGCCAATACGGAACCGGCAAAGTGCCTATCCGAGCGCGTAGCCCAAGGCAAATTCGGCATGAAGACTGGCGAAGGCTTCTTCAAATGGACTCCGGAGACCATTGCAGCCGAAAGACAGCGCTATCAAGATGTGCTGCTTTCCGGCCTGGCGCTGCTGCAGCGCGAACTTCCGCCGGTGCAGGACGCCCCGACGGAATGACATGACAAGGACGCCCAACATGAAAGACGATCGCCCACTCATTCTCACCGTTGCCCCCAACGGCGCGTACAAGACTCACGAGCAGCACCCGGCGGTGCCCCTCACCCCGGAAGCGCTGGCAGACACCGCAAAAGCCTGTCTGGACGCGGGCGCAGCCATGATCCACATGCATGTGCGCCGCCCTGATGGTCGCCACCTGCTGGACGCCCAGGCCTACCTGGATGCCACCGCGGCCGTGAGACGCGCTGTAGGCGATTCGCTGGTGGTTCAGATCACCACAGAGGCGGCACAGGTCTACGAGCCGCCGGCGCAAATGGCAGTGGTACGAGATACCCGCCCCGAAGCCGTCTCGGTCGGCCTGCGCGAACTGCTGAAGCCCGAAGTGCCGGAAGTCCAGCTGAATGAGTTCTTCTCCTGGTTGCTGCGCGAACGCATCATGACCCAGGTGATTCTGTACGACGAGCAGGACGTCGCCAATTGGCAGGATCTGCTTGCTCGCGACGTGGTGCCGGATGGGCCGTGGTTCCTGCTGTTCGTGCTGGGCCGGTATTCTGCCGGACAAACCTCAAGCCCGACCGACCTGCTGCCCTTCCTGAACAAGCATGACGGACGTTATCCGTGGGCCATGTGCGCCTTTGGCCCGCAGGAGAACGCCTGCGCCATCACGGCGGCCGGACTGGGCGGCCATGTCCGCGTCGGCTTCGAGAACAACCTGTATTTGAAAGACGGCAGCATCGCCCCGGACAACGCCGCCCTGGTGGCACAGGTGTCCGCCGGCGCCCTGGCGCTGGGACGCCCCCTCGCCACGGCCGACGACATCCGTGCCCGTTTCGGCGGCAACGGCTGATGTCCGCGATGCTCAGTTGGCGTCGTGCGTGACAGTGTCCCTGGCTTTGGCCAGGGAGAGATAGCGATCTCGTGAAGGAAGCAGATGCATGTGCGCGAGCTCTATGAGCATTTCTCGCTGACCGTTTTCCAGTGCCCGCAACAGGTCGTGATGTTCTTTGAGGGAACGCTGCTGCTGCTCCGGAGTGGAAAGCGCACCGAAACGGATGGCATGGGTGCGCCGTGCGTATTCATGTATCGCCTGAGCCAGCACCTGGTTTCCACAAAGCGCGAAGAGGGCATCGTGGAAGCGTTGATTACTGCGAAAGATACCGCGGCGGTCGTCGCGGCTGACCGCGAGGTCGTGATCCGCCTGGATGCGCCACAGTTCGGCAAGCTGATCCGGGGGTACGGGCAGGGGCATGCGGCGGAAGGCCTCGCACTCCAGCAAGATGCGGAGATCGTAGAGATCCATGACATCCTGCTCCTTGAAACCGCGAACCATGGCGCCCACATTACGGCGCCGCTCAACCAGTCCGGCCTGCTCCAAGCGCGCGAGCGCGTCGCGCACGACGTGCCGCTTGGCCGAGAAGCGCGCCATGAGATCGTCCTCCACCAGGCGTTGCTGCGGATACAGCACGCCCAGAACGATGTCTTCCTCCAGTGCAACGGCAATTTGCTCCGCCTTGATAGGCGCGACTGCCGCTGCGGTGTTCCCTTCCGTCATGCTTGCCTAACTCCTTGGAATGCTGCCCTTCGATTCAACGGCTCGCAGGAAATCGAAATCGGCGCCCTGATCCGCCTGGGTAACGCTCTTCAGGAACAGTTGCTGATAACCGCGAGCGGCCTGAGGCACCTGCACCGGTCGTTCCGCTTGCCGACGCTTTATTTCATCTTCGGACACCAACCATTCGATCCTGCGTTCGGATACCGACAAACGGATCCGGTCGCCAGTCTGCACCCAGGCCAGCGGACCGCCCACGGCGGCTTCCGGCGTGACGTGCAGCACGATCGTACCAAAGGCCGTGCCGCTCATGCGGCCGTCAGAAATACGCAGCATGTCCTTGACGCCAGCCGCTGCCAGCTTTCTCGGTATCGGAAGATACCCGGCCTCCGGCATGGCGGCGCCCTTGGGGCCGATGTTCTTGAGTACCAGCACGTCGTCCGGACCGACGTCGAGGTCGGGATCGTCGATTCGGTTGGCAAGATCCTGGGCATTCTCGAACACCACGGCTCGGCCTTCGTGTTCCATCAACCGCGCGTCCGCCGCGGACTGCTTGATGATCGCGCCGCCCGGCGCCAGGTTCCCATGCAGCACCGCGATCCCGCCTTGAGGGAAGATCGGCTGATCCATCGTGCGCACCACGTGCTGGCGGAAGCGCGGGCCGGCCGCATCCAGTTCCTCGCCGAGGGTTCTACCGGTAACCGTCAAAGCATCCAAATGCAGCAGCGGGCGCAGCTCGTGCAGCAGGGTCGCCATGCCGCCCGCCGCATGAAAGTCTTCCATATAGTGGTCGCCAGAGGGCTTGAGATCCAACAGTACCGGCGTGTCGCGACTCATGGCGTCCAGGGCGTGCAGATCCAGGCCCAGACCCATCCGTCCGGCAATGGCAGCCAGATGAACGATGCCGTTGGTGGAACCGCCCATGGCCAGCAGGACACGCACGGCGTTCTCGAATGCCTGCGGCGTCAACACCTTGTCGATGGTGAGGCCGGAGCGCGCCATCTCCACCGCCACCTGCCCGGAGCGTTCCGCCACGCGTATGCGATCCGCCGTGACGGCGGGCGGCGATGCGCCGCCAGGTACAGTCATACCCAGCGCTTCAGCGATGCACGCCATCGTGCTTGCCGTCCCCGCCACCGAACAGGTCCCTACACTGGCCACAAGCTGGTCGTTAACATCGGCCACTTCGATGGCATCGATCTC
This sequence comes from Burkholderiaceae bacterium, assembly GCA_035306485.1. Taxonomy (GTDB): domain Bacteria; phylum Pseudomonadota; class Gammaproteobacteria; order Burkholderiales; family Burkholderiaceae_B; genus Yanghanlia. The sequence goes on from DATGNX010000117.1 coordinate 47,616, forward strand.
TCCCGCCCGGAAACGGCCCCAGTAGCGGCGACAGTCCGTGCAGGCTCCCACGCGCTCGCCCCGATGCGAACCGGTCAGCATGGAACCCGTCACCAGTTGAACCGCGGGCAGACCGGTGGAAGCCGCGCCCATCAACTGCGCGGGCACGGTTTTATCGCAGCCGCCAATCAGCACCACCGCATCCATCGGCTGGGCGCGCAGCATTTCCTCGGTGTCCATGGACATCAGATTGCGCAGGTACATGCTGGTCGGCTGGGAAAAGCTCTCATGCACCGAAATGGTGGGGAACTCCATGGGCAGGCCGCCGGCCATGAGAATGCCGCGCTTCACCGCTTCCATCAGCTGGGGCATGTTGCCGTGGCAGGGGTTATAAGCGCTGCCGGTGTTTGTAATGCCGATCACCGGTCGCTCCAGGGCCCTGTCCGTATACCCCGCACCCTTGATGAACGCCTTGCGGAGGAACAGAGAGAATCCGCGATCCCCGTAGTTCGTCAGACCCTTCGAAATGCCGTCACGCCGTTCCTCCGGATCGACGTCGTGCCCGGCACCCTTGTCCCCTCGGTTCGGATTAACCATTATTCCCCTCCACAATTATCAATAATATTATTATCAACATGAAGACAGCGGCCGACAAGCCCCAAACAAGACTGCCTTCTTTTTCTTTAATGGAGACCTGCATGCAATCCGCAGCTAAATTTTCTCGTCTACGCCGTAGCACCCTTACCGCCGCCGTCGCCGCGGTGGGGTTGTTCATGGGCCTCGCCCCGACAGCGCAGGCGAATACGGATTACCCCAACAAGCCGGTTCGGCTGATCGTGCCTTATGCACCGGGCGGCGCCACCGACGTGATCGGGCGGGTCGTAGCGCAACATCTGTCCACCAGCCTCGGGCAGCAGTTCGTCGTGGAGAACCGTGCCGGTGCCGGCGGCAGCATTGGCGCGGGCCAGGTGGCCAAGTCGCCGGCCGACGGCTACACGCTGATGCTGGGCGCCTTCACCAGCCATACCATCAACGCCGCCCTGACCCCGCAAGCCGTCCCCTTCGACATCAACAATAGCTTCGAGTATGTGTCGATCGTGGGCCGCGTGCCGCTGGTGTTTGTGACGCATCCCTCCGTGCCGGCCAAGAACCTGACGGAACTGGTTGCACTGGCTAAAGAAAAGCCCGGCGCACTGTCGTTCGCATCGGCCGGCAACGGCTCGCCGCAGCATCTGGCGACCGAGATGTTCCAGCGCCAGACCGGCGTGGAAGTCCTGCATGTCCCCTACAAGGGCAGCGGCCCCGCCATCACGGACTTGGTGGGCGGTCAGGTCAACGCCATGATCGATACCGTGCCGGCTGCGCAAGGCCAGATCAAGGCGGGCAATCTGCGCGCGCTGGGCACCACCACCGCGGAGCGCGTGCCATCGCTGCCCGACACGCCCACTGCTGCTGAAGCCGGCCTGCCGAACTTCCATGTGAGCTCCATGTTCGCGCTGGCTGCCCCCGCCGGCACGCCTGCAGAGATCGTCAACAAGCTGAACGGCGCGCTCAAGGAGATTCTGAACCAGCCGGAAGTGAAGGAATCCCTGCTCGCCCAGGGCGCCATCGCGGGCTACACCACGCCGGAAGAGGCTTCTACAGCCATCATCGACGAATACAACAAATGGGTTACGCTTATCAAGGAAGCCAACATCTCCGTCAATTGAGTGGACGTCAACCTATCAACTAAAGACCTGAGGGCGTTTCTGGCGCTTAGCCACACCTGCAATTTCGGCCAAGCCGCGTTGCAACTGCATCTCACCCAGTCCGCCCTCTCCGCCCTGATCGCCCGCCTGGAAGCCCAGGTGGGCGCTCGTCTTTTCGAGCGTACGACCCGCTCGGTGACGCTCACGGTCGCAGGCAAGGCATTTGCGGAATACGCGACGCAAATCCTGCACCAGACCCACCAAGCCATCCAGACCATTCAGGACACCGCGGCGTTGCGCCACGGCAAGGTGTCGGTGGCCGCCCTGCCCTCGCTCACCGCCGGCCTTGTGCCCAAGCTATTCGCGCGTTTTCACGCCGACTATCCGAACGTACGGCTTGCCGTGACGGAGACCTTGTCCTCCGGGGCATTCGAGCAAGTGCGGGAAGGCAAAGTGGATTTCGCGCTGACTGCGGCGCATCCGCGACACGACGACATGGTTTACGAGCCGCTCACGCAGGATCATTTTCTTCTTCTATGTGCGCCCGATCACCCGCTGGCGAGCGATGACGGTCCCATCGCACTGGAGGACACCCTGTCATGGCCGCACGTTTCCATGCCCCCCGCGGCAAGCGTGCGTCAATACATCGAACGCGCGCTCGACGGATCGCGCATCCGGTACTCGCCAGCCTTCGAAGTGCACCATATCGCGACGATCGGCGCACTGATCGCCCAAGGCTTGGGGGTAAGTGCGCTGCCGGAAACTGCGGCAGAGCTCATCGCCCACTTGCAACTGCATCGCCGCCCGCTCGCCTCACCGGGCATCCAGCGACCGCTAGGCCTAGTGCGCCGCAAGTATCCCGGCCTGTCGCCTGCCGCGGAAACCCTGAGGAAAATGGTGCACACCCATTACGAGGTGCCAGCCAATTCCCGCAGCTTGGCCAGTTCGGCCGCGGGCAGCAGCAGCCCCAGCGATACTGACTCCTCCCGCTGACGATAGCGACGCTCCCCGGGCAGCCGCTCCTGACCGGCATCGCGCATTGCCGCCACAAGCGCCTCCGCGCGCTGCGCGAAGTCCGCGCCGGCGCCGCGTGAAGGATCGATCACAATCAACAACTGCCCCGTACGCGGGGTTTGCGCACCGGGATGATCGGCCCAGGTGAATCCGAAGGAAAAATTGCCGCCCGTCAGGGCCGCCGCGAGCAGTTCCACCATCATGGACAGCGCGGAACCCTTGTGTCCACCGAAGGGCAATAGCGCACCGCCATCCAGGACGGCATGAGGATCGCGTGTCGGTTCCCCATTACGGTCGACCCCATAGCCGGGCGGCAACTGTCGCCCTTCCCGGGCCACGATTTGCACATCGCCATGCGCCATCGCGCTGGTGGCAAGATCAAACACCAGCGGGTCGCCGCCGGCACGCGGCGCGGCAAACGCAATGGGATTGGTCCCGAACAAGGGCTTCTTGGCGCCATGGGGCACCACGCAGGTCATGCTATTAACGAACGTCAGCGCCACAAAGCCTTCCCGAGCATAGGGTTCCACGTCAGGCCACAAGGCGGCGAAATGATGCGAATCGTGTATCGCGAGCAACGCAATACCCTGCGATCTCACCTTGCCCAGCAGCA
>DATGNX010000118.1:0-4747 GCA_035306485.1 Burkholderiaceae bacterium
CATCGGTGAGCGGGTGGTGATCCAGCCGGGCGCGGTGATCGGCGGTGAAGGCTTCGGCTTCGCCAATGCCAAGGGCGTCTGGGAAAAGATCGCGCAGATCGGCGGCGTACGCATCGGCGATGACGTGGAGATCGGTGCCAATACCACCATCGACCGCGGCGCCCTGTCGGACACCCTGATCGGTAACGGCGTCAAGCTGGACAACCAGATCATGATCGCGCACAACTGCCAGATTGGCGATCACACGGCCATGGCAGCGTGTGTAGGGGTGGCTGGATCCACTATCATCGGCAAGCGCTGCACGCTCGCGGGCGCGGCCATGACGGCGGGCCACATCACGTTGGGCGACGACGTCCATATTTCCGGCGCCACGGCGGTTACCGCAAATATACAGAAACCCGGACGCTATACTGGCGTCTACCCCTATGCCGAACATGCCGAATGGCAGCGCAACGCCGCCGTGCTGACGCAGCTATCGTCCCTGCGCAAACGCTTGCGCACGCTCGAACGGCAACAGCAAACCGGTGCCGACACGCCGGATTAAATCCTTCCAATCTGAATTATCACGCCATACTCATGCAGGATTCCCCAAAAATAGAACTCGATATCAAGCAGATCATGGAGCGCCTTCCGCATCGGTACCCGATGCTGCTGGTCGACCGGGTGCTTGAAATGGTGCCGGGCAAGAGCATCGTGGCGATCAAGAACGTGACGCTCAACGAGCCGTTTTTCACGGGCCACTTTCCCCACCATCCCGTCATGCCGGGCGTGATGATCATCGAGGCGCTTGCCCAGGCTTCCGCGCTATTCTCCTTCGAGGGCGACAGTGGCGTGAATCCGGCGAACCCCAAGATGGCTTACTACTTGGTCGGTGTGGACGACGCTCGCTTCCGTCGCCCCGTCGTGCCGGGCGATCAACTGCGCCTGGAAAGCGTGGCGGACAAGATCAGCCGTTCCATTTGCAAGTACACCGCCCGGGCTACGGTCGATGGCCAGCTCGTTGCGGAGGCCAAGATCATGTGTGCTATCCGCATTCTGGAAGATTGAGATGGCAGAAATCCACGCCAGCGCCATAGTTGCTCCCGGCGCCGAGCTGGCCGACGACGTCGAGATCGGGCCCTACAGTATCGTCGGGCCCAACGTGAGCATCGGCCCGCGCACCCGCGTCGGGCCGCATTGCGTCATCGACGGCCATACGCGGATCGGCGCGGACAACGTCTTTTACCGTTACTGCTCCATCGGCGGCATGCCGCAGGACAAGAAGTACCGCAACGAGCCGACACGCCTGGAGATTGGCGACGGCAATATGGTGCGCGAGTTTGTCACGATCAACACGGGTACGGCGCAGGACATCGGTGTGACGCGCGTGGGCGACGACAACTGGATCATGGCCTACGTGCATATTGCGCATGACTGCCAAGTGGGCTCGCACACCATTCTCGCCAACAGCGTGCAGCTTGCCGGTCATATTCATATCGGCGACTGGGCGATATTGGGCGGCATGTCGGCTGTCCACCAGTTCGTGCATATCGGGGCGCACAGCATGATCGGTGGCACCAGCTCGATCCGCCAGGACGTCCCTCCCTATATCATCGGTGCGGGAGATCCATTCCGACCGGTGGGCATCAACTCAGAGGGTCTGCAACGTCGCGGCTACGATGCCGAGACGGTGTCTGCGCTGAAAGAAGCCTACAAGCTACTTTACCGGCGCAATCTCAACATGGAGGAGGCCGCCGCCGCCATGCGCAAATTGCAGAATGAACGACCTGCCGCCCGGGACGCTGTCGAAGTCCTCGCGGCCTTCATCGAGCGGCCCGGCCGGGGCATCGTGCGCTGATGTCTCTGCGAGTCGGCCTGGTTGCCGGGGAGCCATCGGGCGATTTGCTGGCCAGCCGCGTCATTTCGGGCCTGCACGAATGGGTGCCCGATGTCCGCTGTGAAGGCATAGGCGGCCCTGCCATGCTCGCCGCAGGCTTCGATGCCTGGCATCCCATGCATGCGCTCACGGTGTTCGGCTATGTGGACGCCTTCAAGCGACTTCCGGGCCTGTTGCGCATTTATGGCGATGTTCGACGTCGGTGGCAGAGGAATCGGCCCGATGTCTTCGTGGGCGTGGATGCGCCGGATTTCAATCTGCGGCTCGAACAAGAGATCCGGGCAACCGGCGTCCCGACGCTGCATTTTGTGGGCCCGTCGATCTGGGCCTGGCGATACGAGCGTATCGAACGGATCCGGCGTGCCGTTTCCCATATGCTGGTGTTGTTTCCTTTCGAGGTGGAGATCTACGAGAAGGAAGGCATACCGGTGACTTGCGTGGGACATCCCCTGGCGGGCAATATTCCCATGCAGCCCGACCGACACGCTGCGCGGTTGCGGCTTGGCCTGGACCCCGACGCGCGTTTACTGGCTATCATGCCGGGCAGCCGCAGCTCGGAGATCCGCCAATTGGCGCCGCGCTTCTTGCAGGCGGCCAAGCTGCTGCTGCAACGGGATCCCTCGCTGCAGTTCGCAGTGCCTATGGTGAATGCGGATCGGCGCCGTGAATTCGAGGCGATCCTGCGCGAACATCCGCTGCCCAACTGCCACATTGTCGATCAGGAGCGCCTGGCGGGCGCGGTGCCGGATTGGCCGGCCGCCTGGCACGTCATGGAAGCGGCCGACGCCGTGCTGGTCGCCAGTGGCACCGCTACGCTGGAAGCAGCGCTGTTCAAGCGTCCCATGGTCATCTCCTATGTGCTCACGCCGCTGATGCGCAAGATCATGGAATGGAAGTCGGGGCAGTCTCGGCCCAGCGTGCCCTGGGTGGGACTGCCCAACGTGCTCGCCAGAGATTTCGTGGTTCCGGAGTTGCTGCAGGACGATGCAACGCCGGTTGCGTTGGCGGAGAGCGCGTGGCGCGCAATGGTGGACACGGAGTACGCAGCATCGGTGGAGCAACGGTTTACCGAGATCCACCGCAGCCTGGCGCTGGACACTCCGCGTCTCGTTGCTGAGGCCATCCTCCGGGAAGCCGGCCATGCACGCTGAAAGCCTGGATCTCTTTGACGGCATGGCCATGCCGATCCCGCTACAGGCCGGTGTGGATGAGGCGGGCCGTGGGCCTCTGGCCGGCCCCGTATTCGCGGCGGCCGTGATTCTGGATTCGGCGAAGGGTATCGAGGGCTTGAACGATTCCAAGAAGCTGACGCCTCAGCGGCGCGAGGAGCTGGCTCTTGAGATCCGCGAACGCGCGTTGTCCTGGTGCATTGCCAGCGCCAATGTGGACGAGATCGATCGCTACAACATCCTGGGCGCGACCATGCTGGCGATGCGGCGCGCCTGCGAGGGCCTGCACCTGGCGCCGCAACAAGTTCTCGTGGATGGTAATCAGGTCCCGCCGGGCCTGGCGTGCGCCGCGCAGTACGTCATTGGAGGAGACGCCAAGGTTCCGGCGATTTCCGCCGCTTCCATTCTGGCAAAGACGGCCCGTGACGCTTACTGCGAAGAAATGCATCGACGCTACCCCGATTACGGCTTCGATCAGCATAAGGGCTATGCCACGGCCATGCATCTGGAGCGCTTGCTGCGCCTGGGTCCTTGCGAGGAACACCGCCGCAGCTTTGCGCCGGTGAAGCTTCATTTTGAAACCCTTGCGCCATGAAGCGCATCGATTCTCGCGCCAACGTTGATTACCGTCTACTGCTGAGAGTGCTCGCGGGTCGCCGAGCGCCTGGCGAGCGTCAGTCGGCGGCAAGAGATGTCGCCCTGGAAGGTATTCACTTGTGTGAGAGCTGGCTTGCGTCGATGGGGCAGCCGGGACTGGCTTTCTTCGACGCAGAACGGCTAGAACACGCGGAAATCGCGGCGCTGGTTCGCGCCGTGGACCCGGCACGCATCCGGGTCTGTACGCCTGCACTGCTGCGGGCAGCGTCCCAAGTCGTGCATGGCCAAGGTGTCATTTTTATGGCCACGGCGCCTAGCCCCACGCCGCCGGCACGCGTGCAAGACAATTGTTTGTGGCTGGACCGGGTGCAGGACCCGGGCAATATGGGAACGCTACTGCGAACGGCAGCGGCTGCTGGCATCCGCGAAGTCTATGCCTCCAGTGGCTGTGTGGCGGTATGGTCGCCCAAAGTCTTACGCAGCGCACAGGGCGCGCATTTCGTGCTGAATGTGTACGAGGGTCAGGATCTCGACGTCTTAAGCGAACAGCTGGACGTTCCCCTGCTTGCCACCGCCCTGGAGGACGCGCACTCGCTCTATGACGCGGCGCTGCCCAGTGCAGCGGCCTGGGTCTTCGGCAACGAAGGGCAGGGCGTGGCACCGTCTCTGATCGCTCGCGCAACGCAGCGCTTGTATATTCCTCAAGCGCCCGGTGTGGAATCACTCAACGTGGCCGTCGCCGCCGGTATTTGCCTCTTCGAACAACGCCGCCGCCACCTTTAATCGGCCGTTGATCTGCAGCTGACCGAAAGCTCAGCGGGGTCAGACCCCGATCTATCCGGCGTTAATCGAATCGGCGTTAATCAAATGAAACCGGGGTCAGACCACGATCTACGATAGATCGTGGTCTGACCCCGGTTTCGAGGATGCAGACCGGCGCCCCAATTTAGTGAGGCGGAACTCTTAGTTGCTTCTTAATAGAAACTGCGTCGTTCCAGGCCGATCTGGGTCATGACCTTGGTGGAGATCTCCTCAATCGACTTCGTGGTGGTGGATAGCCAGGGAATGTTCTCCATGCGCATCAGGCGTTCGGCCTCCGCCACTT
>DATGNX010000119.1:0-8355 GCA_035306485.1 Burkholderiaceae bacterium
CCATTTGCCTCCGCATCCCCGTATCGAAGCCATCGCCGAGGTCATAGTTCCCTTCCTGGAACAGGCATGGCGGCACCCGGACGAAGGCATCTGGGAGATCCGAGCGGCGCGGCAGCATTTCGTTCATTCCAAGGTCATGGCTTGGGTGGCGTTCGATCGTATAGCCATGGTGGCCTCCACCATGAACAATGGGCGCCGCTTCGCACAGAACTGCCGACGGATCGCCAACGAGATCCGCAATGAAGTCTGCGAGAAAGGCTACGACCGGGAGCGCAATACCTTCGTCCAGCATTACGGCACTAGGGCACTGGACGCTAGTCTGCTGCATATTGTGCTGACCGGGTTCCTACCCCCGCAGGACCCGCGCGTGATTGGTACGGTCACCGCCATTGAGCAGCGCCTTATGCGCGACGGGTTACTATTGCGCTACGAAACCGAGACGGGCGTCGACGGCCTGCCACCGGGCGAGGGCGTGTTCCTTGCATGCTCGTTCTGGCTGGCCGACGTCTACGTGCTGCAAGGCCGTTATGCGGAGGCCGAGGCGTTATTCGCCCGCCTGACCGACCTGTGCAACGACGTGGGACTATTGTCCGAGCAGTACGACCCCAGGTCGCGGCGCATGCTCGGCAACTTCCCGCAGGCCTTCAGTCATGTCGGCATCATCGATACGGCGCTCAACCTGCATCGGCGGGGCCAAGCGCCGGCGGTGGATCGGGCTCACACATAAGCCAGTCGATCGGGTTCGCGCATAAGGTGTCGCCGGTAGATCGAGCACACACGTAAGCCGCCCGGCGCAAGTGTTCACCCATACCATTTCGCATATCCGGAGCATGAAGAAACTTTCCAGTCCCTCAAATGTCGAAACACTGGCCGTACGCATCACCGGGAAAGTGCAGGGCGTGGGCTATCGCATCGCTACCGTGCGCCAGGCTCATAGCCTGGGGGTCACGGGATGGGTGCGCAACTTGGAGGACGGTTCGGTCGAAGGCCTGCTCCAGGGTCCGCACGACCGCATCGACCAGATGCTGTCGTGGCTGCACATTGGGCCGCCCGCAGCACGGGTGGAAGAGGTCGATGTACGGGAAGTCCAAGACGAACGGCATTACGACCGTTTTGAACAAATTTGATCGCAAAAAACGAGAATTTCAGATGAAGAAGATGTTGTTGGCGCTCGCGCTGTGCGCAGCTGCCGGTAGCCAGGCCGCCCTTGCGGGGAAGCCTGCAATCGTGATGCATCAGGATCCCAATTGCGGCTGCTGCGGCGGTTGGGCGCAACACATGCGCGATAACGGCTTTGACGTGAAGGTCTACAAATCGTCAAACATGGCTGCCGTAAAGGCCCAACACGGCGTACCCATGGCGCTGGCGTCTTGTCATACGGCCCGACTGGAAGGCACTGGCCAATTGATCGAAGGCCATGTGCCTGCCAATGCCGTGCGCAAAATGCTGCTGGATCCGTCCGTGAAGGGTGTCGCCGCTCCCGGCATGCCCGTGAACTCCCCAGGCATGGGTCCCATGGACGGTAATCTCATTACGGTCGATTTCGAAGGTCGCCCGTTTTCGCGCGACTGATCGAAGCGTCCAAAATGTAGAAACCCCGAAGGGCAGGGCCGTTCGGGGTTCTTGGTCGAAGCAGGTTTATTCCGTGGTTTTGCCGTCGAAGTGCTCTTCGGTCTCATCCGCCTTGGTAGGATGAATGACACCATCGCGGTGCTCGGGCGGGCCATAGATGGTGTACAGGCGCAGTGGCTCGCTGCCCGTGTTGATCACGTTGTGCTTGGCTCCTGCCGGCACAATGACTGCGTCGTCATCTTCTACATCGTAGGAGTTGTCGTCGATCGTGACACGGCCTTTGCCTTCCTCGATACGGAAGAACTGATCATGAGTGTCGTGCACTTCCGCGCCGATTTCCTCGCCGGGCTGCAGCGTCATGAGCACCAGTTGCAGATGCTTACCGGTATAGAGCACCTTACGGAAATTCTCATTTTCAACGGTCAGTTGTTCGATGTTCTGTACGAAGCCTTTCACGGGTCTACTCCTTCTTCGAGACAAGTTGGATTGATGATACCACCAGGGTGATGCGCATGAATTTCAAAGCCATGGCGACCGGCATCGCAATCATGCTGGTCATCGCCGTCATCGGAATTGCCACCGAACTACGAGGACCCCGCGTCGACGCGGGAATGCGTATCGGCGTGGACGATGACAGGCAACTCGCCCTCGGACGCAAGCTCTATGCCAGCCACTGCGCCGCCTGCCACGGCGCACAATTGGAAGGCCAGCCCAATTGGCGGGAAAGACGGACCGACGGCCGCTTGCCGGCACCGCCTCATAACGAAAGCGGGCACACCTGGCACCACCCTGATGCGCAACTGTTTGACCTGACGCGTAACGGTCTCGTGCCGGGACGCACCGCGCCCGAGGGCTACGAGAGCGACATGCCGGCCTACGCCGGGATACTGACCGACGAAGAAATCATTGCCATACTTGCCTATATAAAGAGCACTTGGCCGCCAGAGATTCTGGAGCTGCAGCGCCAGGTAAACGAAAACGCGCTGCAGGGCGGCGCTCGATAGGTGCCAGCAGGCAAGCCGTTCAGGGTTCTCGTGGCAATACAGTGAGCACCCGCACAATGAAAGTGTGGAACTCATGCATGTAGTTGCGCAGGAACTGCTCCGTCTTTTCGTTGCCGACCTCGCCGTCATCCTTGAACAGGCCTGGCTGAAACTGAATATAGGCTTCGACCGTATTGAGCAGCGGGGAATTACAGAAACACAGTACGTTGCGCAGCTGCGCCTGGGCCAGGGCCGTGCCGATTGAGCCCGGCGACGTTCCGATCACCGCAGAAGGCTTGCGGGTAAACGAATTACGTCCCCATGGGCGCGTCGCCCAATCGATGGCATTCTTCAGTCCACCCGGAATGCTGCGGTTGTACTCCGGCGTAACGAACAATATGGCATCTACCTCGGATATCGCCTGCTTGAACGCCCGTGCCACCGGCGGGAAGTCTTCGTCGTAGTCCTGGCTATAGAGTGGAAGGTCGCGAATGGGGATCTCCACCAGCTCGAGCTCCGGCGGCGCCACACGGATCAAGGCCTTGGACAATAGGCGGTTGATCGACGTGCTCGACAGGCTTCCCACCATATAGCCCACCTTGTATTTGGTCATAGCAGTCTCCTTGGCTTGCATTGTGCTCGATCGCATTGTCTCCGGCGCGTTGCCGGAGAAGTCCTGAATAGAGAAATGCGGCGGTTCAGGCTTCGCTCATTCCTGCCGCTGGCTCTGGCGCCGCTCCCGCACGTACCTTGGCCTCGATCCGGCGGCCTATGTCAGGATCAACGTTCTTCCAATACTCGAACGCGCGGTCAAGTACCGGGGCCCGGACTCCGCCCAGCAAGCTACCGGCCACGGTCTCCACCAAACGTTCGCGTTGTGCGTCATCAAACACCTCCCGCACCAAGGCTCCCGGTTGCGAGAAATCGTCATCGTCTCGCCGCAAGGTATAAGCGGCGCGTACCATTTCGCCATCAGCTTCCCAGCCGTCGTCCACCCGTCCGCTTTCATCGGCCCAGGGCCGCCCGGCCGAATTTGGCGCGTAAACCGGTTGGTTTCCACTATGTTCGTATGTCATCTGGCCATCAAACATATAGGTGTTAAGCGGTGCTCGCGAGCGATTTACCGGGAGCTGATGAAAATTGGTACCGATCCGGTTGCGCTGCGCGTCGTTGTACGCGAATGCGCGGCCCAACAGCATTTTGTCCGGAGACAGGCCAATGCCCGGCACCACATTACCCGGAGAGAACGCCGCCTGTTCGATCTCGGCGAAAAAGTTGTCGGGATTCCGATTCAACGTCATGGTGCCGACTTCGATCAGCGGATAGTCGGAATGGGGCCAAATCTTGGTCAGGTCGAAAGGGTTGAAGCGATAGGTACGGGCATCGTCGTAGGGCATGACTTGCACGGACAGCTTCCAGGTGGGGAAATTCCCTTCCGCGATCGCTTCAAACAAGTCGCGACGGTGGTAATCGGCATCACGGCCGGCCATTTCCATGGCTTCCGCGTTCGTGAAGCACTCCATGCCTTGCTGCGTATGGAAGTGGTACTTGACCCAGAAGCGTTCACCGGCGCCGTTCACCCACATATAAGTGTGAGAGCCATAACCGTTCATGTGCCGCCACGTACGCGGCAAGCCGCGGTCTCCCATCAGGTACGTCACTTGGTGAGCCGATTCCGGATTGAGCGTCCAGAAGTCCCACTGCATATGGTTATCGCGCAGGCCGGAGTCGGGCAGGCGCTTCTGACTGCGTATGAAGTGCGGGAACTTCATCGGGTCCCGCACGAAAAAGATCGGCGTATTGTTCCCTACCAGGTCGTAATTGCCTTCGCTGGTATAGAACTTCAGCGAAAATCCACGCACGTCACGCCAGGTGTCGGGGCTGCCAGCCTCGCCGGCCACGGTAGAAAAACGCGCCAACATTTCGGTGCGTGCACCGGGCTGAAAGAGGGCGGCACAGGTATACCGAGATACGTCGGCGGTGGTCTCGAAGACCCCGAAAGCGCCGGCCCCCTTGGCGTGCGGTTGTCGCTCCGGCACTTTTTCCCGATTGAAATGCGCCATCTGCTCGAGGAAATGCACATCGTGCAGCAGAATGGGGCCGTCGGGGCCAATCGTGAGGGAATTTCGGTCACTGACCGCAGGGGCACCGGAACCGGTAGTGGAGCGGGGCGCTGATGCAGGCTTGGTATCACTCATGGAAGGACTCCTAAGGAACGCCTTTCCGAACTGGATAGGCCTATAGAGGGCCCCGCACTCCGAAGGAGCTACGGAGCAACTGCCGACCACTATATCCTACCCCCGACGAAACATGAGTGACATCAGTCAACTCTCACGCGACGTCGGGCTTGCCGTGCATGCAGATTAAGGTCTGCTGGCCGATGGCAACGAGCGTGGACTCGCCGTCTTTAACACCATGGACCTCCAGCTGACAGATCGTCAGCGTGCGTCCCGAACGTACGACCTTGCCGGTGGCTTCAAGATACTCGCCCTGTGCCGGCGCGACTAGATTGATTTTGAACTCGACTGTCAGTACAGAACTGTCTTCAGGGAACACGGTGTATCCGGCATACCCGCCCGCCGAATCGGCGATGGAGCTGGTGGCGCCCGCATGGAAGAAGCCATGCTGCTGCGTGACAGATGAAGAATAGGGCAGACGTATCTTGACCATGCCGTGGGAGACTTCCGTCAGTTCCGCAGCCAGGTGCCGCATCAGACCTTGTCGGTCAAAGCTTTCCCTAACGCGTGCTTCCGCACGGGGATCAAGAGCGGTCTGCTGTGTAGCATGGTCACGCACGAAAGCATCTCCTGTAATGAACAACAGTCTCGGTCGCGCCGCTTACATATATCAGGAACGCTGTCCATAGGTTGCCTGCGCGGAGCTTGTCCTGAATCTGTCACGACCATACCGCGGAGCCTATACGTGGATGCCCGTATTGTGCTTCGAGCCTATCCGTCTGGCGGGTCATTCCGAGTGATCGCCGCCCAACACCCACAAGCTTTCGGGATGCGCGAGGGCCCTTTGTTTCGCGATAGCGCGAAAGGCGGCCGCCACGCTTAAACCAATTGCCTCATCGAACCAGGGATTCGCGCCACTCACGCCGACGGAGATTCCGTCCAACCAGATGCCGCCCCAGACGCCGGTTTCCTGTGCGCGCAGAAGATGAGGCGAGCACACGCGCACCTCGTGTCCATTGCGCCGGTGCGTCCAGCACACCCGAGCTTTCTCCCTTGCGTATAGGGCGTAGTCAGCATCCCAGGCGCTGCGATCTCCCACGGCGTGCTCGTAGAGAACGGCATCCTCAAAGCTGCAGGTGTCTGGACCCAAGCCAGGATCCATGATCACGATATAAAGGAAACCACTGTCACCGATCTTCTTGTCGGCAAGGCCGGCTTCTATCATGGGCATGACCAGGTCCACGGCGAGCGTGGCGGCGGAGACATCGGCGAAGGCGCTGCCGGATGCACGAGGATTGTTCATGACGTCTTCCAGAGGTGGGTCCAGGGAAACTGGAGGCCGCAAACTCCATGCCGTTCCTCCATCCGACCCACTCAAGAATCGTATAATGTGCATTATGTAAAGTATCGTAGATGGCTGACGATAGGCCCGCCACATGGAGTTGGCTACAGGAGCACGCATTCGACCGGACGACTAACCGCGCACCCTGCACCCTCTTCGATATCAGGCTGCTGTCGTCAGCCGTTCAATCGAGCGACTCAGAATCAAGCCAGATCTACCTTTCTATTTCTTATCGGACTTGTGTTTGGGTTTGTCCTTGGTCTTGGTCGCGGCAAGATCATGGAGTTCTTTTTCGTTCATCGACTCGTACATCGATTTGGACGCGCCCTTCAGATCGCCGACCTTCTTTTCGCCTTCCTTGGCAGCTAGCGCGATACCGGCGGCTTGTTGCTGAGATTTGGACTTTGCTGGCATGACAGACTCCTCAATCGATGCAGCCAGCCGAGAGCCCAACGGCCCTGACTTTCATGGCTGCAATCGAAGGCAGCACGGAACATGCCTATGGACGCGCTAATGCAGTGGGCCCGTCAGATTTGCACCTGAGCGGGCCCGTAAGCTCAGCGCGTTGAACACGCACATCTCAAGCACGTCGCGCCGTACGCGGATGCGACTCCAGCACGTTTATCGCACGCGGCCTTCCTTCCATGCGTTCAACAGATCTTCGTAGGCAACGGTCTCGCCCTTGGGACTCTCGTTATCGAGCTTCTTCCAGGGTGCGCTGTCGTCACTCAGCCACTTCGACGGATCGCCTTTCTCGTTGAGCTTGGGTGCGCAACGCTCCATGCCGACGCGCTCCAAGCGCGCCATGACGCGGTCCATTTCCTCCGCCAGATTGTCCATCGCTTGCTGCGGGGTGCGTTCACCGCTGATGGCAGTTGCGACATTCTGCCACCACAGCTGCGCCAGTTTGGGGTAATCGGGCACGTTGGTACCGGTCGGGGTCCACGCCACACGCGCCGGGCTGCGGTAGAACTCAATCAACCCGCCATACTTGTTCGCGTTCTCGGTGAAGTAATCGCTATGGATGTCGCTATCGCGGATAAAGGTCAGCCCCTCGATCGACTTCTTGAGCGAGACCGTCTTGGACGTCACGAACTGCGCATACAACCATGCAGCGGCCAGCCGATCCGCGTCGTGATTCTTGAAGAAGGTCCACGAACCCACGTCTTGATAGCCGTTCTGCATGCCATCCTTCCAGTACGGACCGTGCGGTGCCGGAGCCATGCGCCATTTCGGTGTGCCGTCTTCGTTCACGACGGGGAGACCCGGCCGAGTCATGTCCGCCGTGAAGGCGGTGTACCAGAAGATCTGCTGAGCGATCTGCCCCTGTGCAGGAACTGGACCGGCCTCGCTGAAGGTCATGCCCTGTGCCTCCTTGGGCGCGAACTTCTTCATCCAGTCGATGTACTTGGTCAGTGCATACACCGCCGCAGGCGAGTTGGTCGCCCCGCCCCGCTCCACTGCCGCACCAACCGGCGTGCACTTGTCGTCTGCAACCCGGATGCCCCACTCATCGATGGGCAAGCCGTTTGGCGTGCCTTTATCAGCGGTGCCGGCCATGGAAAGCCACGCGTCGGTGAAGCGCCAGCCGAGCGATGGATCCTTCTTACCGTAATCCATGTGGCCGTAGATGGGTTGGCCGTCCAACGTCTTGACGTCGTTCGTGAAGAAATTCGCAATCTCTTCATATGCAGTCCAGTTCACCGGCACGCCCAGGTCGTAGCCATATTTTTCCTTGAACTGCTTCTGCAAGTCCGGACGCGAGAACAGGTCGGCACGGAACCAGTAAAGATTGGCGAACTGCTGGTCAGGCAACTGATACACCTGATCGTCCGGTGCCGTCGTAAACGACAGGCCGATGAAATCCTTCAGGTCCAGTCCGGGGTTGGTAAAGTCCTTGCCCGCCCCTTCCATATATTCAGTTAGGGAAAGAATCTGCCCATAGCGGTAGTGCGTGCCGATCAGGTCCGAGTCGGATATCCAGCCGTCATAGATCGACTTTCCCGACTGCATCGATGTCTGCAGCTTCTCGACCACATCGCCTTCCTGGATAAGATCGTGATTGACCTTGATGCCGGTGATCTCGGTGAAAGCCCGCGCCAGCGTCTTGGATTCGTATTCGTGGGTCGTGATGGTCTCCGACACCACATTGACCTCGTTGACGCCCTTGGCCTTGAGCTTGGCGGCCGCTTCGATGAACCATTGCATTTCGGCCAGCTGCTGATCCTTTGACAACGTCGACGGCTGAAATTCGGCGTCCACCCATTTCTGGGCCTCGGGC
>DATGNX010000120.1:0-11677 GCA_035306485.1 Burkholderiaceae bacterium
CGGCGAAATAGGCATCCAGAAGGTAGTAAAGGCAGGTCTGCATCGGCGCGGTCTTGGCCCATTGCGAGTCATAGACCGGCGCCATCTGATCGAAGATTTCCTTGACTGCGTCTTGATGCATTGAGGTTTCCTATCTGAGTCTTAGTGAGAAGTACACATGACGCACATCGTCAATGACGCGCTTTATCACGCTAACATGATCTTCCAGCGGGAGCAGCCTGCAGGCTCGCCTGAGGAGAATCGAAATGATAGAGATGGTCATCGAACAGCGTCGCCGCAGCCTGGGCGGAATGGAAGTCGGGCGCGTACTGCCGTTCGCCAAGCGGCGTATGGTCGGGCCCTTTATCTTCTTCGATCACATGGGGCCGCTAGACTTGGCGCAGGGGCTGGATCGTGGCGCGGACGTAAAGCCGCATCCCCATATCGGCCTGGCCACGGTGACCTATCTGTTTTCCGGGGAGATCATGCATCGCGACAGCCTGGGCTTTCAACAGGCAATCCGTCCCCAAGAAGTGAACTGGATGACTGCCGGCCGCGGCATTACGCACAGCGAGCGCTTCGAGCGTGCGCGAGCGCAGGGCGACCATCTGCACGGCATACAAGCCTGGGTGGCGTTGCCGACCGAATACGAGGAAACAGATCCGTCCTTCTCGCACCATGATGGATCGGATTTGCCGCAATGGCACGACGCAGGGGTGGTGGGACAGTTGATCGCCGGTCGTGCCTATGGATTAACCGCCGGCGCCAAGACGCATTCGCCATTGTTCTACGCGCACCTGGAGATGGCACCGGGGGCGGTTTCCGAGGTTCCGGGCGACTATGCGGAGCGTGCGCTTTACATAGCGTCCGGCGCGGTGGAAGTGGAGGGTGTTCGCTACGAGGCCGGGCGCATGCTCATTCTGGGACCAACCGTTACCAGCGTGCGTGCTGTGCAGCAGTCCACGGTGATGTTGCTGGGCGGGGAGCCGGTCGGTGAACGCTACATCTATTGGAACTTCGTGTCGTCTTCCAAGGACAGGCTTGCGCAGGCGGCTGAAGACTGGAAAGCAGGACGTATAAAACTGCCCGATGCCGATGACCGTGAATTCACGCCGCTGCCGGATGAGCAGCTGCCGTTCGCGAATGCGCGCTGGCGGTGAATGATGCGGGGCATGCTGTGCCGGGTTGCCGGAATACGGCAAGGGGTCAAGGTTCGCGTGCGACTCGCAATGCTTGTTCCAGCGATACACGGATCATTTCGCCATGCCCGTACTCCGGGAATGTGCGATAGCTGACCTGGGCGCCGCTCGCTTCCAAGCCTTGGGCGATCTCTTGTAAGGCTGCGCGCGGCGAGATCTGCCGGCCGTCGCGCTCGATCATGCCGGCGTCAGGTGGAGGTGGTCGATTGGCCGGGCGCGGTTTGGTGCCCACGAGTATGTCTATGCGCTTGCCGACGGCGCGGGTTTCGTCGAAAGCCTCCCACTCCCGCAGTAATTCTCCGTTGTGCCACCATACAGACGGGTCTCCAACGATGTAGGCGTCGAAGGCGTCGGGGCGGGTGAGCAGCACGTGCATGGCAAATAGTCCGCCGTAAGAGTGCCCCCATAGATATTCACGAGCGCCATTCACTCCATGCACGTGCACGAGCGGCTTAATCTGCTGTTCAATTAGGTCGAGGAACGCCTCGGCGCCGCCGCCTACGCGGCCGCGAACCACGGGGGAGTCCACGCGGCTGCCATTTGCGTATACCGGCGGGGTGTAGTCGTATGCGCGAGCGACCACATCGTTCCGTGTCGACACGTCGTAGCCGAGCGCCACCAGCACCGGCGCGTTGCGCCGGCTCAACCTCGCCAGGTCGCTGTCGGTGAGGGTGTCTATCGCGGCATTGCCGTCCAGCATGTATAGGATGGGGCCGTCCCCTGCTGAGGCCCTACCTCTGGACTCGCCTGGCTTCCTAGGGAAACCGATGTACACGCGATAGCGTCGTTGGCCATCGACGGAAACCAGGTGATGCGTCTCGAAGCGGTAGTAGGGCGAAGGGCGATCCGCAACGGTTACTCCCACCAGGTCATGCGCGCGCGTGTGGCCCTGCGTGGGGATCGTTTGGGATAGCACGTTGCGGGTAAACAGAAAGCAGAAGAGGGCGCATGCCCAGGTAAAGGTGTAGCGGGTGTTTCGCATACCGCACTTGCTCTCGATAGATGGCTTGATGTTAAATAAGAACTATTATCATTCAATTTGAGTCGGCCAGGGCCGATTCTACATTTGATGGAATCCACGCAGGCTCCCGCTCTCGATGCCACCCGCCCGGCGCCACCTCACCACCGGGGTATGCGGCCATGGCGCGCATTGGGCATGGTGCACCGGCATGAATTTGAATCGCCCGACTATCAGTTTGTCGCCGCGCCGTTCTCCGGCGACGCGCCTGTACTGGAGGGGCGCGTACAGGAAGTGGAGTTGCAGCCCGGCCTATGGCTACATTGCGCCGAAGTGTCGGACCTGCACAACATGACCTCGCGCGTCCGGCTTGACGAGGGATTGCGTCTCGTCATGGTGCTTGCGGGTGAGCTGGATGTGACCATCGGCGGCCATCGCCTGCACCTGCGACCGGAGAGCGTGAGCGCCGCCGTGGTTTCCATGCCGCAGCCCGCTCTATTCGAACGTCGCTGGCAGCGCGGAAAGTGGGAACGCAAACTGTCGCTGCATTTGACGCCGGAATGGCTAAAAGCCCACGCATCTGTGTGCGGGTTGAGTGGCCCGTCGCTGAACGTTACGCTCGGCAGTGGGCTGCCTGTCCCCGTCCGGGGAGGCGACGTGTGCGTCGTACCGTGGACGCCGTCACCGCACGCTCTTGCCCTTGCCGAACAATTGATCCTGGACGCGGATGCGTCGGCTTCTCCGCTGATGCGCTTGCGTCAGGCTGGTCGCGCGCTCGAAATCTTTTATGAGGCATTGGCGAAGCGGGAGGCCCCGACCCTCACAGAGGCCACCGGTCTGCGGCTGCGCGATCACGAGCGTATGGTGCGGTTGCGCGATTTTCTGGACGATGAGATTCGCCAGCCTTACCTGCAGGCACTCACCATCGAAGCACTCGGCCAGCGTTTTGGCTTGAGCGCCAGCGCGCTGCAACGCCAGTTCCGTCAAGCCTTCTCGTGCTCAATCAACGAGTACCGGCGGAACATGAGGTTACTGCAGGCCCGCGCAGAACTGGAACGGGGCAGCACAATCGCAGCTGCCGCGGAGCGCGCCGGCTACGGAAGCGCCGCTAACTTCGCCACTGCCTTTCGCCGTCAATTCGGCCTCAGCCCGCGCGCCGTGCGCGGCCGCGTCTGAAAGCGCCGCGAACGCAAAGAACTTTGCGCGAATCTCAAACCTTTGTTGTAAATGAGAATGATTCAATAGTGGGCCGCGTCTGTATTCGGCGGGTACCGCCTTCGCACGTACCCTGCACTCGTAAGGAGAGAAGAACAATGTCCCACTCGGAGCGGGCTCCCCACTTGGCGGGCCTTCGCCTTGCCTTGACCCCTTTCACTATCGCGCTACTGACTGCCGGAGTCGCGACCGGCGCGAGCGCCCAGCCCATCGGGCCGACGACCTTGAGCCCCGTGGTCGTGACCGCGAGCGGCGTGGAACAGCAGGTCAAGGACGCGCCTGCCTCCATGACGGTAATCAGCCGGGATGATATCGAGAAGAGTGGATACACCACGGCGGCCGATGTGATTAGTCATGTCGAAGGCGTCGTGACGACCGGCTTCGATCCCAACAACAAGGACATCGTGATCCGCGGACTGCCGGGAGAGTACACCCTGGTATTGGTAGATGGCCGCCGGCAGAATACGCGCGAGACCATGAATCGTGGTACCGGCGGCGTGCAGTACGCTTTCCTGCCGCCCTTGGCCGCCATTGAGCGGATCGAAGTGGCCCGCGGCCCCATGTCGTCACTGTATGGCTCCGAGGCCATGGGCGGCGTGATCAATATCATTACGCGCAAGGTGCCCGAGAAGTGGTCTGCAGCGTTGGATAGTTCCGTTACGCTACAGACCGACGATGACTACGGCAACAGCCGCGAGACCCAGTTCTGGATCGGCGGGCCGATCAAGGACGATGTCGTGGGCTTGCAGGTCTATGGTTCATACGATGACCTGACCGAAGGCAGTAATTTTTATCCGAGCGCTGACGGCGCCTATGGCCGCGATACGCGCAGCCTGGGCCTGAAGTTGGCCGTGCGCCCGGCTGCAAATCAGGATGTGGTGCTCGATGTCTCCACGCAACGCCTCACTACGGAATCGACGCCGGGTGAGTCCGTGCCTCCTGATCTGGACTGGTTCAAGGAGCAGCATCGCCGCACATCGTATGGGATCACCCATACTGGGCGCTGGAGTTTCGGCGAGTCTCGGATTTCGCTGTACCGCGAGGACAGCACGCAGGAGAACTGGCCTAAGTCCGGCGAATATGTGGACAACCGCAAATTGAGCAATACGGGTTTGGACGCCAGCCTGAGCATGCCTTTTGAATCGCACACGCTGCGATTCGGCGGCCAGTTCCTGAGGTCTGAACTGAGTGGTATCCAGAACGAGGCCAGTTTCCCGAACTACCCCACCAATACTGACAAGGTCACGTTGAATAACTATGCCTTGTTCGTCGAAGATGATTACTACCTGACCGACGATTTCACGCTCACGGCTGGCGTGCGGATGGACCACGACGATCGCTATGGCACGCATTGGTCGCCACGTATCTACGGTGTATATCATGTGAATGAAGCGCTCACGATCAAGGGCGGCGTCTCCACCGGCTTCAAGGCCCCGACGATCCGTCAGAGCACGGCAGGCTATTGCATGATGACGGGCGGCAACTCGGGCTTCCGCGGCCCGCTTTGCGGCAATCCCGATCTCGAACCGGAAACCAGTGTCACCCAGGAACTGGGCCTGATGTATGACTGGGCGCCGGGCAGCAGCGTGTCGGCGACCCTCTTCAACACCAATTTCAAGAACAAGGTTGCGAGCTACGACACCGGGCAGCAGGATCCGCTGAATCCGGGCACGAACAATCACCTCTATATTTACGACAACATCGACAAGGTCCAGATATACGGTCTTGAGCTTGCCGCGAAGCTGCCGCTGACCGAGACGGTGAGCCTGTCGTCCAACTACACCTTTACCAAGTCGCAACGCAAGGGTGGAGGCGAAGTCTCCTTCAACGGCGAGTCGCTAGATGGAGAACCGCTGGAAAAGACGCCACGCCATGTCATGAATACGCGTCTGGATTGGCAAGTGAACGAACGGTTCAACACCTATCTGCGCTGGAATCTGACGGGCGAAGCCCGCTACGCCGCGTACCGCAATGGCGCAACCGGCGTGCGTACGCGCCCAGGCGGTTCTACGTTTGATGTGGGCGGCAGCTATCAGGTCACCAAGAACCTGGCGCTGCGCCTGGCAGTGCTGAACCTCACCGATCATAAGACGCCGATCGATGAACGTACCCGCTTCGAAGGGCTGGATGGCAACTGGATGGTCGACGAAGGCCGTCGCTTCTGGCTGGGCGCGAGCCTCCAGTTCTGATGAGGGAAGCCGGCGCACGCATCAAGCAATGGTTATGGGCCGGCGTGCTCGCCGCCGGCTTGCTGGTCGGCTTGCCTGCCCACGGTGAGATCAAGATCGTGGACCAGGCAGGCCGCAGCGTGCGCCTGAACGAGCCCGCCCGGCGCATCTTCTTTTCCGAGCCGGGCGACTTTGCCATGTTGGCCCTGCTGGTCGAGAATCCAGCCTCCCGCATTGTGGCGTGGAATCGTTGGCGCCTGGACGAGCGCACCCTGGAGAGCTGGCGCAGTATCGACTCCGCTGCCTTCGACCAGATCGCGCAATTGGTGATCGACGGCCCGCAGAACCTGAATGCGGAATCTCTCATCGTTCATGAGCCTGATCTGGTCGTGCTGGACCACTTCTTCGGCAGAGCCTCGCATGTCGTGCGGCAACTCGAACAGGCTGGTATTCCTGTGGCCATCCTTACGCTGGAACCCAGGCTCACGCAGCTGAACCCGGCCGAAGGGTTGGAGAAGTTGGCCGTGCTGGTGGGGCGGGAGTCGCGGGGTGAGGAGGTCAGCGGGTTCATCCGTGCGCGGCGCGACCGGATCGCTTCGCGTGCACAGCAATTGCTCGCTGACGGCGTCGCGCAACCCACGGTGTTGATGGAGCCGCATGCGGGCATTGGCCCCTGTTGCCTGTCCATGGGCCTGGGGCGCAGCATGGGCGATCTGGTGGCGATTGCCGGCGGGAAACTGATCGGAAGCGACATCATCGACGAGATGTCGGGGCGCCTTAGCCCGGAGTACGTGATCGCCGAGAATCCCGAGGTCTACATCGGTACTGGGGGCCGACACCTTGAAGGTCGCGACGGCCTTGTGCTGGGCTTGGATGTGGAGCCGGATAGGGCCGAGGCGAGTCTTCGTGCCGTCATGAAACGGGTGGGCCTGAAGCATATCCGCGCCACCGAGCAAGGTCGCGTGTACGGGGTGTGGCATAGCGGATATGGCATCGTGAATCTGGAGCTGATCGCGAAGTGGCTGTATCCGGAGCATTTCAACGATGTGGACCCCGCCGCAACACAGGCTGAGATCTTTCAGCGGTTCATGCCAGTCACACAGCAAGGCACGTTCTGGACGTCGCTGCATGCGAAGGAGGAATAGACGGATGCACGCGCGCTCTCAACTGGTAAACGCCACCACGGACGACCAGGCCCTGCATGAGCGCTGGCGGGCACACCGTCGCGTCGTGCGCCGCCGCTGGTTGATCGTTGCAGGTCTGGCCATGTTGGTGGTGCTCGCCGGTTTGATCGATCTCTTCACCGGTCCCGCCTCCCTGTCGGCCATGCAGGTCCTGCATGGCCTGTACGATCCGGAAGCCCTGGCGCGCCCCATGCAGGTTGTGCTGTGGCAGGTACGGCTGCCCGTGGCGCTGATGGCGCTGTTGGTGGGCGCGTCACTCGCGTTGGCCGGTGCAGAGATGCAGACCATACTGAACAATCCTCTCGCAGAACCCTTCACCTTGGGCGTGTCGTCTTCCGCGGCACTGGGCGCGGCGCTGGCCATTGTGCTTGATTGGGGCATCCCCGGGATGGATGCCGGGTGGCTGGTGCCCGCCAATGCTTTCGTCTTTGCACTCGGCACCTTGCTATTGCTGCAGCTGCTGGCTCATTGGCGCGGCGCTCATGCGCAAACGCTGGTTCTCTTTGGCATCGCCATTGGTTTTGCGGCCGGCGCTTTCCTTTCCCTGTTGCAGTTCATCGCCAGCGAGGACGCGCTGCAGCAGCTCGTGTTCTGGAACATGGGCAGCTTGGCGCGTGCCGACTGGGAAAGCGTTGGCGTGCTGGCCGTGGTCGTCGTCGTAACGGTGCCGTTCTCGTGGCGCGCTGCCGGCCAGCTGACAAGTCTGCGCTTAGGGGAAGAACGTGCGCGCAGCTTTGGCGTCGACGTAACAGCATTGCGTCGTTGGGCGCTGGTGCGTGTCAGTCTCTTGGCTGCAACGGCGGTGGCATTCGTCGGCACGGTTGGTTTTGTAGGCCTGGTCGGCCCACACGTTGCGCGTATGCTCGTGGGCGACGGTCATCGGCACCTCTTACCGGCCAGCGTCCTGATCGGCGCGGCGCTCATGGCGCTGGCTTCGGTTGCGAGTAAGACCCTCGTCCCGGGCGTCCAGTTGCCGATCGGCATTGTTACGGCGCTGGTGGGCTTGCCGGTTTTCATGGCTTTGATGCTGCGCCGTCGCGGGGACCGTATATGACTACGCCGCTGACTCTCCAGGTCCAAGATCTGACCGTGGGCTATCGAGGGCGTGAGGTGTTGGCAGGCATCTCACTACCGGACCTGCATGCCGGTGAACTTATTGCATTGGCCGGGCCGAATGGTGCGGGCAAGTCCACCTTGTTGAAGTCCATCGCGGGGCTGGTGCACGCGACGGGTAGCGTGCGGCTCAGCGGCCAGAACTGCCTGCGATGGTCGCCGCGCGAGCGCGCTGCGCATATCGGTTTCATGCCTCAGGCACTGCCGGAGGACACCTGGCTCACCGTACTTGAGGCGACCTTGTCCGCCCTGCAGGGCAACGGTGCAGGGCACCGTCGAACGGACGAACTCCGGGCGCTGCAAGTGATCGAGCACCTGGGGATCGGCGAATTAGCGCTTCGACCGCTGTTCCAATTATCCGGCGGTCAAAGGCAACTGGCCGCATTGGCTCAAGCCGTGGTGCGCGGCAGCCCCGTGGTGTTGTTGGACGAGCCGGTGAGCGCGCTCGACCTGGCGCACCAGTGGCAGGTCATGAGCGTCGCGCGTCGCCTAGCCGACGAAGGCCGCATCGTAATCGTTGTGCTGCATGACCTGACGCTTGCTGCGCAGTGGGCGGATCGGATCGCGATCCTGCACCGGCGTAGTGTTCATTCCTTTGGTCGTCCGACCGATGTGATCACGGACAAAGCCTTGCAGGAAGTGTGGGGCGTCGATGCGCGCGTTCGCACGTGTGAGCAAGGACGACCCTACGTGCTAGTGGACGGACCTGCCAGTTCGTCGGCTACCTGCTGAACCCTTTTGAATATGGAAGACACCTGATGAGTACATTCCGGACTACGACCGCCGTCGGCGGCATCGATGCGGCGGCAGTGCTGAACGCTTTGCTCGCGCACCTGACCGAACACGAGTTCGAGTCCAAGCGGCAAGACGCGGGCTGGCTGCTCGACTACGAGGGTGCCGAGGTCTTGTTCATGGCTCAAGGCGATACCCTACGCGTCGAGATCGTCGCGCCGACGCATGAACTTCTGTTCGACGCACGGATGATGGCACATCACCACTTGGCGGAGTTCGCGGCCTGTGCCCCGGATTCCATACAGTGGGACGGCGACCAGCCGGCCTTCGAACGGCCACCCGCCTTTCGAATATTGACGGTCATCTCCACGCACGACATCACGCCACATCTGCGTCGGCTGCGGTTTCGTGCCGACAACCTGGCGCGATACGCGAATGACGAGAACCTGCATTGCAAGCTGTTGATACCGCAGCCCGGCGTGACCCAGCCCGAGTGGCCCACGCTGGGGGGCGACGGACTTCCTAGCCTTCCCACCGGCGAGAAGCGGTTGGATATGCGCACGTACACCATACGCCGCCTCGACCCGCAAGCCGGCTGGATGGAAATTGACTTCGTTCTCCATGAGGATGCGGGTCCTGGGGCCGGCTGGGCCGACCGTGCACAGCCCGGAGATCAGGTCGGTGTGACTGGACCAGGGGGGCGCACCGCCAGGCCTGCCTCCTGGATGCTATTGGCCGCTGATGAGACAGGTCTGCCTGCTATCGCGCGCATTGCCGAGACTCTCCCACCTGATACCCAGGGTGAGATCATTATCGAGGTGCAGAACGCCACGGATGAGTTACCGCTGACCAAGCCTGACGGAATGACGCTGCGCTGGCTGCATCGCGGCGATCTGGTGCCCGGGCAAAGCCCTCTGTTGCAGGATGCGGTCTTGGCTTCCCACATCCCCGTCGAGGGAGATCGTTTTGTGTGGGTGGCGGCAGAGTTCGCCACCGCGCAAACGGTGCGAAAGTGGCTACGCGATACGGTTGGTATGTCAGGCAAGGACCAGTTGGTGGTCGCCTATTGGCGCTTCGGCATGGACGAAACCAGCATGAAGAGCGGCGGCCGTGCCGCAACAGGCAAACAGTCCGAGAAGGCTGGTGCATGACGTCGCGTCGCCAAAAATGGCTCGCGATCGCACCAGATATCGGCCCCTTACGCGAATCGGCGGCGTTTCGTAGCCTGTACATTGCGCGCACGGTATCGCTGCTTTCCATTTCCATCCTCGCCGTGGTGGTGGCGTGGCAAGTCTATGGTTTAAGTGAATCGTCATTGCATGTGGCTGGCGTCAGCGTTGGGCTGGCGCTTGGATCACTGATTGGCCTGATCTGGGGTGGCACGCTGGCGGACCGCAGCGACCGGCGTCGCATCATGATCTGGGGCAGGGCGGCGTACGTGATTGTCGTTGGCCTGCTGTGGGCCAATAGCCTGCGTTCGGAACCTGGGGTGGCGCTAATTTACCTTGCGACTTTGTTGAGTGGTTTGACCAGCGGCATCAGCGCTCCGGCGCTCATGGCCGCGTTGCCAAGGTTGATTCCCGAGCGTCATCTGGCGGCGGCCGGCGCATTGAACGCGCTGGCCATGGAGCTGGGCCGGCTGATCGGCCCGCTTATCGCTGGAGCGCTGTTGGCGCGAAGCAGCGTGGCGCTCTGTTATGGCGTGGTGTTCGTCGGCGCCGTGCTGGTGCCGGTGTTCCTGGCACGGATTCCACGGGACGCTCTATTGCCGGAGGGCGACGCAAGTGCTGACGATCCGGCGGAACGCAAGTCACACGCGCCGCTGTTTCGTCAATGGGCGGAAGGCCTGCGCTACGTGGCACGGAATCAGGTGATTGGCTGCCTGCTAGCGTTGGATCTTGTTGCCATGCTGTTCGTGAGCATACATGCCTTGATGCCGGAACTCGGGCAGGCGGTGCTCAAGGGCGGTCCGGAAATGGTGGGCTACCTGTACGCCGCCCCGGCCGTGGGTGCCCTGTTAGTCGCGGCAAGTTCCGGCTGGACCAGAACCTTGACGCGGCCGGGACGTGTTGTGATTGCGTGTACCGTCTTGTGGGGCCTGGCCGTCATGCTGGCGGGTGTCGCGGCGACCGCGGCCGAGAGTGGTATTGCATGGGCCCCGTGGTTAGTGCTGGTATTCCTTGCTATCACCGGCATGGCAGATACGGCTTCAGACATTGTGCGGGGTGCCTTATTGCAGATCCATACCCGTGACGCGTTAAGAGGCCGAGTATCCGCGCTGTGGTTGTTACAGGGATATGTTGGTCCTGCAATAGGCGGACTGCAGGCGGCGGGAATGGCAACGCTGTGGTCGCCTGCCCGTGCGCTGATGCTAGGAGGCGGCTTGTGTGCCGGCCTGGTCAGTTTGGGTATGGTGCCGGGACGAAGCATCTTGAGGAAGGGCATGTGGAAGTTGGGCCGCGCCTGATCTAGGTCGT
This sequence comes from Burkholderiaceae bacterium, assembly GCA_035306485.1. Taxonomy (GTDB): domain Bacteria; phylum Pseudomonadota; class Gammaproteobacteria; order Burkholderiales; family Burkholderiaceae_B; genus Yanghanlia. The sequence goes on from DATGNX010000120.1 coordinate 11,026, forward strand.
GCCTGTTCCGAGACGGACGTGAGCAGGGCAGCCTGCACTGGGACGTGGCTATCTGGAGGAGCGCCCCGACTGTGACTGCTTCTTAAAGCGCCGCCCGGCCCGACGGTTGCTGGTATACCGGCATGGCGCTTACCGTCTGGACCATCGGTCATTCCACCCGCAGTCTCGATGAGTTTCTGCAACTGCTTAGAAACTATGACATCCAGTGCATCGCCGATGTGCGCAGCTTTCCCGGCTCTCGAAAGTATCCGCACTTTGGGCAGGACGCACTGTCGTCCGCGTTGCAAGAATACGGCATCGCCTACGAGTGGTTTCAAGCCTTGGGAGGCCGTCGCCGACCGCGAGCCGATTCGCCCAATACCGCCTGGCGCAACGAGTCCTTTCGTGGTTATGCCGACTACATGGCCACGCCTGTTTTTGAGGCAGCCTTACACGAACTGCTGGCGCTTGCTGAGAAGAAACGCACTGCGTTGATGTGTGCGGAGGCGGTTTGGTGGCGCTGCCACCGATCCATGATTGCGGACAAGTTGTGCGTTCTTGGCGTAAGGGTGGTGCATATACTGGACGATAGCCAGGAAACCGTACATCCAATGACGAGCCCCGCTCGGGTTGTGGAGGGGCGGCTGACGTATGTGCCGGAGGGGCCTTAGTG
>DATGNX010000121.1:0-9573 GCA_035306485.1 Burkholderiaceae bacterium
AGGGATTCTGGGACAAGACCGCCGATGGCGCTTACGAGACGCGCGGCAAGACACTCGGCATCGTGGGCTACGGAAATATTGGTTCGCAAGTGGGGACACTTGCCGAACTGGCGGGCATGCAGGTGCTCTTCCATGACGTCGAGGCAAAGCTGCCTCGCGGCAATGCCAAGGCTTGCGCTTCGCTCAAGCGTCTGCTCGCGCAGTCTGACGTAGTGACGCTGCACGTACCGGCCGGCAAGGGCACGCACAATCTCATCAACGCGCAGACCATCGCGGCGATGAAGCCCGGCTCCATACTGATCAATGCGTCGCGCGGAACCGTGGTGGATATTGATGCGCTACACGCGGCATTGCTCAGCGGCCATATCGGCGGCGCGGCATTGGATGTCTTCCCCGTGGAGCCCAAGAGCCGCGACGAAGCCCTGGACAGCCCCTTGCGCGGCATGCCCAACGTGATTCTCACACCGCATATCGGCGGTAGTACCCAGGAATCTCAGGAAAACATCGGACGTGAAGTCGCTGAAAAGCTGGTGGCCTACCTGCAATCCGGTGCTACCAAGGGCTCGGTTAACTTCCCGGAAGTGGCCTATCAGGATCGAGCGGGCAGCGCGCGCATTCTGCACGTGCATCGCAACGTGCCGGGTGCCATGGGCGCGCTCAGCAATCTAGTGGCCGAACACGGCCTGAACATTGTGGCCCAGCATCTGCAGACACGCGGGCCGATCGGTTATGTGGTTTCCGATATCGAAGGCGAGGTCGATGACACCGTGATCTCGGTATTACGCTCGCATCCGGTCACGGTACGCTGCGAAGTCGTCTGATTCACCCCGGCCGGCAGGATGTCGGCCAGGGTATAGCCGTCCAGGTGGGCCAGAAACTTGTCGAGTGCGCCCTGCATGATTCCGGTCAGGGCGCATTGGCCGACGAGTATGCAGTCGGTCAGGCCTCCCAGGCAGGCCACCACGGCCAAGTCGTTCTCCATGTCGCGCACCACGGCGCCCAACGGGATCTCGTGCGGCGGCCGCGCCAAGCGCATGCCGCCGTTCTTGCCACGGGTGGTTTCGATCCATCCGGACTGCGCCAGCCGGTGGGTGATTTTCATGAGATGCGGCTCGGAAATCCCGTGAGCCCGGGCGATCTCATTGATGGTGCAGAGCCGGTCCGTGTGCCTGCCGAGGTACATCAGCAGGCGCATGGAATAGTCGGTCATAGCGGTTAAACGCATGTCGGTACGCTCCCGTTCATCGTTGGCCCGCGGCGCCCGGAGGCTGGACACCAGGCCGCGGTACGCCCGCCTTTGGCGCGGCATCGGCGCGGGGACGGATCAGGATTGGAATGTAGCGGTACAGGTACAGGCCAAGCGCGATGATCCAGGCAGTTGCCGTCGCGTGCAGCAGTGAGCCGCTATAGGCGGAAGGCCACAGGGCGGCCAGGCGCAACACTACCGCGGCAACCATGAACCAGTAGCTCGCCAGCATGCTGCCATCCAGGGCGAGCGGGCGTCCCGTATGACCAAGAGCCGTACGTGTGACCATGCCGATGATCAATACCGAGAATCCACCCATGCCGATAATGTGCACATGTGCCGCCGCCCGCGTGAAATAGAGCCCGCCCACGCCCAGCAGGTTCGCGGCAGCCCCCAGCAGGCCGATGGCCAGACCGGCGTACCCTAGGTAGAGAATCCAGAGCATGGGCTTATGCAATACCGAACGGGGCTTCCAGCTCCAGACCTGGTAGAGACCGATGAGACCTACTACGGCAAGACTGGCGGCCATGATAGCGGTGAGCTTCAGCAGCCCGGCGGCGATGGCGAGCCCGCCCAGCGCCAGCTGCACCCGCCCGCTGCCCGCCAGCATGGGGATTTCCAGACCGGGCACCATGCGGCCCGCGAAGAAGGGAATGACGCGTCGCGCGATCAGGATCGTGAGCACCGCCATAAACAACATGCCGGTGTTGAAGCGGTCGATTACCCGCAGATAGTCGCCGTCCAGCGTCGCCAGCAGGAAGAGTACGTTGCTGACGCCTAAGCCCAATACCAGCACGGGCACACCGTAGTTACGGACGCTCTTGCCCTTGAGCATGACCTGCATGAGTTTGTAGGCGCTGTACCCGAAGAACACACTCTCGAGAATCAGCCCCGCGATGAAAGCGGACGTGCCGCCCACCAAATAGGCTGCGCGCGCGGCCACCCATATCAGCGAAATGGCGGCTAAGGGCGCGCCCTTCATGGGGTTGAAGCCGGTCCAGGTGGCGCTGGCGGTGAGTAGGAATCCAACTGCAATCGTGGCAATAAAGCCCCACAGCATTTCGTGGGCATGCCAGGCCACGGGAAAGAACGGCATCGGGATCAGTGATGGAAGGAAAATCCAGATGGCCGCCGAAATCAGGGCCCAGGCGCAGCCGCAAATATAGAGCGGACGGAATCCCAGGCTAAAAAAAACCGAGAGGTCCGGCGAGGGGGTAGCGGAGCGGGACATTTGCGAAGGCTTAGTCATATTGCAGGTCGGCAGGCATGCGGTTGGGATCGCGGTTCATCTGATAGCCGAACCACAGGCTGCGAGCAATGCGCTTGGCGAGTTCGTCAGCCTGGTTGGCCATGTCGCGGTTGGGCAATTCGCGTGTGGTGGCGTGAAAGAGGTCAAGCCAGCGGTGGAACATCGACGCATCGAGATCCGGCAGAGCCACGTGCTTAGGCATGGGCGTGCCGCTGTATTCGCCTGAACCGAGCAAAAGCGACGACCAGAATGTGACCATGATGTCCAGGTGGGGCGGCCAATCACTAATGTGTGCATCGAATACCGGCCCGAGAACCGGGTCACTGCGTATACGCCCATAGAACTGATTGACGAGCTGTCGGATTTCTTCTTTTGTGCAGAGGTCGGGACGAGCCATGGGCGAAAATCCACATAAGATAACTTTGAAAGTAATCTTATAGAAAGCGCAGTCCTGCGTCAATCAACAGGTAGGCCAATCGGCGTGTTGCTCGCATAATGTAATTTCGTGTAAAACGTGTTTGCGGGATGTACATTCGTCTCTCACGGCAGCATGGCCGCCGTCTACCCCCTTTCAACGGGCGGTTTCCTGGCTGTTATTGTTCCCACCAGGCCCTGCCGGATCGCTAAAAGGATCAACACATGGATGCGGGTCGTACCGAAGGTGCGTCCGATTTTTCCCTGAGACAATTGGAATCGGCGCCCAATGGCATGGGCCGGAAGCTGCCGGCTGCGGCAGCCGTCTTGATCCTTCTCTGGCTGATGGCAGGGCCCGATTCGTATCCCTTGCTCGTTCCGCACGAGTCGCGGCATGCCGGCATCGTTCACGAAATGTGGGCGGCCCGCCAATATCTTGTTCCACGCATAGATGGGCTGCCCGTGCTCGACGGGGCGCCCTTGTATTACTGGCTGGCTTTAGGCTTCGTGTCTCTGCTGGGCGCAGACGAATGGGTGCTTCGTCTTCCTTCCGCCGTCTCGGCCGTGGTGCTGCTGGTGGTGCTGGCCAAGGTCCTGCAGCCATGGCCGTCGTCCCGATTCCTCAGCGTGCTGTTCGCGCTCTTCCTGGTACAGCCGGCACTGATTCTCACCGGTCGCTACGCCGCGCCGGAGATGCTCAGCATTCTGTTCCTGGCCTGGGCGGCCGGCAGCTTTTTCCAAGCCTCAGTCATGGCGGAAGCCGGCGAGAAGCCGGATCGCTGGATCCTGAGCGCTTGGATTGGCTCGGGCCTGCTGGGCCTGTCGGCCGGTACGCTGGCAGCGTTCGTTCCTTCGATCATCACCCTCGTGTGGTTGGCCCTGCGCCGGCGGCTAGACCTGATCGGCGCGTTGTGCTGGTGGCCCGCGATGGTCCTTGGGGCCGTACTGGTGCTGCCCTGGCTGATTTTGGCAAGCGCTCGACACCCCGGCATTGTGCCGGTGATGCTGGAAAGGCAAGTACTGGGGCTCTTCGGGCACGGTCGTCACGGCTGGGAAGAGTGCGCGCTCCATTTGCGCGCGCAGGTGATGTTCCTGGGCAGCCTCCCTTTGCTCATGTGCCTATATCGTTATACCGACCCCGTGCGCCGTGCGGCGCTGTCCACTCCCCAAGCCGGGTTCATGGCCGTTTGGCTGGCGGTCGTCGTGCTCCTGCACCCATTGGTGACCATGACGCTATTGGGTCCCGCCATCGCGGCCGTGGTGCCTCTGCTGTACTTCGGTGCGCTGGCGTTGGCGCCATCTGGCGAAAGTCACGAACGCGGTAGCCTCTGGGGCTGGATCCTGCATCTGGTAACTGTGGCCGTCGTATGGTGGGCGGGGGAGCACCTCGTGTCGGCGCGGGTCAGCCCGGTGGAACCCGTGGTCAGTACCATCGGTCATTATTATCGTTCCGCCACCGACAAGGTCGTCATGCTCGACCGCTACGACTACGAGTTCAACTACTACTTGCGCTCGCCCAAGCTCATTTACGTGGCGACCGACTGGGAATCTGCCGATCAGCCCGGTCAACCGGCATGGAAGGAAGAGATCCTCGCATCGGCGCGGTTCGCGCGGAATACCGCCGAGAGCATGCTGCTCGAGTACGACGATTTCCTCACACGCATATGCGGCCGGCGCGTGGTCAATCTCTGGGTGATCGGTCGTCCCAATGCCGCGGAGCGCCACCCCGTTCTGAATGATATGACGGAGGTTACGAGCACTGACAGTGTGTACGCTTGGTATCTAGAAGCCGGTGAGCCGCTCGTTAGCGAGGCTTGTTCCAGTGTGCACTGACCTTGACGGCATGCCGGCCGAAACCGGCCTCGTTGCGGGTGCCGCGCACTGAGAACCTTGCCTTGCTTTCAGTGTCAGGCGTCGCCCTGATCCGCGGGCGGAGTGCTTCCCCCGGGTCCGAGCGCGCGCTGCATGAACACCACGTCGATCCACTGGCCGAACTTATAGCCGGTCTCTGGCTGGGACCCGACATGCGCGAACCCCAGTTTGCGATGCAGGGCGATCGAACTCTGGTTTTGCGTCCCGGCGATTACGGCGATCATCTGACGCCATGGGCCTTCTTCGCAGCGGGTAATGAGTGTTGCGAGCAGATCGTGGCCCAGCCCTTTGCCGGACTCGCCATCCGCCAAGTAGACAGAGTCTTCGATTGTGTATCGATATGCCGGCCGGGGCCGATAAGCATTGGCGTAGCAGTAGCCCAGAATGCGCCCCTCGTGTTCGGCTACCAGCCAGGGCAGGCCGAGCTCCCGCACATGCGCGAGCCGCCTGGCCATTTCGTCTACAGTGGGCGGCACTTCCTCGAAAGTTGCCGTACTGGACAACACGTGATGCGCGTAAATCTGTTGAATCTGTGGAAGGTCCTCGACCGTAGCGTCCCGCACCGTGGCAGAGAGCGAGTTCTGCAGTGTGGGGCCCGCTTGCACAGCGGGCGAGGCGGCAATACTATTTTCCATGGTCCCCCCTATATCGAACCATTATACGGAGTCGTAATCGAATGTCCCTGCCCATCCGCCCCCTTACCGACGCCTTCGCGGTCGCACCCCAGCTGGGTCCGGACCAAATGCAGGCTGTTGCAGACGCCGGCTACAAGAGCGTGATCATTAACCGGCCGGACGGCGAAGGCGGCCCCGATCAGCCGACTTCCGAGACCGTGATGGCGGCAGCCGAGGCCGCTGGGCTCAAAGTGGCCTACTTGCCTGTGGTGAGCGGTGCCATGACGGCCGATGACGTACTGCGCTTCAAGGCGCTGTTGCAGGACATGCCGGCCCCGGTTCTGGCTTACTGCCGTTCGGGCACGCGGTGCACGCATTTATTCAATGCCGCGTCGGAAGCTTGACTTGCCTCAAAGGCAGCGTAAATGCGGATACCATGATACCGTCGGCCGCGAGTAAGCTGGTGGTAAATACAGTTTTACGTTACAGGGGCACACATAATGTTCAAGAAAATCCTCATCCCGACTGACGGTTCGCCGTTGTCCGCGCAGGCTGCCAACAAGGGCGTCTGTTTCGCTCGCCAAATCGGCGCAGAAATTGTCGCGCTTTACGTAACTCAGCCTTTCGCCGCCACGGTGGGCTTCGATGGCATGGCTGCGGCTTACGCCATCACCGACGAAGACTACGAGAAAACGGCCAATGAACAGGCCCAGAAACACATTCGCCAAGTGCTTGATCGCGCTGAAACGGCGGGCGTGAAGGCCACCGGCAAGGTCGTGTCCAATTTCAACGTGGCTGACGGCATCGTCCAGGCCGCGGAAGAAGACGGTTGCGATCTGATCTTCATCGGTAGCCACGGCCGTAGCGGCCTGTCGCGCTTGCTGCTGGGTAGCGTCACGGTGAAGGTCCTGGGCCTGGCCAAGACGGCCACCCTGGTCTACCGCGTGAAGGAAGCCAGCTAAGAATACCGCTAGGGAAGCCAGACTTCCCAGTTTCTGAAAGGCCTTGCGACTGCAAGGCTTTTTTTTGGCCGTATCATAGGTGTTTTCCCATGTCGCTTCCAAGGAGACACCATGACTGCAAAGATCGGCGACCGCGTTCCTGACGGTACGCTTTATGAATACTATGATGAGCCGACAGGCGCCTGTGCGCTCGGACCCAACGCTTTCCGCGTTTCGGAGATGGTGCAGGGCAAGACCATTGCACTGTTCGCGCTCCCAGGTGCGTTTACGCCGACCTGCTCCGAGAAACACTTGCCCGGTTATCTTGAGCTGGCGGAGACTTTGCGCGACAAGGGCGTGGACGAAATCTGGTGTGTGTCGGTCAACGATGCCTTTGTCATGGGCGCCTGGGGCCGCAGCCTGAACGTCAGCGGCCGGGTGCGGATGCTGGGCGATGGTAACGGCGACTGGATCCGCAAGCTGGGTCTAGAAATGGATCTCACAGCCCGAGGCATGGGCGTGCGCGCCCAGCGTTTCTCGGCTCTGCTGCGCGATGGCGTCGTCGAACAGCTCAACGTGGAACAGCCCGGCAAATTCGAGGTGTCGGACGCCCAGAGCTTGTTGGGTCAGTTGTGACGGTTGTCGAAAGTCGGTAAAGCTCAAGTTCTGCCCGGTATGCCATGGTAAACACGATTGCGGCGTTTTCTTCCCTGTTTCTTGCCACGCTGCTGCTGCTGGTTGGATCCGGGCTCTTCAACACTTACCTTGGCTTACGCCTGACCGCAGCCTCCGTCTCGGAGGTCTGGGTCGGCGCCGTCATTGCCGCGTATTACCTGGGTCTCGTGTTCGGGGCGCGTGTCGGCCACAAGCTGATCATCCGCGTCGGACACATCAGAGCCTATGCGGCTACGGCGGCGGTCGTCACCGTTACCGTCCTCATCCAGGCGCTGATCTATTCACTGCCGCTGTGGACCGCCTTGCGGTTCGTGGCGGGGATAGCCATGGTGACTCAATTCATTGTGCTGGAGAGCTGGCTCAATGAACAGACGGAGAATCATCTGCGTGGACGGGTGTTCGCCTTCTACATGGTGTTTTCGAGCCTTGGCACCGTTCTGGGTCAGCTATCTGTTGGTATGTTCCCCCGGCTGGATACTGCGCCGCTGATGTTTGTGGCGCTTTGTTCAGCGGCATGCCTGATCCCGGTGGCCGTCACCCGCCGTGTCCACCCGGCCATCCAGGTGCCGGTGCCGATCCACTACCGCTATTACGCCTCGCGCGTGCCCATGTCCATGACCGTGCTGTTCATGGCTGGCATGATGTCTGGCGCTTTCTACGGGTTGGCGCCCGTGTACGGTGTCGCGCAGGGAATGGACGCCAGCCAGGTCGCGGTGTTCGTTGCCGCTGCGGTCGCCAGCGGGCTGGTATTCCAGTGGCCCGTCGGATGGCTGGCGGACAGGATAAGTCGCGTCACGCTGATCCGCTTCAATGCCATTCTTCTGTTGCTTCTGACTTTGCCTTTATGGGGCTGGTGGCCGATGCCTTACTGGCTGCTGGTAGTGTTCTCCTGCCTGTTCGGCATCATCCTGTTTACTCTGTATCCGGTCGCGGCGGCGTTTGCCAACGACAACGTCGACCCGGATCGTCGGGTGGGTCTCAGCGCAATCCTATACATGGTCTATGGTTTGGGTGCCTGTGTCGGGCCTTTGGTCGTCGGTGCGCTCATGCGGGAGCTGCAGGCGGGAGTATTCTTCGTGTTTGTGTCGGCATGTGCCGTCTTCCTTGTCGTATTCGTGAGACAGCAACGCATCAGCGGCACCTACCTCAGCCAGGATGCGCCGACGGAGTTCGTGCCGATGCCCGACTCCGTACAGAACACCAACGTGGTGCCCGCGCTCGATCCACGCGTGGATCTGGACACGGACGTCTCCTTTGCTCCACCGCCTGAAGAAGAAGTCCAGCCAAGCGAGGGGGACACCTCTGCAGGCGTCGATATGGAGGCAATGGCAAGCGTGCCGGCTACAGGGGAATTGTCGGGGGCAGGAGTTGGCGACACAGCGGGGCTCGCGCCGGCTGACGATGCGCTTGCGCCGGCCGCTGAAATTGTCTCTGAAGAGTCGGTTCCCGTCACGGAACCGGGGGCGGTCGTGGAGCCTGATGCAGCGGAGACCTTGGCGGAGCCCGGTGTCGGGGTTGGTCCTGCAGATCTGAGGCAGATCGCGGCGACTGAGGGGGCGCCTGCCGCGGAGAATGATCCGGCAGACGAGGCGCCGCCCATTGGCGCTAAAAAAGAATGAATTTCGCGCTAACTATGAGTGAGCGCGACGCGAGATCCGAAAGAGTCTGACGCTGGAAAGGAATGGGCTTAGCGCGGGAAAAGAATGAAGATGGCAGCGATGGCCAGTGCCACGCCCAAGCCATTCACCCAGTGTATGCGTTCGCGGAACACTCCCGCCCCCACCAGTGTGCCCAGCGAGATGACACCGATGTTCATGGCGGAGAACACCAGGGTGGGATTGTCCGAGTACACCTGGTGTGCCCGCACGTAAAAGTAGATGTTTCCGAAGTTCAGCAGGCCCAGGAGCAGGCCGGCGGCCATGCTGCGTACGCTCCATGCGGTGCCGCGGATGATCAGGTAGCTGAAGCTCACGACGCCGGCCAGCATGAAGGCACCCAATAAGGTCGTGGGGAAAGCTGAGCCTGCTTTGGCCATCTGCTTGAATAGAATGTCGATGGTTCCGTAGCCGAACCACACCCCAAGCAGAAGGGCGGCGGTTAGCAGACCAGCGCGTGTCGATGAGGTATCGGCGTCGCTACGAGGGCCGGGGCGCCAGAGTAGGGCGCCCAGAGCGCAGAGTGCCACGGCAATACCTAGCAGCTTGCTGCCGGTGGCCGTTTCGCCGAACACTGTGAAGGCGGCGATCAGGGGCAGGAGTAGAGAGAGGCGCTGCGCAACGTCGCTCAATACGATGCCCGCCTGCTGAACGGCCTTGGCCATGATAAGGAACACGCTGGGCAGAAGAATGCCAAGCGCAATCAGTAGGGCCCAGGGCGTAGACTCGGCAAGCAAATCGCCCGGGCGCGGCCCGAGCAGCAGCCAGCACAGGCTGCCCGCCATCACGTAGTTGAATGCGATCGCCTGGTCCACCTGTATCTGACGACTGCGCGCCATCTTCAGGAGAACCGATACGGCCACGCTGCAGGAAATGCTTAAGATCAGCGTATACATGCTCTAACCCA
>DATGNX010000122.1:0-8136 GCA_035306485.1 Burkholderiaceae bacterium
ATGCCGCTCCGGTTCGTCAGGCATAGAACAGTGCGCAGGCACTGTTCTATGTCCCAACTAGTCCACCTCGCCGCCTGCATGCGGCTCGGATAATTTAGGCGTGAAACAGTCCTCAGGACTGTTTCTGGTCCCAAATGCCCCACGTCGCGGCCTGCATGCCGCTCCGGTTCGTCAGGCATAGAACAGTGCGCAGGCACTGTTCTATGTCCCAACTCACCCCTTAACCCGGACGATTTTTTTGACTTGTGGGACGTGACGAATCGCGCGTATGACCTGCGCTAGGTGGTTACGGCTGTCGACCTGCAGGGTCAGGTGCAGCAAGGCGGTGGAGCCGACATCGTCCTGCATGGTGAGGTGGATAATGTTGGAGTCGGCCTCGGTGATTTCCGCAGCGAGTCGGCCGAGTACACCGCGTTCGTTGAGCGCGGTGACGTCCAGCCGGGTGGTGAGGTGGCGGGCGGTGCGGTTGTCCCAGGCGACCGGCACCCAGCGTTCGGGTTCGCGGGAGCGCTGACGCTGTGCGACCGAGCACTCCGCCATGTGTACGACCAGGCCGTGGCCCAGGCGTATACCGCCAATAATGGCGTCGCCCGGCAACGGGCCGCAACAGGGGGCCAGCTGTACCGCCTGACCTTCATTGCCGTGGATCAGAATTGGGGCTGAAGTGCTGCTGGAGATTTCGTCGAACACGGCCGCGGTGGTGGCGACCAATGCATTCTCCGGAGCGAAGCGGCGGGCGACAACGGCTGCCAGTCGCTTGCCCAGGCCAATGTCGGCCAGAATTTCGTCGCGCGATTGGGCGCCCGAACCCTTTGCGAGTTTGTCCCATTCGGGATCGTCATCACTGGGGTAGGGCAGGTTTAGGCCATTGAAGGCCTGTTGCAGCAGCCTGCGGCCGAAGGCGACGGACTCTTCATATTTGACGGTGCGCAGGTAGTGCCGAATCTCGGAGCGAGCGCGGCCGGTGCGGACGTAGTTCAGCCACTGGGCGCTGGGACGTGACGCACTGGAGGTGACGATGTCCACGGTGTCGCCACTCTTGAGCTCTGTGCGCAGTGGCGCGAACTCGCCGTTGATCTTGGCGGCTACCGCTTGGTTGCCGATATCGGTGTGGATCGCATAGGCGAAGTCCACCGGGGTCGCGCCACGAGGTAGAGAAATGATCTTGCCGCGAGGTGTGAAGACGTAGACTGCGTCCGGGAACAGGTCGACCTTGACGTGTTCAAGGAACTCGCCCGAATCGCCGGTCTGGCTCTGGATATCGAGCAGCGACTGCAGCCATTGGTGCGTACGCTTTTGCAGGTCGTTCAGCGAGACGTTGGCGTCCTTGTAGAGCCAATGTGACGCCACGCCTTCCTCGGCGACGTGGTCCATATCGTGCGTGCGGAACTGGAATTCCACAGGCGTGCCGTAGGGGCCGATCAGTGTCGTGTGCAGGGACTGATAGCCGTTCAGCTTGGGAATGGCGATGTAGTCCTTGAACTTACCGGGTACCGGCCGGTACAGCTGGTGCAGCGTACCCAAAGCCAGGTAGCACTCGGGCAGCGTGTGTACGACGATGCGAAAACCATAGATGTCGAGAACGTCGGAAAAGGACTTCTTCTGCTCGCACATCTTCTTGTAGATGCTGTAGAGCGACTTCTCGCGGCCGGTGATCTCCGCTTCGATGCCTGCCGCAGGCAGCGCGGCGGTTACGGCGTCGTAGATCTTGCTCAGGACTTCGCGGCGATTGCCGCGCGCGGCCAGCATGGCCTTATGCAGGACCTGGTATCGATTGGGGTGAATCGCCTGGAAGCAGAGATCCTGCAGTTCGCGAAAGAGGGCGTTCAACCCCAGGCGGTGCGCGATGGGCGTGTAGATTTCCAGGGTTTCGCGGGCGATGCGCCGGCGTTTCTCCGGTGCCACCGCGCCCAGCGTGCGCATATTGTGCAGGCGGTCGGCCAGCTTGATGAGGATGACCCGCACGTCGCGAGCCATGGCCAAGAGCATCTTGCGGAAGCTCTCTGCCTGTTGTTCCGCCTTGGAGGCGAACTCCAACCGATGCAACTTCGACAGCCCGTCGACGATTTCCGCGACGTCCGCGCCGAAGCGTTCGGCCAATTCCTGCTTGGCGACTCCTTGGTCCTCGATGACGTCGTGCAGCAGTGCCGCCATGAGCGACTCGGCATCGAGCTTCCAGCCGGCACAGATTTCCGTGACGGCAATGGGGTGCGAAATATAGGGTTCGCCGCTAGCACGGAACTGGCCAAGGTGAGCTTGGTCGGCGAATCGGTAGGCGTCTTTGACGCGTTCGATTTCCTTGGGCTCGAGGTAATGTTTAATGACTTCCGTAAGGGGAGCAAGCGAGGCAATCGGGCTGCCGGCAGCAGGGGCTTCGGCCAGCGCGGCGGGTGGCGTGCTACGCCGCCGCCGCAGCCGCGGCCCTTTCTTCAGGACGGCGAGCAGCCCGGAGGAGGCACCGCGTAAAGTGGTGAATGCCATGTTGCTTCCCCGTGGGGAGTTAGGTCGGAACCTTGCGCAGCATCTCCAGACCGGTCAGACCCTGGGCGATTTCACGCAAGGCGGTGACGGTGGGTTTGTTCTTGCTTTCGATGCGCGGTTCGTGGCCTTGTGCCAGTTCGCGGGCACGATAGGTGGCCGCCAACGTGAGCGCAAAGCGGTTGGGAATCTTTTCGAGGCAGTCTTCGACGGTGATGCGGGCCATGTGCGTTCCTTTCTACTTGTGGTGTCCCCAATGGGGATTGATGTTCAGTTGTCGGTCTTGCTGATGCCCAACTGCGAGAACAGTTCGGCGTGCCGTGCGGCCTGTGACGTGTAGCGTAAACGAGCGGCCTTCACGATGTGGGAAAGTTCTTGCAAGGCGACGCTAAATTCTTGATTAATAATAACATATTGACACTCTGAAACATGTGCCATTTCGCTGCCTGCAGCGAGCAAACGACGCGCAATTACGTGCGGCTCATCTTGCCCACGCGCCTTCAGACGCGTCTCGAGCGCACCGATGGAGGGCGGCAAAATAAAGACGCCGATCGCGTCCGGCAGGAACTTGCGCACTTGCCGTGCGCCTTGCCAGTCGATTTCCAGTAATACGTCGCGCCCGGCATTCAAGGCTTCGTCGATGCGGTCGCGCGGCGTGCCATAGAAGTTGCCGTGGACCTCTGCCCACTCTAGCAGGGTGCCCGCGTCTCGCAAGGCGTTGAATTCTTCCAGGCTCACGAAGCGATAGTGCTTGTCGTGTTCCTCACCGGGGCGCGGTGCGCGCGTGGTGCAGGAGATCGACAGCATCATCGTCGGCTCTTCCTTGAGCAAGGCGTTGACGAGACTGGATTTTCCGGCGCCGCTAGGAGCGACCACCATGAATACGTTGCCTGAAGCTTGCGACATGTTTGGGCGGTGCAAAAGGTCTATTCTAGCGAATCGGAGTCCGACACGTATCCGAGGAGTTCAAGTACGGCGACCCAACTGGCGGTATCGCCACAGAGGAACGCCACCGCGTCATCGGGATCCATGTTGAAGAGCACGTCCTCCACCGTGGCGGAGGCGTCATCCGCCGTGGCCACCGCGGCCACGTGCAGGTTCGAACCACCTTCGAACTGCTCGGCGGGCACGAAATCCGCGACGACCTCAGGGTCGGGGGCGCTGATAGCGACGTAGGCACGCAGCGGCAGGTCATCCGCCACCACGTCCAGCACAATTCCGGAATCGAAGCGCCGGATGGCGCGGCTTTCGACGTGCATGATGAGTTCCTTATCCGAGATTCAGCGTCGCCACGACGGGAGTGTGGTCGGACGGCTGCTCCCACGCGCGAGGCGCTTTATCGATATCGCAGGCCACACATAACGGGCGCAGGGCGTCCGACAAAAGCACGTGATCGATGCGCAGGCCGGCATTACGACGGAACGCGAAGCGACGGTAATCCCACCATGAGAACGATTTTTCCGGCTGGGGAAAGAGGCGGAAGGCGTCGGTCAGGCCAAGATCCAGCAGCGACTGGAACGCCTCGCGCTCGGGCGGGGAAACAAGTACGTCGCCTTCCCACTTAGCCGGATCATGCACATCTTCGTCGGCGGGCGCCACGTTGTAGTCGCCCAGGATCGCCAGGCGGGGATGGACAGCCAGCTCGGCCTGCAGCCATTCGCGCAGCGCCAAGAACCAGCGCAGTTTGTACTCGTACTTGTCGCTACCCACCGCTTGTCCGTTGGGGCAATACGCGCTGATGACGCGTATGTCGCCGGCGGGTGAGGGCAGCGTCGTGGCGATGATGCGCTGCTGAGGATCTTCCAGCCCCGGTAGGCCGCGATGCGTATCGCTGCCGGGCTCGCGGGAGAGGATCGCTACTCCGTTATAGGTTTTCTGGCCGGCCCACACAGCGTGATAGCCGATGTCGGTGAAGGCGTCCAGGGGGAAGTGTTCGTCGGCCAGCTTGAGTTCCTGCAGGCACAGCGCGTCGACGGGGTTGTCTTGCAGCCAGGCCAGCACCTGCGGCAGCCGCACTCTGAGGGAATTGACGTTCCAGGTGGCAAGTTTCACGGCAGAAATCAGGATTTTTCAATCCGCCATGATAGCAGTCGGCCCTGTTCGGCTGCATGGCGGGAGACCATCCACCCAACAGCAGAGCCAAGCTGTGCGCGTTATCATCGAACAATAACCGCATGCATCGTTAGGTGCACACAACTATAGGACTTTAGGAGCTCGATCATGGAAGATGTCGTCATCGTGGCAGCCTGCCGGACAGCGGTAGGCGATTTTGGCGGTGCACTGAAGGATGTTTCTCCGACGGAACTCGGCGCCACTGTGGTGAGGGCCGTGCTGGACCGCAGCGGTGTTCCGGCTGCCGACGTAGAGCACGTGGTGTTTGGGCATGTCATCAATACCGAACCTAAGGACATGTACCTGTCCCGAGTGGCCGCGTTGAACGCCGGCATTCCGCATACATCTGCTGCGATGAACGTCAACCGCCTGTGCGGCTCTGGGTTGCAAGCGTTGATCAGCGCAGCCCAGACAATCGGGTTGGGCGATGCAAGGGTGGCAATCAGCGGCGGTGCCGAAAGCATGAGCCGGGCCCCCTACATCGCCCCGGCGCAACGCTGGGGCGCCCGCATGGGCGACGCGGCGTTGGTGGACATGATGACCGGCGCCCTGTCGGATCCTTTCGACCGGGTACACATGGGGGTCACGGCTGAGAACGTGGCGAAGCGTTTCAGCATCACGCGGGAAGATCAGGACGCGCTTGCGCTTGAATCGCATCAGCGCGCCGAAGCCGCGATTCGCAACGGTCATTTCCGTTCTCAGATCGTTCCCGTGGTGCAAAAGACGCGCAAGGGCGAGGTTGTGTTCGATACTGACGAACATGTCCGCATGGGCGCGACACCCGAGAATTTTGCCAAGCTGAAGCCGGTGTTCGCGAAAGAAGACGGTACCGTCACGGCGGGCAACGCCTCCGGCCTGAACGACGGCGCGGCAGCCATCCTGCTTATGAGCGCGGCTGAAGCCGCCAAGCGCGGGCTTAAGCCGATGGCACGGTTGGTGTCTTACGGTCACGCCGGTGTTGAGCCGCTGTATATGGGTATTGGGCCCGTCCCGGCCACCAAGATCGCGCTGGAGCGCGCCGGCATCACGGCGGATCAGCTCGACGTGATCGAAGCGAACGAAGCCTTCGCGGCCCAAGCATGTGCGGTGACTCGCGAGCTGGGTCTCGATCCGGCGAAAGTGAACCCCAACGGCAGCGGCATCAGCCTCGGACACCCCATCGGGGCAACGGGTGCGATCATCACCACTAAGGCCCTGTACGAGTTGGAGCGCATCGGGGGCCGGTACGCGTTGGTCACCATGTGCATCGGCGGTGGGCAAGGCATTGCAGCGGTGTTCGAACGTGTCTGAGCAGTCTGCAATGGTTGGGGGTGTCGCACATGCGGCGTTCGCCCCATGGGAGTCCGACGAGCCCACGATATCGGAACAGTCGGGTATCCGGTATCTGCATTTCGGTACGGAATGGGTCCAGGGCGCCATGCGTGTGCGCCGGCCCAACGATCTAGTTCTTGCCTATACCCAGCAGATGATGGCCTGGCTGCTGTTCCGGGAGCCGGGCGCGGACGACGACATCGGCATCATGGGTCTTGGGGCCGGTTCCTTGTTGCGTTACACCCTCCATCGCACGCCCGCGCGGGTATGCACGGTGGAATGGAACCCCATGGTCACCGCCATTTGCCGCAGCCATTTCCGCCTGCCCGAATCGGCGCGCTCGGAGATCGACCACTGCGACGCGGCCGATTGGGTGCGGGAACCGCGCAATATCGGGCGCTATGCGGCGCTGATGGTAGACCTGTACGACGCGACTGCCCAGGGGCCGGTGCGGGGCTCGCCGGAGTTCTACCGCGACTGCGCCCACGCACTGACAGACGACGGCGTGATCACGGTGAACCTGTTCGGCGAGCATGCCAGCTTCGAGCCGAATCTTGAGGGGCTGCGCGCCGCCTTTCCGAAGGGCTTGCTGGTGCTGCCCGAGATCGACGCCGGCAACCGAGTAGCCATTGGCATGAAGGGTGGTATGCCTGATCTTTCCGTCGGTGAATTCATTGAGCGCGCGGGTGAAGTGGAACGCCACTATCGCCTGCCGGCCGTGCGCTGGGCCCGAGATATTCTGGCCCAGCTTCAGCAGCATCGCTGACCGATCCCGGCATAGAAGCCGGGCCGGGATTTCCCCGGCGACAAGGCCTTTGTTCTCACATACACTACGCGCAAACTGCATATTGCGAAAAAATGCGCGTCACCCTTTGCCAAGGAGCTTCACATGAAGTCTAGACTCTCCGCCCGCCACCTGTTCGCAGGACTCGTTGCTGCCGGCCTCCTGGCCCATGCTCCCGTTTGGGCGCAGTCGGTCGCCGTTACGTCCATTGTGGAGCATCCGGCTCTGGACGCGGTGCGCGACGGGGTCAAACAGGCCCTGGCCGATGCGGGCTACACGGAAGAGAAGGGGCTGAAGTGGCAATACCAGACGGCACAGGGCAATACCGCCATCGCCGCCCAGATTGCGCGTAAGTTCGTTGGCGACCGTCCCGACGCCATCGTCGCGATCGCCACGCCGTCGGCGCAGGCGGTAGTGGCCGCCACCAAAGATATCCCCGTGGTCTACTCGGCCGTAACGGACCCGGTTGCAGCTCAACTGGTGCCGTCCATGGATCCTTCGGGCACTAATGTCAGCGGCGTTTCCGACCGCCTGTCTCTGGAACGCCAGATCGAACTCATCAAACAGGTGCTGCCTGACGCCAAGCGCGTAGGCATGGTGTACAACCCTGGCGAAGCGAACTCGGTGGTGGTGGTGAAGGCCATGCGCGATCTGCTGAAAGAACAGGGCATGACTTTGGTCGAAGCCACCGCGCCGCGCACGGTCGACGTGGGTGCGGCCGCGCGCAGTCTGGTAGGTAAGGTGGACGTTATCTACACCAATACCGACAACAACGTGGTGTCTGCTTACGAGGCGTTGGTCAAGGTCGGTATCGACGCCAAGGTGCCCTTGATTGCCTCCGACACCGACAGCGTGGTGCGGGGCGCGATCGCGGCCGTGGGCATAAATTATCGCGACCTGGGTGTGCAGACCGGCCGTATGGTGGTTCGCATTCTGAAGGGTGAGAAGCCCGGCGACATCGCCTCTGAAACCAGCGACAACGTCGAACTCTTCGTGAATCCGGGCGCCGCGCAGAAGCAGGGCGTGACACTCTCGGAAGAATTCATCAAGTCGGCCAGCAAGGTCATCGAGTAAACTGAACCGCTACCCGGGGCGGGTTGCCAGAGAATACCGGCAGCCCGCCCCGTTTGTTTCCGCCCGCCTTTCCTTATCATGTCCATATATTCGTTGTGGGGCGCCCTGGAGATCGGCCTGATTTTTGGCCTGGTGGCTCTTGGTGTGCTGATTTCCTTTCGCATTCTGCGGTTTCCCGACCTCACGGTGGACGGCAGTTTCCCTCTGGGCGGAGCCACCGCTGCGACGCTAATCAGCGCCGGCTTGGATCCGTTCACCGCCACGCTCGTGGCCACAGGCGCCGGCGCATTCGCGGGCATGATCACCGGGTGGTTGAACGTGAAGCTGCGCATCATGGATCTGCTGGCCAGTATCCTGATGATGATCGCGCTGTATTC
>DATGNX010000123.1:0-7507 GCA_035306485.1 Burkholderiaceae bacterium
GGCCAACGCTCGACTCGCCTTCAACTTGCTGATCTCGCGCGATTGTGACACCGCGCTTCGGCTCGTGCTGGAGAAGGACCGCATGCGCGATGTCGAGCGCACGATGAACCAGAATCATTTTGAGCGACTGCGAGAAGGCACGGAGCGCAGCATCGAAACGAGTTCGCTGCATCTGGACACCATGCGCGACCTCAAGCAGATCAACTCTCTGCTGGTGTCCATTGCCTATCCGGTGCTCGAGGAGAATGGCCTCCTGCGCAATAGCCGCCTCACCTCGCGTGCGCGGCGTCATGCGGAGCAGGAAATCTTCTGAGGTGACTGGTTGCGGGCAAACTCGCTTAGGCGCCCGCGCCCGGCAGGGCGACCTCGTCGATCTTCACTGACCGCGCCACTTCAATAAACGCCTTGAGATAGTCCGGCTCGTGGGCGGACGCGCGCCGCCCTAGATGAATCTGCTTGTGGATGCCGGTTTTCCCCAGACGCAGCGGCACGAGCGCCATGCGCGCCGCATATTCCAGAACCAGCCAACGCGGCAGGGCCGCGACACCGCGACCGGCCGCCACCATCTCCAGCATGATATCGGTGCTTTCCATTGACTTGTGCCGTCGCGGCATGACACCGGCGGGCAAAAGAAACTGACTGAAGACGTCCAGCCTGGCGGGTTCCACCGGATACGTGATGAGGGTTTCGGTCGCGAGGTCAGTCGGCTCGACATAACGACGCTTTGCCAGATCGTGACCACGCCCCACTACCAGCACCTGCTCGTAATCGAACACGGGCAAATAAGTCACCCCGGACATGTGTAAGGGGTCGGGCGTGACGATCACATCGATCTCGTGATTGAAGAGCGCCCCCATGCCACCGAACCGGAAGCGCTGCTTCACGTCGACGTCCACGTCCGGCCAGTCGCCCAGATATCGGGACACGACCTTCAACAGCCATTGGTAGCAGGGATGGCACTCCATGCCGATACGCAATGTGCCCCGCTCACCCTGTGCGTATTGCTGGAGGAATGCTTCGGCCGTCTCGAACTGGGGGAGCAGGCGCTGCGCCATGGCCAGCAGGTATTCGCCGGCTTCTGTCAGCCGGAGCGAACGCCCTTCGCGTACCCATAACTGCACGCCGGCCAGACGCTCCAGCTTGGCGATCGTGTGGCTAAGTGCGGACTGGGTGAGATGCAGAGATTCGGCCGCGGCGGTAAGGGTGCCGCAACGCTCCACCGCCCGCATGATCTCCAAATGAGAGCGCTCTAACATGGCCAATATGAACAAAATTAATCGAACACTGAGAATTCATCATTTTACATCATGACTTGCCTTCTCTAGCATGGAGAGCCTGAACAACAACGACCTCCGTACTCGCATGGCAATCACACACAATCTCGGCTTTCCCCGTATCGGCAGGAAACGCGAACTGAAGTTCGCCCTGGAATCCTATTGGCAAGGCAAGAGCTCGCTCTCTGAACTGCAACGCACCGCAAGCGAACTGCGCCGGCGTCACTGGACCGAGCAGAATCGGCTGGACTGGGCTCCGGTGGGCGACTTCTCCTTTTACGACCAGATGCTCGATATGAGCTTCACACTGGGGAATCTTCCCGAGCGCGTGCGGCAATTTGAAGGTGCGCCGCTGGACAACTACTTCCGAGTCGCCCGCGGACGCTCCGGCGGCCACCACCACGCGGGCTGCTGCAACGCCGTGACGGCCGGCGAGATGACCAAATGGTTCGACACCAACTATCACTACATCGTGCCGGAGTTCGAGGCCAATACCCAATTCAATTTGGACGCTACCCGCTTGCTTGAGCAGCTGGCCGAAGCGCAGGCGCAGGGTATCAACCCCAAGCCGGTCATCATCGGCCCACTTACGTACCTGGCGCTAGGCAAAGCGAAGGACGATAGCGACAAACTCAGCTTGCTGGACACGTTATTGCCCGTCTATCTCTCACTCCTTGAGCAATTGGTGCAAGCCGGGGCAAGCTGGGTACAGGTTGACGAGCCCATTCTGGTGACCGAACTCGAAGATGAATGGCGAGAGGCGTTCCGCGTTGCGTACAACACCTTGTCCGCCGCTCCGGCAAAACTGCTGCTCGCAACCTATTTCGGCGGACTGGGCGACAACTTGGAGCTGGCGGCCGGCTTGCCCGTGGACGGCTTGCATCTCGACGCCGTCAATGCCGCCGATGAAGTCCCCCACGTACTGGCTCACCTGGGCGACGACCAGGTTCTGTCGCTAGGTGTGGTGAACGGCCGCAATATTTGGAAGACCGACCTGAACCGGCTCCTCGACTGGCTAGAACCGCTAGCCGCGCAGCTGGGAGATCGCTTGTGGGTGGCGCCCTCCTGCTCTTTGCTGCATGTGCCCACGGACCTTGAGCTAGAAACGGACATGGATGCCGAAGTCCGCTCCTGGTTGGCCTTTGCCGTACAACGCCTGGAAGAGATTCGAGTGTTGGGGGTGGCATTGAACCAAGGGCGCCAGGCGGTACAGACGGAACTGGAACAGAACCAGTCGGCCCTGCGCAGCCGCGCCGCATCCACACGCGTGCACAACCCCGCCGTGCAAGCGGCATTGGCCCGGATCACACCCGACCTGGGCCGGCGCGAAAGCGATTTCAAGCAACGCCAGCGCGTACAGGCGGAGAAGCTCGGATTGCCGCTCTTCCCCACCACCACTATTGGCTCCTTCCCGCAGACCGAGGAGATCCGACGCAGCCGCCGCCTGCTCAAGGCCGGCGAACTTGATGAAGCATCGTACCGGGCGGCAATGCAGGCCGAGATCGAACGCTGCATCCGTGAACAGGAGGCCCTGGGCCTGGACGTACTGGTGCACGGTGAGGCGGAACGCAACGATATGGTGGAGTACTTCGGTGAACAGCTCGACGGATTCGCCTTCAGCCGTCACGGCTGGGTGCAATCGTATGGCTCGCGCTGCGTAAAGCCTCCCATTCTTTACGGCGACGTGCAACGCCCGAACGCCATGACGGTCGAATGGATCCAGTACGCCCAGTCTCTGACCAAGAAGCCTGTGAAGGGCATGCTCACCGGCCCGGTGACCATACTGAACTGGTCCTTCGTACGCGACGACCAGCCGCGCGCCGTCTCCTGCCGCCAAATTGCATTGGCGATCCGCGATGAAGTTCAGGATCTGGAGCGGGCCGGTGTCGGCATCATCCAGATTGACGAGGCCGCCTTGCGCGAAGGCCTGCCGCTACGCCGCTCTGAATGGAAGGATTATCTTGACTGGGCGATCGAGTCCTACCGCATAGCCGCGAACGGCGTGGCAGACGCAACCCAGATACACACTCATATGTGCTACTCGGAGTTCAATGACATCATCGCGTCTATCGCGGACATGGATGCGGACGTGATCACCATCGAAACCTCGCGCTCCGACATGGAGCTGCTACAGGCCTTCGACACCTTCGCGTATCCCAACGATATCGGCCCGGGCGTGTACGACATTCATTCGCCCAACATTCCCGCCAAAGACGAAATCATCGACCTCATGCAGAAGGCGGGCGAACGCATCCCCGTACAACGCCTGTGGGTCAATCCGGACTGCGGTCTTAAGACGCGCAAATGGGAAGAGGTCACCCCCGCCTTGCGCAGCATGGTGGCCGCCGCTCGGGAACTGCGGGAGATCTACTACCGCAGCTGAGCGACGAGGGGCGCCCCCGCCCCTTTAGAAATGAAGATCCTGCTGTTCGACTTCCAGC
This sequence comes from Burkholderiaceae bacterium, assembly GCA_035306485.1. Taxonomy (GTDB): domain Bacteria; phylum Pseudomonadota; class Gammaproteobacteria; order Burkholderiales; family Burkholderiaceae_B; genus Yanghanlia. Next base: position 3,716 of record DATGNX010000123.1, read on the forward strand.
GGCAGTTCGCCCTGCCGCCCCGCGCGACACTCGATGCGTATCGGCTCGATGATGGTGCAACAGCACGGCAGAACCTCCGACTGGCCCACATAGGCCAGCGGGGGTTCGTCGTAAGCCACTGCACCCGCCAACAAGGGAAGCCGGCACACTCCGCAATAACCGCTACGGCATTGGTACTCGACTTCGTGTCCCGTACGTTCCAGGCCATCCAGCAGGGACTCGCCGGGCAGCAGATTGAAGCTTCGGTCCGTTGTTGTGATGGTGCTCACAGTTCAAAACCGCTCAGATCGTCAGCCGACACCTCTGAGTTGATTTGTCCTACCAGATAAGAGCTCAGCTCCACTTCCTGCGGCGCGACCTGCACAGTATCGGACGCGAGCCACGTGTTGATCCAGGGAATGGGGTTGTGCTTGGCGCCGTCGAAGGCCGGCTTCAATCCGACGGCCGCCATACGGATGTTGGTGATGTACTCCACATACTGGCTCAGAATATCTTTATTCAAGCCGATCATGGAGCCATCGCGGAACAGGTACTCCGCCCATTGTTTTTCCTGCTGAGCGGCCTGCTTGAACATGTCGTGGCATTGCTGATTAAGCTCTTGAGAGATCTTGGCGAACTCGGGATCGTCCTGGCCCGAACGCATGATGTTGAGCATGTGTTGGGTGCTGGTCAGGTGCAGCGCCTCGTCGCGGGCGATCAGCCGGATAATCTTGGCGTTGCCTTCCATCAGCTTGCGTTCCGCGAATGCAAACGAGCACGCAAAGCTCACGTAGAAGCGTATCGCCTCAAGGATATTGACGCTCATCAGACACAGGTAGAGCTTCTTCTTCAGCTCGTAGATGTCGACGTTGTGGGTCTCGCCATTGATGACGTGCTCGCCCGGCCCCAGCTGCGAATACAGCATGGTGTCGTGGATCAGTTCGTCGTAGTACGACGAGATATCGCTGGCCCGTGCACGGATATTCTCGTTGCGCACGATGTCATCGAAGATCACGGACGGATCATTGACGATGTTCCGGATGATGTGCGTGTACGAGCGCGAATGGATCGTTTCGGAAAACGCCCACGTCTCGATCCATGTTTCCAGTTCAGGCAGCGACACCAGGGGTAGGAAGGCCACGTTGGGGCTACGGCCCTGGATCGAATCCAGCAGCGTCTGGTACTTCAGGTTGCTGATGAAGATGTGCTTCTCGTGTTCCGGAAGCCGTTGGTAGTCGATGCGGTCTTGCGAAATATCGACTTCCTCGGGCCGCCAGAAGAACGACAGCTGCTTCTCGATCAGTTTTTCGAAGATCGGGTACTTCTGTTGATCGTAGCGAGCGACATTGACCGGCTGACCGAAGAACATCGGTTCCTTCAGCTGGTTGTTGTCGACCTTCGGGAAAATGCTGTAACTCATGATGGACTCTACGTTTAAATCTTGCAGGCACCACCGGCGCAGTCGTCTTCGAATTCACCGTTGGGGTCGTCCGCGCCATCGCGAGTGTTGTGGTAGTAAAGCGTCTTCACACCGTACTTGTAGGCAAGCAGCAGATCGCGCAGCAATTGCTTCATGGGTACGCGGCCGCCCTCGAAACGCTGCGGATCGTAGTTGGTATTGGCGGAAATCGACTGGTCCACGAACTTCTGCATCACGCCCACAAGCTTGAGGTAGCCGTCGTTGTCGGGCATTTGCCATAGCAGTTCGTATTGATCCTTCAGACGCTCGAACTCCGGCACAACCTGTCGCAGGATACCGTCCTTGGATTGCTTGACCGACACCAGCCCACGCGGGGGCTCGATGCCATTGGTGGCGTTGGCGATCTGGCTAGAGGTCTCGGAAGGCATGAGGGCCGTCAACGTGGAGTTGCGCAGGCCATGTGCCTTGATGTCGGCGCGCAGCGCTTCCCAATCCAGATGCAACGGCTCGGAGCAGATGCCGTCGATATCCTTCTTGTAGGTGTCGATGGGCAGCAGGCCGGCGGCGTAGGTGGTCTCGTTGAAGGCCTTGCACGGGCCGTATTCGCGCGAGAGCTGTACCGATGCCTTCAGCAGGTAGTACTGAATGGCCTCGAAGGTGCGATGCGTAAGCGCGAGCGCGGAATCATCCGAATAACGCACGCCATTCTTCGCCAGGTAATAGGCGTAATTGATGACACCCACGCCCAGCGAGCGGCGCAGTTCCGTGGCGCGCTCTGCAGCCTTGACCGGGTAGTCTTGGTAATCGAGCAGCGCGTCGAGCGCGCGTACGATCAGGTCGGCCAGGCCTTCGAGCTCGTCGAGCGATTCGATTGCACCCAAGTTCAACGCCGACAGCGTGCACAGCGCGATCTCGCCGTTCGGGTCGTGAAGATCTTCGAGCGGCTTGGTCGGCAGCGCGATTTCCATGCAGAGGTTGGACTGCCGAACGGGCGCCACCTCGGGATCGAAAGGACTATGCGTATTGCAGTGGTCAACGTTCTGGATGTAGATACGACCCGTGCCGGCACGCTCCTGCATCATCAGCGAGAACAGCTCCACTGCGGGCAGCGTACGCTTGCGGATAGAAGAATCCTGCTCGTACTTTTCGTAGAGACGCTCGAATTCGTCCTGATCCGCGAAGAAGGCGTCGTACAGACCCGGCACATCGTGGGGCGAGAACAGGGTGATATTGCCGCCCTTGATCAGGCGCTGGTACATCAGGCGGTTGATCTGCACGCCGTAGTCCAGGTGGCGGATGCGGTTTTCTTCAACCCCGCGATTGTTCTTCAGAACCAGAAGGGATTCGACTTCCAGGTGCCATAGCGGGTAGAACAGGGTAGCGGCGCCGCCGCGCACCCCGCCTTGCGAGCAGGACTTGACCGCAGCCTGGAACATCTTGAAGAACGGCAGGCAGCCGGTGTGCTGAGCCTCGCCGCCACGGATCTCGCTGCCCAGGGCGCGGATACGTCCCCCATTGATGCCGATACCGGCACGCTGCGAGACATAGCGAACAATTGCGCTAGTGGTGGCGTTGATGCTATCCAGACTGTCGCCGCATTCGATCAGCACGCAGGAGCTGAACTGGCGGGTGGGCGTACGCACACCCGACATGATGGGCGTCGGCAGGGAAATCTTGAACTGAGAAACCGCGTCGTAGAAGCGCCGGATGTAGTCCAGGCGGGTTTCGGCCGGGTACTTGGAGAACAAGCACATCGCGACCAGGATATACAAGAACTGCGGGCTCTCGTAGATTTGCTTGGTCACCCGGTTCTGCACCAGGTACTTGCCTTCGAGTTGCTTGACGGCGGCGTAAGAAAAGCTCATGTCGCGCCAGTGGTCGACGAAGCTATTCAACGTGTCGAATTCTTCTCGGCTGTAGTCCTCCAGCAGATGGGGGTCGTACTTGCCCATCTCTGTCAGGCGCTTTACATGGTCGTACAGATGCGGCGGCTCGAATTGGCCGTAAGCGATCTTGCGCAGGTGGAAAATCGCCAGGCGAGCAGCGACATACTGGTAATCGGGTGTCTCTTCGGAGATGAGATCCGCGGCGGACTTGATGATGGTTTCGTGAATATCGCCCGTGCGAATGCCGTCGTAAAACTGAATATGTGAACGCAGCTCGATTTGGGACACCGAGACGTTGTTCAGGTCCTTGGCGGCCCAGTCAATAACACGGTGGATCTTGTCGAGGTCGATGGGTTCCGTGCGGCCGTCACGCTTGGTGACCTGCATAGTCTCTGTCGTTGTCATGGTGTTTTCCAAACCTCGTATTAGCGGATGGGAGTGGGGCGAATGGCGGCAGCACGCCTATATACAGTGAAAATCATAGCATAGGGCACTATATCTAGTGGC
>DATGNX010000124.1:0-13218 GCA_035306485.1 Burkholderiaceae bacterium
GCGCTGCTCGATGTCGTGCGCGGGCTACGTGCCGAGGGTGTCGCCGTCGTCTATATCTCGCACCGGCTCGACGAGGTCGAAGCCCTTGCCGACCGCATCACCGTCTTACGCGATGGAAAGATGATCGGCACCTGGCAGGCGGCCGAATTGTCGCAACGCCAGATGGCGGAACAGATGGTGGGCCGCCGGCTCGACGTTCTGTATCCACCAAAACGCGGCAGCGTGGCTACCGAACCTGTTCTGGTCGTGGAACAGCTGTCTGTGGATCATGGCGCCATTTCCGCCAGCCTGGCGGTGAAGCCGGGCGAAGTGCTCGGCATCGGCGGCATGATCGGCTCGGGGCGCACCGAACTATTCGAAGGGCTCGTGGGCTTGCGGCCCTCTGAAGCGAAGCACATCGAACTGGCTGGGCGGCCGGTCACCCACCATCGATCTGTGAAGAGCTGGCAAAAGCTCGGCCTGGTCTACCTGACCGAAGACCGCAAGGGGAAAGGTCTGCTCCTGGACGAAGCCCTGGCACCCAATCTCACGCTACAAGCCATGGAGCGCATCCATCCGGGCATCGCGCTGGACACCCGTGCTGAAGCCGAGACTCTGGAAAGGGCCGTCACAGAATACGACATACGGGTGCGCTCGGCGTCCGTGAACGCGGGGCAGCTCTCCGGCGGCAACCAACAGAAACTGCTGCTGGCCAAGGTCATGATGACCGACCCATCGGTCGTCATCATCGACGAGCCCACGCGCGGTATCGACATTGGCAACAAGAGCCAAATCTACGAATTCATCGATCAACTGGTGCGCGCGGGCAAGGCCTGCGTTGTGATCTCGTCGGAATTGCCCGAACTTGTGGGCCTGGCGGACCGCGTACTGGTGATGCGTGGAGGACGCATCGTGCTTGAACTGATCGGCGAACACGTTACAGAGGAAAACGTCGTTTATGCGGCAACTAGCAGCGACGCGGAGAACGCTGCACACCAATAACACCGCCTGACCAAACAAGCGGGAGGAGGAGACAGAGTGATGAGCGCGGCAACAGACATTCCCATTGCCCGACCGGCCGGGCGGATCCCGTGGGCGGCCATGGGCCCCTTCATCGCTCTTGGCGTAGTGGTGCTCGTCGGCATCCTGCTGAATTCCAACTTCGCGACGGGCACGAACATCGCCAATGTGGTCACGCGATCGGCCTTCATCGCCATCATTGCCATTGGCGCCACCTTCGTCATTTCGTCCGGCTGTCTCGATCTGTCCGTGGGATCCATGATGGCGTTTGTGACCGGCATCATGATCCTGGTGATGAACCATTTCGCCCCCACGTTGGGCGCGAACGCGATCTTCATCGGCGCGGGCGTCGGCATACTGGTGGGAGCACTATGCGGCCTGCTGAACGGCTTGATCGTCACCGTCGGGAAGATCGAACCGTTCATCGCCACGCTCGGCACCATGGGCATTTTCCGGGCGCTGATCACCTGGATGTCCGATGGCGGGTCCATCCCGATGGACCGTACGCTGCGTGAGCCATACCGGCCGGTGTATTTCGGCGACATCCTCGGCATCCCCGTTCCGGTTGCCATCACCTTGGCCGTAGCGCTCGTCGGCGCCTTCATCCTGTACCGAACCAAGTATGGGCGGCACTGTACGGCAGCGGGCTCCAATGCCGAAGTGGCGCGGTTCTCCGGGATCTCGATCGTCAAGGTGCGCACGATGGCCTTTGTCGTTCAGGGCCTGTGCGTCGCCATCGCCGCTATCTGCTATATCCCGCGGCTCGGCGCCGCCACACCGACCACTGGTCAGCTTTGGGAGCTGCAGGTCATCACAGCAGTAGTGATCGGCGGCACGCTGCTTCGGGGCGGTAAAGGAAGAGTCTGGGGCACGCTTGCCGGCGCCCTGATTCTTGAAGTGATCGCAAATCTGATGGTGCTGTCGAACATGGTCTCGGAATACCTCGTCGCCGCCGTGCAAGGGGTGATCATCATCCTGGCCATGCTCGCACATCGCTTCATCAAATGACCGCCACGCGGAGGGTGGCGGTTTCCTGCAACCAGAAGCTTGAAAACCATAATCAGGAGAGAGACACATGAAAGCCTTAACCAAGTTGACGCTGGGGTTCCTGTCCGTATTCAGCATCGTCGCCTTGAGCACGACACCTGCCCTGGCGCAGGAAAAGCGCACCATTGCGGTGTCCATCCCCGCTGCCACACACGGTTGGACCGGCGGCGTCGTGTATCACGCCGAACAGGCGGCGAAAGAGATCAAGGCCGCATTCCCCAATATCGATGTCGTGGTGAAGACGTCGCCAACGGCCACCGCACAGGTTTCCGCGCTGGAAGACCTGACGGCCGGCCGCAATCTCGACGCGCTGGTGATCCTGCCGTTCACGTCCGAAGAATTGACCGGGCCGGTCGAGCAAGTGAAAGCAAAGGGTACGTTCATTTCGGTCGTTGACCGTGGCCTGACCGACCCGAACATCCAAGACCTTTACGTAGCGGGCGACAACATTGCAGTCGGTGCCAATACGGCGAAATGGCTGGCCGACAAGCTGGGCAACAAGGGCAAGATCGTTGTGCTGCGCGGCATTCCCACCGTCATTGACGACGAGCGGATCAAAGGCTTCAGCGACGTCATCAAAGAAACCGACATCGAGATTCTGGATATCCAATATGCCAACTGGAATCAGGACGAAGCCTTCAAGCTGATGCAGGACTATCTTGCCAAGTATCCGCATATCGATGCGGTCTGGGCCAACGACGACGACATGTTGCTGGGCGTGCTGGAGGCCATGAAGCAATCCGGCCGGAAGGAAATCAAGTTCGCACTAGGTGGCAACGGCATGAAGGACGTGATCGAACTGGTGAAGGCAAACGATCCAGTCACGCCAATCTCGACGCCCTACCCGCCTTCGATGATCAAGACCGCCATCTACATGACGGCCGCACAGTTCACGGGACAGGCTCCGATGCGCGGCAATTTCAAGCTCGACGCGCCGCTGATCACGCCGCAGAATGCCGATCAGTTCTACTTCCCGGACAGCCCGTTCTAATACAAAGGCCGGGTGCGAATCCCGGCCGCGATTACACCTGAGGAGGACTCCATGAGCGGTAAGAAAATACTGATGCTTTGCGGTGAATTCACCGAAGAGTACGAGATCTATGTTTTTCAGCAGGGAATGGAAGCCGTTGGGCACACCGTCCACGTTGTCTGCCCCGACAAGAAAGCAGGCGAAATGATCCAGACCTCGCTCCATGATTTCGAAGGGCATCAGACCTATATCGAGCGTTTCGGTCACTTGGCGGAAATCAACAAGACTTTCTCTGAAGTCAACGTCGAGGAATACGATGCCGTGTATTGCGCGGGCGGACGCGGCCCCGAATACATCCGCACCGACAAGCGGATCCAGGCCATGGTCCGGCACTTTCACGAAACGCAGAAACCCATCTTCACCATCTGCCACGGCGTCCAGATCCTCGTTGCAGTCGATGGCGTCGTGCGCGGCAAGAAGGTCGCAGCGCTTGGCGCCTGCGAGCCCGAGGTGATCCTCGCCGGGGGCACCTACATCGACGTCAAGCCGCACGAAGCGTACGTGGACGGCAATATGGTTTCAGCCAAGGGCTGGACCGGTCTTGCCGCCTTCATGCGTGAATGCATGAAGGTGCTCGGCACCACAATCACGCATTCCTGAGCCGGAACCCGGCGAATGCGCAGCAGCCTGCCGGTCGGCCTGTCAGCCGGCCCGCGGGCTGTTATCACTCCGTTGGTGCGCGCATGGTCCGGCACTAGAATGTAGCGCTGTGCATTTGTCCCAAGGAAGCGGCTACCGTGAATCACCACCCAGTCCTGCAACCCGTCACACTTACCGGAAAACACGTTGAACTCCTGCCTTTGTGCAAGACACAGGAAGCGGGGCTGATCGAGGCCGTCAAGGATGGCCGATTGTGGGAACTCTGGTATACCAGCATCCCTTCGCCGGATGGCATGGCCGCGGAGATCGAGCGCAGGCTCGCATTGCACGCCGCAGGCAGCATGCTGCCTTTTACCGTCGTGGAGAGGTCCACTGGGCGCATCGTGGGCATGACCACATACATGAACATCGACAAGGCGGGGCCCCGGGTGGAAATCGGGTCAACCTGGTATGCACGCAGTGCGCAACGCACGCATTTGAATACCGAGGCCAAGTTGCTGCTGCTGGGTCATGCGTTCGATCGGCTGAACTGCCTGGCGGTGGAGTTCCGCACACATTTCTTCAACCAGCAAAGTCGCCGGGCCATCGAACGCCTGGGCGCCAAGCTGGACGGCATTCTTCGCGCTCATCAGCGCATGCCCAACGGGGCGCTGCGCGACACTTGCGTGTATAGCATCACCGCCGCCGAGTGGCCCACGGTGAAAGCACATCTGCAATTTAAGCTGGAATCTCGGGGCGCCTGAGCATACACCCACTAGCGTCCACATCTGGAAGGTCCAGACGCAACAACGCCCGGCCGCCGGTCACCTGAAGGTGTCCGACTACGCCAGGCGTTCATTCAGGCCGCTAAGGCAATCAGTGCCTTATTTTTCCGAATTCTGCTCTTCCTGATCCTTCTTGGTGTCTGCAGACTCGGCTTCCTGACTGGCCGTACTTGGGGCTTTCCAATTGAGCGGCGGCGCTACAACATCTTTGAACGCGATTCGCTTTTTAGGTGTTGTCATGGCGTACTCCCAAAGCAACGTGGCAGCGCACCGTGCGCCGCCACTATCACTGTATAAAATACCAGGTTTCCATATTATGTCAAGTGGAGTAGAGCGCCATCCCGTCATATCCCGCCTCTACGCCTGACGGAAGCGCATGACCGTTCTCCATCAACCAAGCGTCCATGCGATGGCCGATATGCGTGAGCACAGTGCGCCTCGGGGAGAGCAACGCGGCCGTTTCCAAAGCCCGTGTCAGATCATTGTGATTGCGCGGTGTCGCATCTGCGGGTGGCAGCGAGCAGTCCAACACGAGGACATCTAGCGGCAACGCCTGTAGATAGGCGGCGGTGTCTTCCGGCAGGCCCACGGTGTCGGTCAGGTAGGCACAGCGTCGGCCGCCGCCTTCAAATACATATCCGAAGGTGGGCCGGGAATGAATAAGCGGTACCGGCGTGACGGTGCATCGCGAAGGCCGGGACGATTCCGCTTCCTCCGCCCTTCCGGGTGATGGTGAGCTGATGCACATCCGTACGCCGCCCTCGAGCTCTTCCTTCCGGAAGGCCGTCAGCGTATGCGAGAAGTCCAATATGCCGGGATGCTTGTACAGATCCGCCAGCCCGTCCGGGTCGGCAGGCCCCAGTACGGGAATACGCAGATTCGTGCCCCAGCGCAAATGCAGCAGCCCCTGAGCGTGATCCGCGTGATAGTGGGTCTGCAACACGCCGGTTAGTGTGCCCGGTGGAAATCTGTCGGCTAGATCGGGCAAGCCGCTGTCGATCAGCCAACGCGCTCCGTCAAACTCCAGCAATGCCGAACAAGGGCCGCGTCGATGGGCCGTGTGCTGCCGGGCGCGCTCGCATGCAGCGCAATCGCAGTTATAGACGGGCACCTGGGCGGCGTCACCCGTGCCCAGCAGAGTCAGTTGCATGAGAATGTCCTGCGAACTTAGAAGCGAGGCGCGTCAAATGGGCCGGATACAAGTACCGGTATAGCCGTTGTATCGTATCCTCGACCGGGCCCGAATTGTCCAGCGTGAGAATACCGGTCTCCCCGACTTGCACCTCCCCCACTTGCACCAGCCCGCCGTGTGCCACACCGCCATAATGCCCGTTGCGGGCAAGCCGGCTATCAATCTGCCTTTCATCCTCCCGCCCCCGGGCGATCAGTCGCTGGCGCAGTATGCCGGCCTCGACCGTCAGCATGACGGGAACCAGGTCGCGGTAGCGTCGCCGCGCTTGCGCAAGATATGCGCGGGAACCGTTCACCAGCACGTCGGTACCCGCCGCCAGCCGGGCATCGATGTCTGCAGGTATGCCGTAACACAGGCCGTTCGCTCGCCACGCCATGGCAAGACCGCCATGGCGTTCCAGCCGAACGAAGTCGTGCTCCGACACGGGAATGGCACCGGGCTCCGTATCGGTGGCCGGTCGCGTGATCACGCGGGGTGCGAGATAGGCGCGTGCGCCTAGTAGCTGAGCGAGCCCGCGCAACACGGTGTCCTTGCCCGAGCCGGAGGGCCCCATCAGATAAACGAGCCGCCCCGGCATCAGAACACCCGCTGTCCACCGCGCCACACGTGTTGCACCACGAACTGCTGTGCGTGGGACTGCACGTGCACCAGGTCGGCTCGCAAGCCTGCGCGGATCTCTCCGCGATCGTGCAAGCCGGCCGCGAGCGCCGGCTCCAGGCTGATACTGCGCACCGCGCGCGGCAGATCGTAGTCCGGGCTTTCATCCGCCAGCCGCCGCGCCGCCTGCAACAGGCTGGCTGGGTAGTAGTCGCTAGAAAGGATGTCGAGCACGCCTTGCGCGGCCAGGTCCGCCGCGGCGACGTTACCTGAGTGAGAACCACCGCGCACGATATTGGGCGCGCCCATCAAGACTTTCAAGCCCAACTGGTGGCTCAGGCTTGCCGCCTCGACCGTCGTAGGGAACTCGGCAATACACATCCCGTAGTCAGCCGACTCACGCACGTGCTCTGCTGTGGCGTCGTCATGGCTGGCCAAGGACAACGACCGTTGCCGGCATTCTTCGGCAATCCGCTGCCGGTATTCCTTACTGTAGCGACGCGAATTCGCCATCTGCCGTTCGATGAACGCCTCCATCTCGGCGTCGTTCATCTGATACTTCCCTTGGTAGTACTCACGGTACTTCTCCAGCTTCACGAATTGACGCTGCCCCGGCGAATGGTCCATGACGGACACCATCTGCACCAGTGGGTTCTCCACCAACTCATTGAACACGTCCAAGGTTTTCTCGTGACTCAATTCACAGCGCAAGTGCAGCAGGTGATCGGCACGGGTATGCCGATGCTGCACGGCATGGCTGATGGCGTTCTGCATGACCGGCAACTGCCGCAAGCGGTCGCCTTTGGGATTCACATCGCCGATCGACAAGGCATCGAAGACGGTGGTGATGCCTGCTGCTACCACCTGGGCATCATGAGCCAGCACGGCCGATTCGGGCGGCCAGTCTACGCCGGGCCGGGGATTCATGAACTTTTCGAGATTGTCCGTATGCAATTCGACCAGACCGGGCAGCAGATAGTCGCCCTGCAGGTCTTGCGCTTGCGAGAGACTGCACGCTCCCTCGCTGACATCGTGTATCAGGCCGTCGCGTATGGCGACGGTGCCCAGAATCACCTCATCACGCGTCACCACGCGAGCATTGGTGAAGATCTGTTCAGCAGGCATGGCTCAACTCCTTGGGTTGCATGTCCAGGTATCGATCCGCAATGGCGTCGCGTGTAGCGGGGTCATGGGAGATTGCGATGACGGCCGAGCCGGCCCGGCGCGCTTCCTCTATCAGCGAGATCACCACGCGGCGGTTCGCCTCATCCAGCGACGCCGTAGGTTCGTCGAGCAGGAGCACGGGCCAATGCACCATGAAGCTTCGCGCAATGTTCACGCGCTGTTGCTCACCGCCGGAGAAGGTGCCCGGTGCGAGCGACCAGAGTCGCTCCGGTATGCCGAGTCGACGTAGCAGGTCCTCGGCGCGCTCTTGTGCCTGATCGGCATCCATGCCGCGAGCGAGCGCAGGCTCCATCACGACCTTCAGGCACTTGACTCTCGGAATCACGCGCAGGAACTGGCTGACATAGCCGATCGTGTTGCGCCGCAGTTCCAGTATGAGACGCGGCTGCGCGCCGACAAGCTCCACGGGCCGGCCCTCGTGAAGCACGCGTATGCTGCCCGAGTCCGGCAGGTAGTTGCCATAAAGCGTCCGCAGCAAGGTGGATTTACCGGCGCCGGATTCTCCGTGCAGTATCAGGCACTCACCCGGCAGCACGGAGAAATCCACGCTTTGCAGCACATTGAGCACCACGCCGTGCTGCGGGTGCAGGGTGAAGGTCTTCACGAGACCTTCCACTTCCAGAACAGCTTGCATCGTTTGCATGGTTCAACCTCAAGGCTGCAAGACGGACGACACCAGCAGCTGGCTATACGCATGCTGGGGATCATCAAGGATTTGGTCGGTCAGGCCGGCCTCGACCACGCGCGAGCGGCGCATGACCATCAGGCGATCCGCCAGAAGGCGCGCCACGGCGAGATCGTGCGTCACAATGACGACCGCCAACTGAAGCTCACGAACCAGTCCGCGTAACAGATCGAGCAGGTGGGCCTGCACCGACACGTCGAGACCGCCTGTAGGCTCGTCCATGAACATGAGTCGTGGGCTCGACACCAGATTGCGTGCGATCTGCAAGCGCTGCTGCATACCGCCCGAGAAACTGCGCGGCGGATCGTCAAGGCGAGCCGGGTCAATCTCAACCTGCCGCAACCACTGCAAACCCGCATGACGAAGCTGACCGTAATGGCGCACGCCCTGCGCCATCAGACGTTCGCCGATGTTCGCCCCCGCCGACACGTTCATGCGCAAGCCATCCCGAGGGTTCTGCTCAACGAAACCCCACTCGGTACGCAGCAGGCGTCGACGCTCGGCTTCGCTTGCGCTATAGAGATCCACTGTGGCGCCGTCCTGTCCGCGATAGACGACGCTGCCTGTGTCCGGCGGGTTGCGGCCGGAAAGCACGCTCAGCAGCGTCGATTTACCTGAGCCGGACTCCCCGACCACGCCCAGGACTTCGCCGGGATACAGGTCGAACGTCACGTCCTGGCAACCCTGTTCCGGGCCATAGAGCAGTGTGACGTTGCGCACGGAAAGCAGCGGTTCCGGAGATGCACACTGCGCTGCGCTGGCAACCGGATCCGCAGCGCCGATGGCCGGATCCGGACAATTGGAAAGTAGCGTCATGCCGCGATCTCCTGGCGCTTACTGCGCTGGCTGCAATAATCGGTGTCGGAACACACAAACTCGCGTGTCCCCTCGTCGTCCACGATGAGTTCGTCCAGATATGACTCGGTGCTGCCGCAGAATGCGCAGCTGTGCTCCCAGCGCGGCAGCTCGAAGGGGTGATCCTCGAAGTCCAAGCTCTCGACGCGGGTGTACGGCGGCACGGCATAGAGCCGCTTTTCACGGCCGGCGCCGAACAGCATCAGGGCGGGGCTCATGTGCAGCTTGGGGTTGTCGAACTTTGGAATCGGCGACGGGTCCATGACGTAGCGCCCATCGACCATGACCGGGTAGGCGTAAGCGGTGGCAATGTGCCCGTAGCGCGCGATATCCTCATACAGCTTCACATGCATCACGCCGTAATCGTTTAGCGCGTGCATAGCGCGCGTTTCGGAGTCCGAAGGCTCGATGAAACGCAGCGGCTCCGGGATCGGCACCTGGAAGACCATGATCTGTCCAGGCTTCAAGTCAGTCTCCGGAATGCGGTGCCGCGTCTGAATGATGGAGGCCTCGTCCGTGCGTAGCGTCGTGTCCACACCGGCCGTCCGCTGGAAGAAGCGGCGGATCGAAACGGCATTAGTCGTGTCGTCCGCGCCCTGGTCGATCACCTTGAGCACGTCGTCGCGTCCCAGTATGGCGGCGGTCACCTGCATACCGCCCGTGCCCCAGCCATACGGCAGCGGCATCTCGCGTCCACCGAAGGGCACCTGATACCCCGGGATAGCCACCGCCTTCAGCAAGCCTCTGCGCAGACTGCGCTTGGTCTGCTCGTCCAGGTAGGCAAAGTTGTAGCCGGGCTCATCGTTCCCGCCTCGCGAGTCGTGGCTCCGTTCCTTTTCATCGCTCATGCTGCAACTTCCTTTTCATCAAGCGCTTCGGTTTCCGCGTCGGCTTCGCGACGCATCTTGCGGATCAGGTCCAGCTCGGACTGAAAATCGACGTAGTGCGGCAGCTTCAGATGCGACACAAAGCCCGCCGCTTCTACGTTGTCGCAATGCATCAGCACGAACTCCTCTTGTTGGGCCGGTGACGTGGCCTCTTCATCGAACTCGGCGGCCCGCAATGCCCTGTCGACAAGCGCCATAGCCATGGCCTTGCGTTCGGCATTGCCAAACGCCAGCCCATAGCCGCGCGTGAACTGCGGCGGCTGATTCTTACTGCCGACAAACTGGGTGATCATTTCGCACTCAGTGACCTCGATCTCACCCAAAGGCACCGCAAAATCCAGCTCTTCCGGTTCGACCCAAACCTCGACTTCTCCAATACGTATTTCGCCCGCGAACGGGTGATTACGCCCATAGCCACGCTGGGTGGAGTAGGCCAGCGCCAACAGAAAGCCCTCGTCTCCCCGGGCCAGAGCCTGCAGCCGTTGGGGACGGCTTGACGGAAAATCCGTGGGTTCGCGCGTGATATCGGGAATACGTTCCGCGCTTTCCGGCTCATCCTGCAGCAAGCCTTCCTTGAGCAATATCTCGGCGACATGCGGGCACGACGTCGGCTCGGCGCCTTGCGTTTCCGCGGCTGTGTCTGGCGACGACTCCCCTTCCGCCAACAAGCGGAAATCCAGCAGGCGGTGCGTGTAGTCGAAGGTGGGCCCCAACCGCTGGCCGCCGGGGAGATCTTTGAAGACAGCGGAGATCCGACGCGCCACACGCATGTCAGCGGTGCGCAAAGGACGGCTGGAAGCGAAACGCGGCAAGGTCGTTCGATAGGCGCGCAGTAGGAAGATCGCTTCCTGCAGCTCGCCCGCCGCCTGCTTAACGGCCAGCGCGGCCAATTCCTCGTCGTACAAAGACGCCTCGGCCATGACCCTCGATACCGCGAAGGGCATCTGCTGACGTATCTGTTCCACCGACAACTCCGGCACGGACTGGTCTCCGCGCCGTTTATGGGCAAGCAGCGCGTGAGCGTTGTCGATTGCCTGCTCGCCTCCTTTCACTGCGACGTACATGTCAGACGACCTCCTGCATGTTGTGCGTGACACGCGTGCTGCGAGGCAGCCCCACGAAGCGTGTGCCTGCGGTAATGAAGAAATCCAATCCTTTGGGGAAACCGTGCGCGGAACGCTGCGCCCAAAGGGTGCCGGGAAGAGGAAGGTGCACGGCCCGGCTGTCGGAAACACCTGGTCCGGTCCAAGTGGTGGCTGGACCGCCTTCCAACGCTTTTGCTTGGATCAGAACGGTGCATGAGACATCCGGATCCCGGTCCGTACCCGGGTTGAACGCCGTGAGCGCTTCCATGGACTCGTCCACCAGGGCGAAGGCGGCGTTTTCAGGCGCATCGACGAAGGGGCACCCGCAATGAAAAGCCAGGTTCGCACGCAGCATCGGTGAGTCCAGGGACGGACTCACCCATATGGGGGTATCGGCGTCAAACAAACTCAGGCACAAGGCGTAAGTGGCCGGTGCGAGGCGGTCTAATGCCGGCGCACCCGTCACCTCATGCTCAAGTCCTGGCTCCGACATGGCCGCCAGCGCCTTGCGAAACACCTGCTGTGTCGCGTGGACCGAGTCTTGAAACGCCGGCTGCAATAAGGAAGCGTGCGTCATCAGTCATCTCCTCGGACCATGGTCACGAAATCCACCTTGGTGGCTGCACTCCTTGCTTCTGCCGCGGCACGCGCAGCCTGCTGCTCCCGCTGCAAGGGCTCAATCAGGCGCTCCATCCAGAGCGCCTGGTCCTCACCCTGCAACTGTGCATCCGCCAACGCAGCCAGCTCCGCATGCCGCTTGTCCCGGCCGGCGACATAGCTGTAGCCGTGGCGACCGTCGGCCAGTTGCACCACGCAGCGCGTCACCGTCATCTCGCCAAGATTGAAGGCGCCGCCCGTGCCGCCGGCACGTCCACGGACCATGACCATGCCGGTCTCCGCGGGCCGGATGTAGCGGTGCTCGACACAACGCAACGCCTCGGCAAACTCGGGCAAGCGATGGCGAGCGCCGGCCAGGACCCTCATCCATTGCTGGCGCCGTTCATGGGCGGCAAGCGCCTGCCCGCTAGATTTGTTCGTCACGATGTTCTCCAGACACAACTTGGTAATTGAAACGGTCCGCGCGGGACAGGCTGCGCGATACCTCGAATGGCCGGCCGTCAGGGTCCGCCGAAAGCGTGCGTATGGTCAGCACCGGGGTGTGGCGCGGCATCATGAGCTGGAACGCCACGTTCTGACTTGGCGCACGCGCGCCAATCAACGTAGAGACGCGCCGCAGCACCACGCCCTGCTGCGCTAGATGCCCGCGCACAGAGCCACCCTGATAACTACGCATCAGGGCACCATGCCGCTCGGCAAAACAATGGGAAATCAGGCTGATGGGGCGGTCGTCGACCAGGCGCAAGGTGTCGAACTCAACAACTCGCTCGTGGGGCCCCAGCCTTAAGTCGGCGATCTCGTCGGATTTGGCGGACCGGACCCGCTTGTCCAGAAGCAAGGCAGTAGACTGCAAGCCCAGGCCTTCCAGCGTGGCGCTGTGCGCGCTTTGGGCGTCCAGCGGATAAACAATGGGTGACGGCAACACGCAAGTGCCACGGCCCTTGCGCCGCAAGACCCTCCCTTCCGCGATCAGCTCGTCCATTGCACGACGTAAGGTGTGGCGATTGACCTGAAACTGATCGGCCAGCACCACTTCGGAAGGCAGGTATTCACCGGCGTTATAGTTGGCCAGCCGCTCCCGAAGGGTGTCCGCCAGGCTCAGATAGAGGGGACGCCGTTCGTCAGCCGATTCCCGATCATTGTGTTGTCTAGACATGTTGGTTCGAAGGCGGCGAGGGCCGCTCTTCACATTCCTAAACGAAGTGTTTACGCAGTCGCTGGGACACAACGTCTATACAGCTGACCGCTACGATGATGATGATCAAGATGGCGCAGGTCTCCGCCATCTGAAAACCGCGTATGGCTTCCCACAGCATCACGCCGATGCCGCCCGCGCCCACCATGCCCACGACCGTGGCCGACCTCACATTCGATTCGAAGCGATACAGCGCGTACGAGATCCACAAAGGCATGACCTGCGGGATCACGCCATAAATGATCTCCTGCAAGCTGCTGGAACCCGTCGCCCTCACCCCTTCGACAGGGCCTGGCTCAATCGCCTCGACCGCTTCGGCAAAAAGCTTGGCCAGCACGCCGGTCGTACCGACGAACAGCGCCATGACGCCGGCAAACGGGCCCAGCCCCACCGCCACCACGAACAGCATGGCGAAGACCATTTCATTGATCGAACGGAAGGCATCCATCAGGCGTCGCACCGGCTGGCAGACCCACCAG
>DATGNX010000125.1:0-7396 GCA_035306485.1 Burkholderiaceae bacterium
AACAGCAGCCGTGTGTTGATCGATACGCCCGAGGTGCGTGGGATGATCCGCAAGGTGGATTACCTCGTTACCGTCTCGGAAGCCTGAAAGGAATCGGGATGTCAGAAACTCAACTTAATACGCTAAAGCCGGCCGAAGGCGCCAAGCACGCCAAGCGCCGCGTCGGTCGCGGCATCGGCTCCGGTCTGGGTAAAACCGCCGGCCGTGGTCACAAGGGCCAGAAGTCGCGTACCGGCGGCTTCCACAAGGTCGGCTTCGAAGGCGGTCAAATGCCTTTGCAACGCCGCTTGCCGAAGCGCGGTTTTACGCCTCTGGGCCGGCATCTGTCTGCTGAAGTCCGCCTGTCCGACCTCGAGCGCCTGCCCGTCGACGAAATCGACGTGCAAGTTCTGAAGCAAGCGGGCATCGTGGGCCAGGCCGTACGCTACGCCAAAGTCATCAAGTCCGGCGAATTGTCGCGCAAGGTCGTCCTGAAAGGGATCGCCGCAACGGCTGGTGCACGTGCCGCAATCGAAGCTGCCGGCGGCTCGCTGGATTAAGGGGTAACGGTGGCTAAAGCTCAGGCACAGAGTAAGTCAGGCTCTCGATACAGCGACCTCAAGCGCCGTATCGTGTTCCTGGTGCTCGCCCTGGTGGTCTATCGATTGGGAACGCATATACCCGTGCCGGGGATCAATCCCGACGCACTGGCCGAGATGTTCCAGCAAAACCAGGGCGGTATCCTGGGCTTGTTCAACATGTTCTCGGGCGGCGCGCTGGAACGGTTCTCCGTTTTTGCGCTGGGTATCATGCCGTATATTTCCGCGTCCATCATCATGCAATTGATGGCGGTCGTGGTCCCTACCCTGGAAGCGATCAAGAAAGAGGGCGAATCGGGGCGACGCAAGATCACCCAGTACACCCGTTACGGCACGGTGTTTCTGGCCTTGATACAGGCGGTCGGTATTTCGGTCGCCCTTGAGTCGCAGCCGGGCCTGGTCATCGACCCGGGCATGATGTTCCGCTTTACTACGATTGTGACCCTGGTTACTGGCACCATGTTCATCATGTGGCTGGGCGAACAGATTACCGAACGCGGTATGGGCAACGGTATTTCGATACTGATTTTTGCCGGTATCGTGGCGGGTCTGCCAAGCGCATTGGCCGGTATGCTTGATCTGGTACGTACCGATTCGATGTCCGTGCTGTCGGCACTGTTCATCTTCGTGCTGGTGGTGGCCGTTACCTACTTCGTCGTCTTCGTGGAACGCGGCCAGCGCCGGATAACGGTCAACTACGCCAAGCGCCAGGTGGGCAACAAGATATACGGTGGGCAAAGCTCGCACTTGCCGCTGAAGCTGAACATGTCGGGTGTCATTCCCCCCATTTTCGCCTCATCGATCATTTTGCTGCCCGCAACGGTGACCAGCTGGTTCTCCAGCAATCCCAACATGCGTTGGCTGGGAGACCTGGCTGCCGTCTTGTCGCCGGGCCAGCCGTTATATATAACGTTGTATTCCGCTGCCATCATCTTCTTTTGCTTTTTCTATACGGCCTTGGTGTTCAATAGCCGGGAAACCGCAGATAACCTGAAGAAAAGCGGCGCATTTGTTCCAGGTATCCGTCCCGGCGAGCAAACCTCTCGCTATATCGACAAGATACTCATGCGTCTGACGCTGGCAGGAGCCATCTACATAACCTTGGTGTGCTTGTTGCCCGAGCTTATGCAGGCGCGCTGGAATGTACCGTTTTACTTCGGCGGAACCTCTCTATTAATTATCGTGGTGGTGACCATGGATTTCATGGCTCAGGCCCAGGCTTACATGATGTCTCACCAGTACGACTCGCTGCTCAAGAAGGCCAACTTCAAGGGTGCGGGACTGCCAATGCGGTAAAACGAGAATGGCAAAAGACGACGTCATACAAATGCAAGGTGAGGTTCTCGAGAACCTTCCCAACGCAACTTTTCGCGTCAAGCTGGAAAATGGCCACGTAGTTTTAGGCCACATCTCGGGCAAGATGCGTATGCATTACATCCGGATTCTGCCGGGTGACAAGGTCACAGTGGAGCTCACGCCCTATGATCTGTCTCGCGCCAGAATTGTCTTCCGCTCTAAATAAGCGGCCGGTTACAGGAAACTAGGAGCAACCCATGAAGGTAATGGCATCGGTAAAGCGGATCTGCCGCAACTGCAAGATCATTAAACGTCACGGCGTGGTGCGCGTCATCTGCACCGACCCACGTCATAAGCAGCGTCAAGGCTAATCGCCGAAACGCAACGGATTTAACAAGGAACAGTCATGGCCCGTATTGCTGGCATCAACATTCCGCCGCATCAACACGCCGAAATCGGACTTACCGCGATTTTTGGTATTGGTCGTACCCGCGCGCGCAAGATCTGCGAAGCCGCCGGTATCGAGTATTCCAAGAAAGTGAAAGACCTCACCGACAGCGAACTCGAGCGCATTCGCGAGCAGGTCGGCAGCTTCACCGTCGAAGGCGATCTGCGTCGTGAAGTGCAACTGTCGATCAAGCGCCTGGTCGACCTGGGAACCTACCGCGGCATGCGCCACAAGCGTGGTCTGCCCGTGCGTGGACAGCGTACCCGCACCAACGCCCGTACCCGCAAGGGACCGCGTCGCGCCGCTGCTTCCCTGAAGAAATAATCGAGGACTAGAAGATGGCAAAAGCTTCCACCAGCAGCGCCTCGCGCGCTCGCAAGAAGGTCAAGAAGAGTGTTTCCGACGGCATCGCGCACGTCCACGCTTCTTTCAACAACACTATCATCACCATCACCGACCGTCAGGGCAACACCCTGTCGTGGGCGACCGCTGGTGGTGCCGGGTTCAAGGGCTCGCGCAAGTCCACGCCGTTCGCCGCACAGGTTGCTGCCGAACAGGCCGGACGCCAAGCAATGGAATACGGCATCAAGACGCTCGACGTGCTCGTGAAGGGACCGGGTCCGGGCCGCGAATCCTCGATTCGCTCTCTGAACGCCCTGGGCATCAAGATCACCAGCATTTCGGACGTGACGCCTGTGCCGCATAACGGCTGCCGTCCGCCCAAGCGTCGTCGCATTTAAGGGGAAGCATCTTGGCACGTTATATTGGACCTAAGTGCAAGCTCTCGCGTCGCGAGGGTACTGATCTGTTTCTGAAGAGCGCTCGCCGTTCGCTGGATTCCAAGTGCAAGTTCGAATCCAAGCCCGGTCAGCATGGCCGTACCTCGGGTGCGCGCACTTCGGATTTCGGCCTGCAGCTGCGCGAAAAGCAGAAGCTGAAGCGCATGTACGGTGTGCTGGAAAAGCAATTCCGCAAGTACTTCGTTGAAGCCGAACGCCGCCGCGGCAACACGGGTGAGACCCTCATCCAGCTGCTCGAATCGCGTCTGGACAACGTCGTTTACCGCATGGGTTTCGGCTCCACGCGCGCTGAAGCTCGCCAGCTGGTGAACCACCGCGCCATCGAGGTGAACGGCCGTACCGCCGACATCGCCTCCATGCTGCTGAAGGCCGGCGACGTCGTTTCCGTGCGTGAGAAGGCCAAGGGCCAGGCTCGCATCAAGGAAGCGCTCGATCTGGCCAGCGGCCAAGGTCTGCCGCAGTGGGTTGAAGTCGACACGAATAAGCTGGTCGGCACCTTCAAGCAGGCACCGGACCGCGCCGACGTCGCTCGCGACATCAACGAATCGATGGTCGTCGAACTGTACTCGCGTTAATTCCGAGGCAACGGGTCCTTCGTCGAAGGATACCGTTGCCTTGTTTTCGGCCCACCATTCCATATTGCGGATGGTGGGCTTTGCCGAACGTCAGCCTTATCGGTGTAACGAGCCGAGGGTATTGATAAAGGAACATACATGTCTCAGGGTTTTCTGAAGCCGCGCTCCATTGAAGTCGAACCGGTGGGCAAGAACCACGCTAAGGTGATCATGGAGCCGTTCGAACGCGGTTATGGCCACACGCTGGGTAACGCCCTGCGGCGCATTCTGCTGTCTTCCATGACCGGCTACGCGCCCACCGAAGTGCAGATCACGGGCGTGGTCCACGAATACTCCACGCTGCCTGGCGTGCGCGAGGACGTGGTCGACATCCTGCTGAACCTCAAGGGCGTGGTGTTCAAGCTCCATAACCGCGAGGAAGTCACCCTGACCCTGCGTCGTCAGGGCACCGGTGTGGTCACCGCAGCGGACATCGATCTGCCGCACGACGTCGAAATCGTCAATCCGGATCACGTGATCGCCACGCTGACTGAAGCCGGCAAGCTGGAAATGCAGATCAAGGTCGAGCAAGGCCGCGGCTATGTGCCGGGCAACGTTCGCGCCTTGGCAGACGACCGCGCCCACACCATCGGCCGCATCGTTCTGGACGCCTCTTACAGCCCTGTGCGTCGCGTTAGCTATGCCGTGGAAAGCGCGCGTGTGGAACAGCGTACCGACCTGGACAAGCTCGTTCTCGACATCGAGACCGACGGCGTGATCTCCCCTGAAGAAGCCGTGCGCCAGTCCGCACGTATCCTCATGGATCAGCTGTCCGTGTTCGCCGCGCTGGAAGGCGCCGACGAAAGCTACGAGACTCCCAGCGGTGCCAAGCCGCAGATCGATCCGGTGCTTCTGCGCCCGGTCGACGATCTCGAGCTCACGGTGCGTTCCGCCAACTGCCTCAAAGCGGAAAACATCTACTACATCGGCGATCTCATTCAGCGTACCGAGAACGAACTGCTCAAGACTCCCAACCTGGGTCGCAAGTCGCTCAACGAGATCAAGGAAGTGCTCGCTGCACGAGGCCTCACTCTTGGCATGAAGCTCGAGAACTGGCCGCCCCTCGGTCTGGAACGCCCGTAAGTAAATCGGGGTCAAACGGTAGAACGGGGTCAGACCACGATCTCACAAGAGTTCGTGGTCTGACCCCAACACTGACCCCAAAAAAGGGATTCGGCTTGTGCTAGAATCCCACCCCTTCACCCTATAGCCATCGGCCCGCAGCCTAGCTGATAGAAGAGCCGGCAACCGGCGGGAAACCGCCTTAAAGATTCAAAGGAAATCATCATGCGTCATCGCAACGGACTTCGTAAACTCAACCGCACCAGCAGCCACCGTCTGGCCATGTTCCGCAACATGGCTGTGTCTCTGCTGACGCACGAAGCGATCAAGACCACGCTGCCCAAGGCCAAAGAGCTGCGCCGCGTTGTCGAGCCGCTGATCACGCTGGGCAAGGAGCCCACGCTGGCCAACCGCCGTCTGGCTTTCGCCCGCCTGCGTGACCGCGACGCCGTCACCAAGCTGTTCGAAGTCATCGGTCCGCGCTACGCTGCCCGTAACGGCGGCTACACCCGCGTGCTGAAGATGGGTTTCCGTCAGGGCGACAACGCCCCCATGGCTTACATGGAACTGGTTGACCGTCCCGAAGTGGAAGAGGAAGCCGCAGCGGAATAATTCCGTTGGCGGGCCGTGCGCGGCCCGCATGCTTGCCCCAGATCAAGCCCGCACCGGGATACCGGCGCGGGCTTTTTCATTCCAGCGGCTAAAATGCCAAGTATCACAGGCACTTGCAACGGAACACGATGGCTCACACCTACCAGGCTCAGGGGTCCGACGAGCAGCCCGACGACGTCGTGGTCGTGCTCGGCAACGCCCCCGACATGCTCTTGGCCAAACGCATTGCCCACATGCTGGTCGAGGAATACCTCGCTGCCTGCGTGAACCTTGGCGCGCCCTGCCTGTCCATGTACATGTGGGAAGACAAGCTGGAAGGCACTGAAGAAATTCCCCTGCTCATGAAAACGACGCGGGGCCGGGTGCCCGCGCTCATTGAGCGGTATCGCCAATTACATCCCTACGAAGTGCCCGAGCTACTCGTTCTGCCCGTGCTCGGCGGGCTGCAAAGCTACATGGAGTGGGTTCGCGTCCAGGCGCGGCAGCAGCAATGATTCATCGATTCCGTTTTGCCCAGACACCGAACGCAGCGCCCATCGCGGCTCACCCTGGCCGCCATCATCGTCTCCTCACGCGCTTAGCCGGCCGCCGATTTGCGCTGTGGTGCCTTGCCGCCTTGCTGATGGCGTGCAGTGTGGTGCTGAATTCCGCGCGAGCGGAGGATGAGTTCCTCGATCCGGAAGATGCCTTCCGGTTCTCGGCCGCTATGTCGGCTGCCGACACCCTGGATCTGCACTACGTAGTGGCGCCCGAGTACTACATGTACCGCGAGCGGTTCGAGCTGCAGGCACCGGAGGGAGTGATCGCGGATGCCGTCTATCCGCCCGGACTGGTGAAGTACGACCCAACCTTCGAGCGGGACATGGAGGTCTACTACGGCCAGGTGACCGTCCGTGTGCGTTTGGCTCGGGCTGGCACTGAAGGTTTGCCGGCATCCGGTAGCCCCGTCACACTGGCTATTGTCAGCCAGGGTTGCGCCGACGCCGGCTTGTGCTATCCGCCTGAAACACGTGAACTGCAGATTACTCAGGCGGCCGATGGCGGCTGGTCCGTGAAAGGGAAGGGCGTGACGTCGCGGGTGCCTGAGCCGCTGAACGTCGTGCTTGGAGGCGACGGCAAGCCGATAGGCGGCAACGGAGCCGCCACGCCGAGCCTGAATCCATTCGACTTCGGCGACACCAGCCTCGCTGAGTGGCTGCAAGGGGCCAGCATGTTCCAGGTCGTCGGCCTGAGTCTCCTGCTGGGCATGTTGCTGGCGTTCACGCCTTGTGTCTTGCCGATGGTGCCTATCCTCATGGCCATCATTGCCGGCGACGCTACGAAAGCGAAATCGCTATCGCGAGGCCGCGGACTGGCACTCGCCGCAGCCTTCGTGCTGGGCATGTCGATCATCTACACCATACTGGGGGTGTTTGCGGGCGTGCTGGGCGCCGGCCTGATGATCTGGTTGCAGACGCCGTGGGTGCTCGTCACCTTCGCGCTGCTGCTCGCCATACTGGCGTTGGCCACCTTCGATGTGTTCACGCTGCAGGCACCCGCCGCCATGCAGACCGTCCTGAACGAGCGTATGAAGCGCATTCCAGGCGGCCACTTTGGCGGCGTGTTCATCATGGGCATGCTTTCGGCGCTGATCGTGGGTCCTTGTGTTGCCGCGCCGCTGGCCGGCGTGCTGCTGTTCATTTCGCAGACGGGCGATGTCGTTTTGGGGGGCACGGCGCTCTTCGCGCTCGCCTGGGGTTCCGGCATACCCTTGCTTCTATTGGGCGCCTCGTCCGGCGCCTTGCTACCCAAGGCGGGCGCGTGGATGCAGGGCGTGAAATGGAGCTTCGGAATTCTGCTCATGGGCACGGCCTGGTGGATGGTGTCCTCGCTATTGCCGGATTGGGTCGTGATGCTGGGATGGGTCGTCTTGGCCGTATGCAGCGCCGTGATGCTTGGAGCCTTCGACGCCCTGCCGTCCGGCGCAGGGCCGGGGCGGCAGCTGCT